>CAYSLC010000060.1:0-25926 GCA_964431545.1 uncultured Desulfobacteraceae bacterium | reverse complement strand
TGAACCCCGACATCCTCATCCTCGAAACCGGCGCCAACGACGGCTTCCGCGGCGTGGACCCCGAGGCCGTCAAACAGAACATCGCGGCCATCATCCGCATCCTCCAGAAAAACGACGTGATCGTCGTGCTGGCCGGCATGAAAATGGTCAAAAACCTCGGGGAAGACTATATCCAAGCCTTTGAGGACGTTTATCCGAATTTTGCGGTGGACTTCGATGTGATCTTCATCCCCTTCATCCTGGAAGGCGTGGCCGGCGAACCGGCCCTGAACCGGGAAGACGGCATCCACCCCAATGTCGACGGCTACCGGAAGGTGGCGGCCCACCTTCAGCCCTATGTGGAAAAGGCGATCGAGCAATTCCGATCCCGACAGGGCGAATGAGCGGACGGGTTAGCCCGAGTCCCGAAGGGCGAGGCCGGTTGCAAAATTGAGTGAGATCAATTAGTGTGCGACAGGTTGTTTCTGGAGCATCGATTTTGTTTCGTTTATATGCTTTATCCCCTGAAACCATGAAGAAATGATCGTTTTTGGGAGTGCCGAATGTCGAATTACCTTTATCCGGGAAAACCGGTCGAAAAAACGGATCATCCTCATATCGTCAAAGTCAAGGGTGTTGCAAGCGGGGAGCCCATCATTCTGGGAACCCGCATAATGGTTCGCACCATTGTGGAACAATATCAGCTCGGGAGCAATGTAGAGGAGCTTTTGTGGGACTTTCCGCAATTGTCGTCGGCCCAGGTCCATGATGCGTTGTCTTACTATCATGATAACCGAGAGGAGATGGACAGACTGCTCGAACAGGCTTCCTATGAATATTGGCAGCCGATCATTGAGAAAATGACGCATGAGCGCGCTTAGAATTTACCTCAATGAGAATCTGAGCTGGAAAATTGCAAAAGCGCTGAGCGAATACGGGTACGATGTCGTCAGTTCCTATGAGGTTGGAATGAACACCACGGACGACGAAACACAACTTGCCCATGCGGTTTCCGAGAGAAGAGCGGTGCTGACGAATAATTTCGGTGATTTTGTGCGATTGTGCAATGAATACGCATCCACTGGAAAAGACCATTGGGGGGTCATTTTCACCACAAAATGCAGGAACCAGACGGTCATCAACCGGCTGAGAAATCTGCTGGAAACCCTTACATCGGAGCAGATGAAAAACCAGATCCGATGGCTCAATGAATTTGATTGACTTCCCTTGATGAGCGAGCCGCAAAACGCAGTCCAACAATCATCATTATTTTCGGGAAGAACGAAGGGAAAAAGCTCACTCCGAAAAATCACTCCAACCCAAACCGCTTCATCTTCCGCCACAGCGACACCCGGTCGATGTCCATGATCTTGGCGGCCTGGGTCTTGTTCCAGTCGGTCTTGTCGAGGACCCAGCGGATGTAGCGCTTCTCCTGCTCCACCAGGGTGGGGATCTCGGAGGATTTCCGGCGGTAGGTTTCGATGGAGGCGTTGCCGAGGTAGTCGGGCAGGTCGTCCACGGTGAGGGTGTTTCCGTTTTCCAGGGCCACGGCCCGCTCGATGACGTTCTCCAGCTCCCGGACGTTGCCGGGCCAGGAGTAGCTGGAAAGGAGGTCGGCCGCCTCCCGGTCGATCTCCTTGATCTCCTTGTTCATCTCCCGGCTCTTTTGGGCCAGGAAATGGAGGGCCAGCAGCGGCACGTCGCCGTCGCGGTCCGCCAGGGGGGGAAGCTGGATGGTGATCACGTTGAGGCGGTAGAAGAGGTCCTGGCGGAAGAGCCCCTTTTCGATATCCCGGGACAGGTCCCGGTGGGTGGCGGCGACAAAACGCACGTCCACCGGCACCGGCGCCGTGCCGCCCACCCGCATGATCTCTTTTTCCTGGATCACCCGCAGCAGCTTCACCTGCATGGACAGGGGCATGTCCCCCACCTCGTCCAGGAAGACGGTGCCGTGGTCGGCGGTCTCGATGAGGCCGGGCTTGCGTCGGTTGGCGCCGGTGTAGGCATCCTTTTCGTGGCCGAAGAGTTCGTTGGCCATCAGCTCCTCGGTGAAGGAGCCGCAGTTGAAGGCCACGAACCTTCCTTCGGACCGGGGGCTCAGGTCGTGGATGGCCCGGGCCACCAGCTCCTTGCCGGTGCCGCTCTCTCCCATCACCATGACGTTGATGTCCGACGGGGCGATCTGGGCCACGGTGTCGAGCACCGATTTCATGGCCGCGCTCCGGCCGATGATGGGGGATTGGCGCCGCATCTCCTTCAGGGACGCCTTCAGGTCCCGGTTCTCCAGAAACAACCGTCGCTTGAGCAGGGCCTCCCGGCTGACCTTCTTGACCTCTTCGAGCTTATAGGGCTTGGCGATGTAGTGGTAGGCCCCGGCCTTCATGGCGTCCACGGCCGTGTCCACCGTGGCGTACCCCGTGATCATGACCACCTCGGCATGGGGCTGCAACTCCCGGGACCGTCCCAGGACCGTCATGCCGTCCACCTTCTCCATCTTCAGATCGGTGATCACCAGGTCGAAGTCCCGGGACTTGAGCAGGGAGAGGGCCTCGGTGCCGCTCTTGGCGGGGACGACCTCGTAGCCCTCCTTTTTGAGGATGTGCTCCAGGTTTCGCCGGGCGATCTCCTCGTCCTCGACGATGAGGATGGTCTCCCTATCCTTCGGCGCCATCGGGCTCCTCCTCCTGGAGCGGCAGGCCCACGATGAAGCGGGTCCCTTGGCCGGGGTCGCTCTCCACGGTGATCCGGCCCCCGTGCTGGTCGATGATGCCGTGGGTGACCGAAAGCCCCAGCCCCGATCCCCGGCCCACGTCCTTGGTGGTGTAGAAGGGGTCGAAGATCTTCTTGATGGTCTCCTCGGGGATCCCCTCCCCGGTGTCGGCCACCGTGAAGTAGAACCGGTTTTCGTCCGGGTTCTCCCAGGCATGGAGGGCGATCTCTCCGCTGTTGTTCATGGCCTGGACGGCGTTCATGATCAGGTTGATCAAGGCCTGCTGGATCCGGCGGTGGTCCATGGGGGCCTCGATGTCGTCGGGCACGTCGATGTGGACCTGGACCCGGCTGGGGATCTCCCCCTTCATGAGCTTCAGGGTCTCCTCCACCAGGGACCGGAAATGGACCCGGCTCTGGACGAACGATTTCTTCCGGGAGAACTCCAGCAGGGCCTTGACGATGTCCCGGGCCCGGTCCACCTGGGTCTCGGAGTCCCGGATCAGCTCCCGCTTGAAATCGATGTCCGCCCCCTCGATCTCCTCCATGAGGATCTGCAGCGAGGTGGAGATGTTGTTCAGGGGGTTGTTCAGCTCGTGGGCCACCCCCGAGGTGAGGGTGCCCAGGGATGCCATTTTTTCGCTCTGCACCAGTTGGTCGCCCCGCCGGTTCAGCTCGTTGATCATCCGGTTGAGGCTCTCCACGAACGACTCGAACTCGTCGCCCCGGGTCAACTGGGGGATCGTCGTGTAGTCCCCCGAGGTGATCTTGGCGATGGCGTTCTCGATGGACTTGAGGGGAAGGTTGACGAAGTGGTAGAGGAAGAAGGCCACGGACATGGTCAGGACCAGTATCCCGGTAATGGCGACGAAGAGGTAGAGTTGAAGCTCCCGAAAGAGGCCCGTGACATGCCGGCGCTCCTGGGTGACCATCCCCTCCAGGGAGTCGGTGATGCTCTTGCCCACCGTCCGGATCCGATCCTGGAAGGCCTCGAATTCCGGCGCCTCGCCGTCTCCGCCCGGGCCGTTCAAATAGCTCTCGATGACCCGGATGTACGCCCGGACCTCGCCGATCCATCGCGAAAAATCCTTGGCGGCGGCGTACCGGCCGTACTCCCCGGCGATGCGGGCGAACTTGGATTCCGCGTCCAGGGCGTACCGCCGGGCCTGCCCCAGGTGCTCGATCTTCCGGGTCAGCAGGAAGTTTTTCTCGTACCGGCGGGCCTCCAGCACCGTGTTGAACAGGTTGTCCTTCTTCTCGATGAGCAGCAGCTTCTGCTTCATGATGAAGAGGTTGTAGTAGCTCAGGCACCAGATGATGCCGCTCACCGCCACGAAGACCGCGAAGGCCAGGATGATCTTCAGGCGGATGGTCAGATTCCGGTTATGAATAATACGGTGAATCCACGTCACAGATGACCTCTTTCACCCCGGGGACCGACTGGGCGATCCGCTGGACCTGTTTGGTGAGGTCTTCCCGGATCGTCTCGTCGATGTGAGTGGCCAGGCTGGGGCGGATGGGATCGAACTTCCGGATCCGCTGGGGCCGGCAGCGGATGTGGACCATCCCCCCTTCCCGGGACCGGATTTCGGCGTCGCAGACCCCGTTCAGCAGGATGTGCAGGTGGCTCTCGATGGCCAGATCCACCAGGGCCCGCTTCGATTCCGGGCTCAGTTTGAAAGCCTCCCCCCCGGCGGCCCGGACGATGAGGTCCCGGGCATCGTCGATGGAGACGGCGCCGATCCGGATCACCATATCATAAAGGTCCGGGTCGCTCACTTCCTTTTTGTAGAGATACCGGGTCCAGGTGGCCCGCTGGACGTCGTCCTCGTGGATGAAGGCCCGGGCCTCGGCGTCCCCGATGTTCTTCTCCTTTTTGAGCATGGCCACCCGGTCCTTCATGTCGGCGATGATCCGGACCTTCAAAACCTGGGGGAAATCCCGCAGCAGCAGGTGTCCGGCGTGGCCGTGGTAGACCACGTTGTCGTTCTTCACGCGGTCTCTCAGGGCCGTCTGGATGTAGGCCAGATACCGCTCCTTGCCGTGGGTGATCCGGTCGAGCATGGACGGGGCGTCGTGGATGGAGGTGAGCAGTTTCTTTTCAGGCACGTCGAAGAACTTGGACGCCTCGATGAGGATCTCCCGACTCACGCATTCGTAGCCGAGTCTCTTCGCCGCCCGCTCGGCGATCTCCTTGCCGTGGCTGTAGCAGCCCCTGGAAATGGTGATGATGGCCATAACGACTCCTTTTATTGAATGCCGTAGAAGAAATAGAGGACCGACAGCTCCACCGCGAGGAAGAGGAGGGTCATCAGGCCGCCGGCCCGCATGTAGTCCACGGTGCGATAGCCCCCGGGGCGCATCACCAGGGCGTTGACCTGGTGGGTGGGCAGGATGAAGGTGTTGGAGGCGGATACCCCCACCACCAGGGCCGCCATCCGCGGATCGCCGCCGGCCATCAGCGCCATGTTCATGCACAGGGGCACCAGCAGCACCGTGGCCCCCACATTGGAGATGACCAGGGTGAAGAACGAGGTCATGATTCCGATGACCGTCAGAAGGACGATGGGCGACGGGCTGCCCAGAAAGCCCAGCACCCCCTTGGCGATGAAGGCCGCGGTGCCGGTCTTCTCGAAGGCGATCCCCAGGGGGATCAGGCCGGCCAGCAGGAAGACCGTCATCCAGTCCACGGCCCGGTAGGCCTCGTCCACCGAGAGGACCCCGGTGATGATCATCCCCAGGGCCCCGGACATCAGGGCGACCGAGAGCTGGATCTTCAAAAAGACGATCTGGAACAGGGCCACCGCCAGCCAGACCACCGCCAGGGTCGCCTTGTTGGTCCGCAGAATCTCCCCTTCCAGGGGTGTGGTGAAGGTCAGTGCCCGGGGCTTGGGCCGGTGGTCGAGGATGTGGAACCGGTCCCAGGGGCCCTGGAGGAGCAGGGTGTCGCCCATCTGGAGGGTGACGTGGGTCAGCCCCGCGTAGAAGATCTTCATCCCCCGGACCAGGGCCACGGGGTTGACGCCGTAGAGTTCTTTGAAATCGAGCTGGCTCAAGGTCTTGCCGATCAGCTCGGACCGGGGCGAGACGATGGTTTCGGCCATGCCGGCGTTGGTCCGGGAGAGGCTTTCGGCGAAGATCTCCAGGCCCGGCTTCACCTCGAACCCATGCTCCTCGGCGAGGGCCTCGATGTTCTTCTCCTTGCCCATCACCACGAAGCTGTCGCCGGCCGACAGAAGGTCCCGGCTGCGCGGGACAAAGTGCTTGTCGTTGGTCTCGGCCTGGTAGAGGGCCACCACCGTCACCAGGTACTTGCGCTGGATGTCGATGTCGGCCAGGCTCTTGGGCCCGTCGAATCCCTCCGGGACCCGCAGCTCCGCCGTGTTCCCCAGGGCCTGGTACTCCTCCATGAGCGACGCGGTGATCCCCTTGTCCTTCTCCCCGCCGGCGGAGGGGAGCACCGCCTTGCCGAAGATGAGGAAATAGAGGATGGCGCTGGCCAGGAGGCAGAGCCCGATGGGGGTCTGGGTGAAGAGGCCGAAGGGTTCGAGCTTCTTGCCCCCCAGGACCATCAGGTCGTTGAGCAGGATGGTGGGGCTGGCCCCCACCAGGGTCAGGGTCCCGCCGATGATGGCGCAGAACCCCATGGGCATGAGGATCCGGGAGACCGGAACCCCCATCCGCTTGGCGATCCGCTGGGTGGCCGGCAAAAACAGGGCCGCCGCGCCGATGTTCTGCATCATGCTCGAGATGACCCCGACGGTTCCGGAGATCAGGGTGATCACCCGCTTTTCGCTGGCCCCGGCCAGCTTGATGATGGGCCCGGCCACCCGGTTCATGACGCCGGTCTTGTCGAGACCCGCGCCGATGATGATCACCGCGATGATGGAGATGACGGCGTTGCTGCTGAACCCGGTGAACGCGTCCCGGGGGGTGACCAGCCCGATGAGCGGCAGCAGCACGGTCATCAGGATGCCCACCACATCGACCCGCACCCACTCGAATACGAACAGAACGATCACAAACAGAAGAACGATCATGGTCAAAATCATCTCGGGCGTCATAACGATAGCTCCTTTTGCTGGACAGGTCGCGTCGCTGGTGAAATCACTTCCGGTTCTCGTTCCGAAAATAGAAGCACAATCCGAATGCCAGCCCGATCAACGCGAGACCGATGTAAAACTGCGTGCCCATGGTTCGATGCTCCCTTCTCAATGGTTATGGGAAGAGGCCGGAAACCCGTCCGGCCGGTCCGGGGCCGCCGTGCGCGGATGCCCGATCCGAGGATAGAGCAATCCCGGTGCCATGGCCGGTGAATCGGGAAAAGCCCTTGTAACGGCGGGGATTCGGCGGTGTGGCGGTGACGGGGGAGGAGGGGAAAGAAGGCGGGAAAGTGTTACAGATCGCAACACCCGCGCCCCGCTTCCGTCCCGGCCCGCCATGGGCGGGGACGGAAGGCGGCGTTGCGTTTTTCAACGCGGCTGTTGCAATGTGCAATAGCTTGGGTCAATGGACGTTCATGGAGTAGACAAAGATCTCGTTCCGGGGCCGGTTCTCCTCCCGGACCCGGTTCTCGGCCGGTTCGGCGGTGTCGGAGATCACGAAGTCGATGGTCGATTCGGCCTTCATCACCTCGGAGACGGCGGTCTCCACCTCGTCGAACTTGACCACGTGGGAAAAGGGGATCCCGGCCTCGGCGGCCCGCTGACGGAACGCCTCGGCGCTCTGCTCGGACAATCCCTTGAAATCCTCGCACACCTGCTTCCGGGAGTCGGAAAAGAGGCGGAAGGTCTGGCATGACAGGGGGGCCGCGTTCAGGGCCACGATCTCGTAGGCCATCCGCCCGGCCATGTCCAGGGAGTAGGCCACGACATCCTCGGAAAAGGCGCTCTCGTTGCCCACCACCAGCAGCTTGGACGGACCCTCCTCGATGGCCGCCTCGGCCCGCTCCTCGCCGGCCATCTCCGGGGCATTGGCCTCGGCGAACGTGACGGCCTGCTGGTATTTGTCCGCTGTCCCGCCCATGGCGCCGAACCATTTCTTCACTGTGTCAAACATGGGTACCGTTCTCCTTCAAGTTGTTGATGTAATAGGGTTGTCGGATCGGCCTGCGTTAACGTCTCAGGCCCCCACGCGGACCAGGGGGATTTCCACCGCATCCTTCACCCGATCCGGCAGAGACGGACCGCTTGCCGCCTCCAGCTTCGGATCATAGAGCGCCAGGACGATGTCCCGCCGGGCGTCGATGTAGTCGATGATCTCCCGGGCCGCCGGTCCGGTCCCGACCGTGAGATCGTCGAAGACCGGTTCGGTTCCTTTCGGGGGGCGGAAGGGGTGGGCCTCTCCGGCTTCGGCGAAGGTCACCGCCATCATCTGGTCGTCCACGATTCGGCGGAAGCGCTCGGCCTGTTTCCGGAGCCGGCCGGCGGAGCCTTTCAGGGCTCCGGGGCCCGCGATCTGGAGGATGTTCAACCGGGCCTTGATCCGCAGGCAGAGCTGCACCGCGTAATCGAAGATCCGTTGATCCGGGGTCTCCCCGGTTATGGCCAGCAACACTTTTTTCATCGGAAACCTCGCCTTTTTCTGTTCACACGGGGACTAGAGCCGGAGCCTCGGGCGGTTCTCTTCCCGGACCTGGTTCTCGATCTCTTTGCGACGCTCGTTCTCGGACTTGGGGAACGCCATCCGCACGGCTTCTTCGGGTTCTCCGGCCTCGGCAAAGGCCACGGCCGCCATGGTGTTTTCGATGGTTCGGTACAGGTTTTGCAAACTCATTTGGCACCTCCGGGTTGGGGTTGTTGGTTGACAGAGGATAAAGCAAGGGCTGTGCCAGATGGGGTTCAATCGATCCAACATACTGATAATCAAATGGAAATTTTTAAAACTGACGGAACGGGCCGACATCGGTCCGAGGGTTGCAATCCGCAACGCTCCGGCGGTCGATCTCGATATTGACCATGATTCCAGACACTTTTCGAGCTATTTCAGATCTCAACGAGCCATTGCGATCTGCAATGGCAACGGACCGGACACCGAAGGAGGAGGCCCATGGGGATTTTTTCAAAAGAGGATAAGAACAAAGACAAGGATAAGGGCAAGGAGCCGGAGGAGGGGCGGGGCACGGAGATCGACCTCCCGCCGGAGATCGGGGCACTGAAGGAACGGGTGCTCAAGGCCGGCATGCCCCAAAACGTGGAGGACGTGGCCCTCAAGGAGATCGAGCGGCTCGCCGCCACGGGCTCCTCCACCAGCGAGTACACCATCGGGGTCAACTACCTGGGATACCTGGCCAGCCTGCCCTGGAACTCCCACACCGACGACGACCCGGACATCGTCCATGCCCAGGCGATCCTGGACGAGGACCACCACGGCCTGCCGGAGATCAAGGACCGGATCCTCGAACACCTGGCCGTCCGGATGCTCAAATCCTCCCGGAAGAACCGGGTCCTGGTGGTGGACGACGAGAAGATGGCTCGAAAGAACCTGGAATATGTCCTGGCCAAGGACGGATACCAGGTCACCGTGGCCGCCACCGGGGTCGAGGCCGTGGAGGCCATGGACCGGACCGCCTTCGACCTTGTGATCACCGATCTGAAGATGGAGAAGGTCGACGGCATGGACGTCCTGGAGGCGGCCAAGAAGAAGGACCCCAGCGTGGTGGTGATCATCGTCACCGGGTATGCCACGGTCCCGGTGGCGGTGGCGGCCATGCGGAAGGGCAGCGGCCATTTCCTGTCCAAGCCGCTGAAGCTCGAGGAGATCCGGGCCACCGTCAAGGAGGCCCTGGCCACCAAGGCCGTGCACCTCAACGCCCGGGGGCCGGTGCTCTGTTTCGTGGGGCCGCCGGGCACCGGGAAGACCTCCCTGGGGATGTCCATCGCCCGGAGCCTGGGGCGCAAGTTCGTCCGGATCTCCCTGGCCGGGGTCAAGGACGAGGCCGAGATCCGGGGCCACCGCCGCTCCTACGTGGGAGCCCTGCCGGGCCGCATCATCCAGGAAATTCGCCGGGTGGAGGTCAACAACCCCCTGATCATGCTGGACGAGATCGACAAGCTCGGCCAGGAGTTCAAGGGGGACCCGGCCGCGGCCCTCCTGGAACTCCTCGACCCCGAGCAGAACAGCCAGTTCACCGACCACTACCTCGACATCCCCTTCGACCTGTCCCGGGCCATGTTCATCGCCACCGCCAACACCACGGGACCGGTGCCCGCCCCCTTGCTCGACCGGCTGGAGATCCTCCGCCTGGCCGGCTACACCGAACGGGAGAAGGAGCGCATCGCCTTCGACCACCTGATCCCGAGGGAGATCGTGGAGGCCGGGCTCCGGCCGGAAAACTGCCGGTTCTCCCCCGAAGCCGTGGCCGCGCTCATCCGGGAGCACACCTCCGAGGCGGGCCTTCGGGGGCTCCAGCGGCAGATCGCTTCGGTCTGCCGGAAGGTGGCAAGGGAGATCCTCACCGGCGACACCGAGACCATCGAGATCGATCCGGAGACCGTGCGGCGATACCTGGGGCCGCCCAAATACCGCATGGAGACCGCCGACGCCAAGGACCGCATCGGCGTGGCCACGGGACTGGCCCTCACCGAGTCCGGGGGCCAGATCATGTTCATCGAGGCCTCCATGATGAAGGGGGCCCGGAACCTGATTTTAACGGGCTCCCTCGGGGACGTGATGAAGGAGTCGGCCCAGGCGGCCCTGAGCTACCTCCGGAGCCACACCGAGGCCTTCGGCATCGACAACGGGTTTTTCGACGACCACGATATCCACATCCACGTGCCGGCCGGCGCCATCCCCAAGGACGGCCCCTCCGCCGGCCTCACCATCGCCGTGGCGTTGTCGTCGCTCCTGACCCAGACCCCATGCAAGCGCCAGGTGGCCATGACCGGCGAGCTGACCCTAACCGGCCGGATCCTGCCGGTGGGCGGCATGAAGGAGAAGCTCCTGGCCGCCCACCGGTCCGGCGTCAGGACCGCCATATTCCCGGAGAAGAACCGCCACGACATGGTGGATGTGCCCGAGGATGTGACGGCGGATCTTGCGATCGTGTTCGCCGATGAGTTCGAGGAGGTGGTGGGGATGGCGTTGAAGGGGTGGAAACGCCATGAATGATGGGTGATTTTCTGATCGATGATCTGGCTGCCTCGAAACAGTTGATATCGATATATTGAAAAAGCGGTTCCTCTCTTTGAGTATACGCATCGGACACTTTGTCCATTGGGGCATCTCTGGATCTTTTTCCCAGGATCGACTGAGCAGCTTTTTTGGCGAGTTTTTCAATTATCGGGTCGATGGGACGTTCGGGGGGGAGAAGGCGGAAGTTCCACCGAATGATGATTCAAAATAAAAAAGGGCCTCATCTTTCGATGAGGCCCTGGGCATTCCGATGGCTGGGAGACCAGGATTCGAACCTGGGTTGACGGAGTCAGAGTCCGCAGTCCTGCCGCTGGACGATCTCCCAGCGAATCATTTGATCGTCATGGTATCGAACCATGGCGGCGGCGTCAAGGGGAAATTTTGTGAAAAATTTCGGTCCGGGGATCACCCTTCGGCCGCCCTCTTGGAGATGAAGTCGACGGCGGCTTGCAGCCGACCCAGGGTCCGGTCCCGGCCCAGGACCTCGATCACCTCGAAGATCCCCGGGCTGACGGTGGTTCCGGTGAGGGCCACCCGGACCGGCTGGGCGATCTTTCCGAGTTTGAGCCCCGTGGCCTCCATCACCTCGGTGAAGGCCGCCTCCAGTTGCGTCTCCTCGAACGACCCGAGGGCCTTGAGCTTCTCCACGAGCAGGGTCATCGGATCCAGGACCCCCGGCTTGAGAAATTTCTGGGCCGCCTTTTCATCGAAGTCGACCCCCTCCCCGAAATAGAACAGGGCCTTGTCGGCCATTTCCGCCAAGGTTTTGCTCCGGGTGTTCAGGGTCTTGATGACGGCGGCGAGATAGCCGGTGTCCTCGCAGGTGATCCCCCGTTCCTCCAGAAACGGCGTCAGGTGGGGGATCAGGGCTTCGGGATCGGCGGCCTGGATGTGCTGGGCGTTGAGGGCCAGGAGCTTGTCCGGGTCGAAGACCCCGGCGGACCGGCCGATATGGTCGATGGTGAACTTCTCGATGAGTTCCCCCCGGGTGAAGAACTCCTGGTCGCCGTGGGACCACCCCAGCCGGACCAGATAGTTGACGAGGGCGTCGGGCAGATATCCCATATCCCGGTAGGCGGTCACCGACATGGCCCCGTGGCGCTTGCTCAACCGGGCCCGGTCGGCCCCAAGGACCATGGGTACGTGGCCGAAAACGGGCAGGGGGGCGCCGAAGGCCTTGTAGAGGAGGATCTGCTTGGGGGTGTTGTTGACGTGGTCGTCCCCCCGGATGATGGTGTTGATCCCCATGGTCATGTCGTCCACCACCACCACGAAGTTGTAGGTGGGGGTGCCGTCGCTCCGGGCCACCACGAAGTCGTCGAGTTCCGCGTTCTGGAAGACGATGTTCCCCTTGATCACATCCGCCACCACGGTGGTGCCGGTCAGGGGGGCCTTGAACCGGACCACGGCCTTCCCGCCGGCGGAAAGGCCGCGCTCCCGGCAGGTGCCGTCGTACTTGGGCTTGCCGCCGGCGGCCATGGCCGCCTTGCGCATCGCCTCCAGACGTTCCGGCGGGCAGTCGCAGTGGTAGGCGTGTCCGGCGTCGAGGAGCTTTTGGATGTACTCGGAATAGAGGTCGAACCGTTTCGACTGGAAATGGGGCCCATCGTCCCAATCGATGCCGAGCCAGTCCAGGGCCTCGAAGATGGCGTCCACCGATGCCTGGGTGGAGCGCTGGACGTCGGTGTCCTCGATCCGCAGGACGAACCTGCCCTGGTTGTGGCGGGCGTGGAGCCAGTTGAACAGCGCGGTCCGGGCGCCGCCCACGTGGAGATACCCCGTGGGACTCGGGGGAAAGCGGGTGATGATCGGTTCCATATCGATACCTAGATGTCCATTGATTACTTATTTTGCTTGTTTAATGTTGAGTCATTGGGGAAATCTTTGGCTGAAACCCCATGAACGCCGGCTGCCGCGGCCCTTCTAGACGGACTGCATCGGGGCGATTCTCCATATGCAAAAACAATCTACCTACCATAGATGGTCTGAAATCTCAAGCGGCAAAATGAAAACAGGGGGTGGAGCCGAATTTGAAAAAGGCTTGACAATTCCCGGGAATTCAATTACTAGATGGCACCACAAGACGATGTGTGGCTATTTTATTATAAAACGAAATTATAACGGAAATTTAGGAGATTACTAATGGCACTGCCGAAACGGAAGACATCCAAGTCAAAGCGGGATAAACGGCGCACCCATCAGAAGATCGAGGGGCCGAACCTGACCACCTGCCCCCAGTGCGGTGAATCGAGGCTGCCCCACCACGCCTGCCCGGAGTGCGGCACCTACCGGGGAAAGACGATCCTGGCGGAAAAAGAGGAATAGTTCAACCACGTGACAACAAGGACAGGGTTTCATGGCATGACGGAAATCGGATTGGATGCTGAATCACGACAGATGGTGGTGGACACGGTCCGCCAACTGCGGAAACGGCTGCTGACCCGGGACAAGATCCTGGAATACGACAAAAAGGAGATCTTCCCGGAGGCGGTGATCCGGGAGATGCTGGGTCCGGAGATCGGTCTCCAGCTCCTCTTTATCCCCGAGGCGTACGGCGGGATGGGGGGCGGCGCCCGGGACTGCTGCGCGGTCACCCGGGAGATGTGCGGCATCTGCCTGGGCGTCGGCACCGCCTTTTTCGCCATCCAGCTCGGCGCGGACCCGCTGCTGGTGGGGGGTACCGAGGAACAGAAGGAGAAGTGGCTCGGCGCCATCGCCGAGGGGGACTGCCTGGTGGCGTACGCCGTCACCGAGCCCGGGGCCGGCAGCAACGTGGCGGCCCTGGCCACCAAGGCGGAGCCGGTGACCGACGACGCCGGGACCGTCACCGGCTACCGGATCAACGGGACCAAGCAGTTCATCTCCAACGGCCTGGCCGCCGACTTCATCACCCTCCTGGCCCGAGCCCCGGAGGGCCCCACCTTCTTCGTGGTGGAGAAGGGCGCCGAGGGGTTTCAGCCGGGCAAGGGGGAGGAGAAACACGGGATCCGCGCCTCCAACACCTCCCCCATCACCCTGACCGATGTCTACGTCCCGGCCGAAAACCTCATCGGCGGGGTGCCGGGACAGGGGCTCAAGCAGGCCAACGCCGTCTTCGGATACACCCGCCTCATGGTGGCCGCCATGGCCCAGGGGGCCGCGGACGCGGCCCTCGGCATCGTGATCCCCTACGCCAAGGAGCGGATCCAGTTCGGGGAGCCCCTGTCGGCCAAGCAGGGGTACACCCACAAGCTGGTGGTGCCCCATGCCGTCCGGATGGAGGCGGCGGACGCCTACATCCAGGAGGTGGCCGAGCGCCTCGACGCCGGGGAGACCGATCTGGAGGTGGAGGGATCCATCGCCAAGCTCTTCACCACGGAATCGGCCAACCGGCTGGCGGACGACGCCATGCAGGCGCTGGGCGGCTACGGGTACATCTGCGAGTACGAGGTGGAGAAGATCAAGCGGGACGTGAAGATCACCTGCATCTACGAGGGGACCAGCGAGATCCAGCAGAGCATCGTCAGCACCTTCCGCTGGAAGAAGACCCGCAAGAGCAAGGGGGCTTTCTACAACGACCTGGGCGACCGCATGGACGAGATCCATAAGGCCGCGCCCCAGGTGGGGGGGGAGGCCGTGGGCCGGTGCGCCCGGGCCCTGACCACCCTCATCAACCGGGTCCACGAGAACCGGCTGACCAAACGGCAGGCCCTGATGTTCGCCCTGGCCGACGCCGCCGCCCACGTGGAGGTGGGCGCGGCCCTGGTCCGCCGGGCGGCAACCCTGGTCCGGGAGAAGGACCCGGCCGCCGGCAGGGTGGAACCCATGGCCCGGATCTTCGCCGCCGAGGTCGCCCAGGTGGTGGCCGGGACCGCCCTGAAGGTGATCCTCGGATCCGGGGCCTTCGATCCGGATGAGGCCCGGTCGCTGCTGGAGGAGATCGGGTACATGGCCATGGTCTCGACCTGCGCGGATACCCTCAAGGATATGGACAGGGTGGCCGACATCCTGTTTGAGAGGTAAGCCATGACCGAGCAACGAACCATCGTCGTCACCGGGGGATCCAAGGGGATCGGACGGGCCGTCTGCCTCGCCTTTGCGGGGCCGGATACGCGGATCTTCTTCAACTATGCCGCCGCCGGGGAAGCGGCCGAAGAGACCGTCCGGAGGGTCGCCGAGGCCGGGGGATCGGCCCGGGCCGACCAGGTGGACGTGGCCTCCGCCTCCGCGGTGAACGGCTTTATCGAGGGGATCATCGAAGAGACCGGCGGCATCGACGTGCTGGTCAACAACGCGGGCATCGCCCGGGACGGCCTGCTGGTCCGCATGAAGGACGCCGACTGGGACGCCGTGATGGACGCCAACCTCAAGGGGGCCTTCCACTGCACACGGGCCGCGTCCAAGTCGATGATCAAGCGCCGGAGGGGACGGATTATCAACATCTCCTCGGTGGTGGGGGTGATGGGAAACCCCGGGCAGGCCAACTACGTGGCGGCCAAGGCGGGGCTCATCGGGTTCACCAAGGCGGTGGCCCGGGAACTCGCCTCCCGGAACATCACGGCCAACGCGGTGGCGCCGGGATATGTGGAGACGGCCATGACCGCTTCGCTTCCCGAAAAGGCCAGGACGGCCATGGTGGAACAGATCCCCCTGGGCCGGCCGGGCCGGCCCGGGGACGTGGCCGGCGTGGTCCGCTTTCTCGCATCGGAAGCCGCGGCATACATCACCGGCCAGGTGATCCATGTGTGCGGCGGCATGTATATGTAATTACTTTGTGAAAAGGAGAACGGGTAGATGTCCATCGAGGATAAGATCAAGAAGATCATCGCGGATAAACTGAGCGTGGACCTGGAAGAGGTGGTGCCCCAGGCATCGTTCGTGGACGACCTGGGGGCCGACTCCCTGGATCTGGTGGAGCTGATCATGTCCATGGAGGAGGAGTTCGATATCGACATCTCCGACGAGGACGCGGAGAAGATCGCCACGGTCCAGGACGCCTATGACTATGTGGGGCAGCATTCCTGATCGGCCGCGGCGGCGGAGCGGAGGCCGGTCCGCCGGCTCCTCCGCTCCGCCCCGTTCTCGGCCGGACTGAAATCTAGGAGAAACGGAGGGAATTGTTGGAGAGGCGCGTTGTAATCACGGGCATGGGGCTGGTGACGCCCCTGGGCATCGGCGTGGAGGCGTCCTGGGCGGCGCTTTGCGCCGGAACGTCGGGCATCGGCGAGATCACCCGGTTCGATACGAGCCGGTATCAGACCCGGATCGCCGGAGAGGTGAAGGGGTTCAAGCCCGAGGACTTCCTGCCCAGGAAGGACGCCAAACGGACACAGCTCTTCATCGCATACGCCGTGGCCGCCGCCCGGATGGCGGTGGAGGACTCCGGCCTGACCATCGGGCCGGAGAACGGCGACCGGGTGGGGGTCTTCACCGGGTGCGGCCTGGGCGGGCTCGATATCCTGGAGGAGAACGCCCGGATTCTGGATCAGAAGGGCCCCAAGCGGGTGAGCCCCTTTTTCATCCCCATGATGATCGGCAACATGGCCCCCGGCATGATCTCCATCCACTTCGGCGCCAAGGGGCCCAACGTATCGGTGGCCACCGCCTGCGCCGCCGGCACCCACGCGGTGGGGGAGGCGTACAAGATGGTCCGGCACGGGGCGGCGGACGCCATGATCACCGGCGGCGTGGAATCGGTGATCTCCCCCACCTGTATCGCCGGGTTCAACGCCATGAAGGCCCTCTCCACCCGAAACGACGATCCCCGGAAGGCCTCCCGTCCCTTTGACAAGGACCGGGACGGGTTCGTGGTGGGGGAGGGGAGCGGGATGATGATCCTGGAGACGCTGGAGGCGGCCCTGGAGCGGGGCGCCACGATCCATGCGGAGGTGATCGGGTTCGGCATGAGCGGGGACGGCCACCACATGACCGCCCCGGCCCCGGACGGCGAGGGGATGGCCCGGTGCATGGGGGCGGCCCTGGACGATGCGGGGATCACGCCGGAGCAGGTCGACTACATCAACGCCCACGGCACCTCCACCCCGTTCAACGACCTCTACGAGACCCGGGCCATCAAATCGGTATTCGGGGACCGGGCCGGTTCCGTGCCCGTCAGCTCCACCAAGTCGATGACCGGCCATCTGCTGGGCGGGGCCGGGGGGATCGAGACCGTCTTCACCGCCCTGGCGGCGGAGCGGGGCGTCATCCCCCCCACCATCAACCTGGAGACCCCGGACGAGGATTGCGATCTCGACTATGTCCCCAACGTCTCCCGCGCGGCCGCGGTGACCATCGCCATGACCAACTCCTTCGGATTCGGCGGCACCAATGCCGCCCTGATCCTGAAAAAGGCTTCGGTTTAAGGGAAGACGAGGGGCGGTTCCGGCGTCAGCCCTCCGCCGACGGGGCGGGGGGCGCCTCCAGGGGACGAAGGGTCCGGTAGATGCTCACCCCCACATAGAGGATCACATACCCGATGGTCAAAAATCGGATCAGCCAGTTGGTGTAGGGGTAGACCCAGAGGGCCACGGCCATGGTGAACCCCCAGATCAGGGTGGCCGCCGTCATGGCCTTTCGGAGGGCGGGGTTCCGGGTGAGGTAGTCCAGCCGAGAGGGATAGACGTACTTGATGGGGACGAAGACCAGGGCCGAGAGGACCAGGACCACGGCCAGGTTGGTCCACGCCGAGGTCTGCCAGAGGTAGAGGTAGAGGACGGCGATGTTCCAGTAGCTGGGGAAGCCCTTGAAGAAATGGTCCTCGGTCTTGGCGTCGATCTGGGTGAACTGGTAGGCGGAGACGAAGACCATCAGGCTGGCGCCGAAAAAGCGCCACCCCTCCGGCAGCAGTTCCGCCGCGATCATGAAGAAGGCGGGCACCACCACGTAGTTGAGGTAGTCGATCAGGTTGTCGAGCAGGGCCCCGTCGATCTGGGGGACGGCCGCCTTGATCCGGACCAGCCGCGCCAGGGTGCCGTCCGCGGCGTCCACCAGAATGGCGACCCCCATCAGCCAGAGGGCCACTTTGAAATCGGGGCGGTTGATGGCGTCCAGGCAGAGAAGCCCCAGAACGGCGCCGGTGGCCGTGAAGAAATGGACCAGCCACCCCGCCAGTCGCTGACCGGGCGAGATCGGGAAAGTGGGATCGTCTGACATGGGAGTATCCGTGTTCATTCCGCCGTCCTGAGAGTCAATCCAAATCGTTGCATAAAGTTCCGTCCTTTACCACAACCCCTTGGGAATGGCAAACGCTCATCCATGATCTTCGCGCGATCCATGATCCGATTTTTCCAGCCATACCGTGCGCTGCCCCGGGTCCTTCCGGCATTCCTTTCCATTCTGCTCCTCTTTCCGGCGGCGCCGGGGCGGGCCGGCCAGGCCCGGACGGTCCCGGAACGCTACCGGGAGCCTGTCACCGGCATGGCCTTCGTCCCCCTGCCCGCGGGCTGTTTCCTCATGGGGACCGGTCCCGCGCCGGGCCGTTCCGACCCCGATGAGCAGCCGGTCCACGAGGTCTGCGTGGGCCGGTTCTGGATGGGCCGTTGCGAAGTGACCAACGCCCAATACCGCCGGTTCCGGCCGGACCACGCCAGCGGAACCTTTCGAAACCGGACCCTGGACGGACCCCGGCAGCCGGTGGTCCGGGTCTCCTGGGAGGCGGCGAACCGGTTCGCCCGCTGGCTGACCGCCGGAAGCGACGGGAGACGGCGCTTCCGCCTCCCCACCGAGGCGGAATGGGAGTATGCCTGCCGGGCCGGTACCTCCACCTCTCGGTTCTGGGGCGAGGATCTTTCCCGGGCCTGCCGGTACGCCAATGTCTATGACGCGGCCGGCAGCAAAGCCTTCGGCTTTCCCTGGCCCCACCATCCCTGTGACGACGGCCGGCCGGCCACCGCGCCGGTGGGCCGGTTCGCCCCCAACCCCTTCGGGCTCGCGGATATGCTCGGCAATGTCTGGGAGTGGTGCGTGGATGTCTATAGCCCCGGGGCCTATCGCCGCCACCGCCGGGTGGATCCGGTCTTTTCGGGACCCGGGGTCAGCCGGGTGGCCCGGGGCGGCGGCTGGAGCGATGAACCGGTCCATGTGCGGGCGACCCACCGGGACGGATACTGGGCCGCCTTTGAAGGGCCCTACCTCGGGTTTCGGCTGGTGATGACCGTCCCCGAGGGCGGATCGAGCCCCTGAGAGCGGCGGCGGGGGAAACGCTCCCATCGGAGGTCTACAGGAGCCCCTCGGACTTGAGCAGGGTCATGGATCGCTGGCCGATGCTGGTGGTGGCGGTGAGGGCCTGGGTCAGATGGAACCCCGCCTCCTGGATCACCCCCGAGTTCATCATCACGATGGCCGTGTTCATCGGCTTTTCCAGTTCGGCCCACGGGCTGTCGGGGACCAGACGTTTGGCGAGCTGCACCTCGTTGAAGAGCATGCTGACGTTGGTCCGGATGATCCGTTCCGCGCCGACCTTGTCCGGCTCCGGCAGGCCGGCCAGAAGCTCCAGGTTCTGGTTGAGCCAGAGGATACCGGTCTTGATCTTCTCGCTCTGGGCAAAGGCCACGATGGCTTCCTTGGGGGTCATGGGGCTCCTCTCCGTCAAAGGTTCATCCATACGGACATACATCCGGATAAACTAAGCCCGCTTCCGCCTCCTTGCAAGCCGGCGGCCCGACCGGCCGGTCCGTCTTGGAATCATCCGCCTTGACAGGGAAGGGGCGGCTCACCTATAGTCAATGCCCGGAAAGGCTTCGACGACGCCGCGCCTTCGCCCGGTAAGATCCGGGAAAGGGGCGGCGTCGGTACGGCTCGCCAAGGGGTCTCGGAAAGCGGGGCGCGGGCTCGGCGGAAAGGAGAGGAATGGCAAAATCCGATTTCGGTTTTCACCACCGCCGGCGGATCGAGTACGCCGAGATCGATGCCCAGGGGGTGGTCTTCAACAGCCACTACCTGACCTTCTTCGACACCGCCATCTACGAGTACCTCCGGGAACTCGGGTTCGACGCCATGGTCTATCCGGAGGAGACCGGCCATGATTTTCACACCGTCAGGGCGGTGGTGGAGTTCCACCGGCCCATCCGCTTCGGGGAGGAGATCGATGTCCACATGCGGGTGGCCCGGACGGGCCGGTCCAGCCTTTCGTTCGCGGCCGAGATCTACCGTCGGGACGGGGACGACCGGTTGACCAGCGGGGAGGTGGTCTGGGTCAACGCCGACCAGGCGACCGGCCGATCGGCGCCCCTGCCCCCGGATCTGGTGGAGCGGATCCGGAGGCGGGAGGGGGACCGGGTGGGGTCGACGGAACAGGGGAGCTGAAGGCGGACGGTTCAAAGGAGGCGATCGATGACCCTCACCGATGTGTTGCAGGTTGGAGAGAAGTTCGAAATCCAGGCCTACAAAAAACCCAAGGATCTCAAAGCCCTGGGCAAGACCCACGTGGCCTTCACCGGATCCCCCTACAAACACCCTTACAACGCCGAGGCCGTCATTCTGGTGACGGATCCCTTGAGCAGCGGGACCTCCTATTATGAGTTCCGGACCACGGACATCGCCTATCTGGAAAAGCTTCCCAGCCAGGTGGACATGGATGGGGAGACGGTGGTGATGGTCCGGATCTGGGTGGAGAAGGGGAGCTACGGGGTCCTGTGTTCCCCGTTCGTTGTGGCAGACCTCGGCGGGGGGCGGTGAGCCGTCGGGGTTGCCCGGAACCTATCATCTACAACGGCGGAAAGGAAGAGCGCGCTCGTGAAGATCTTCGCGGTGGTGCTGGTGATTCTGGCCCTGGTGACTCTCGGGGCCCTCAACTTCCACGTGATCCTGGTGGACGGGGGCGTCAAGTTTCTCAAAAAGGCGGATCTCACCCTGGAGTACACCTTCGTCGACGCCCGGGGGGCCAAGAAATACAAGCTCTTTCTGGTGCCGGAACTCGCCGAGGCGGGATTGAAGGAACTCCTCAGAAACGAGGGGATCGAGGTGAAGTGATCCCAACCCCCATTTCGACAGGCCCATGGAAAGGATATCGGAATCGATGAAACGGTTTGCCGCATGCCTGGCCCTTTTGTCCATCGCCACGGTCTCCTCGGTCTCGGCCGCCGCCGGGGAACCGGTCATCATGGACGAGAAGCGGCTGGAGGAATTCGTCAAGGAGGTGATTCGGGAGAACCCGGAGCTTCTCTACGAGACCATCGACCGCTACATCCAGGAACGCCGGCGGCGGAAAGCCGACCAGGACCTCCGGTCGGCCATGGAGAATCGGATCGAGGTGGCGGCGGCCGGCCACAACCCCGCCAAGGGGCCGGACGGGGCGGCGATCACCATCTTCGAGTTCACCGATTTCGAATGTCCCTACTGCCGAAAGGGGGACAAGATCGTCGATACCCTTCTCAAGCGCTACCCGGGGAAGGTGCGGCGGGTCTTCAAGAACAAACCGCTGGAGAGCCACGAGAGGGCCATGCCCGCGGCCATGGCGGCCATGGCGGCCCATGCCCAGGGGAAGTTCTGGGAGTACCATGACCGCCTGTTCGCGGAGGAGGGGGCCCTGGACGAGGCGACCTTCGTGCGACTGGCCGAGGAGATGAATCTGGATATGGCAAAGTTCAATGAAGACCGGGCCTCCGAGAAGGTCGCCCAATGGATCCTGGAGGACATGGCCGAGGCCGTGGAGTTCGACATCACCGCCACCCCCTCCTTCGTCATCAACGGGGTGCTGATCCGGGGGGCGCGCCCGGTCAAGTACTTTTCCAACGTGATCGATCAGCTGTTGGGGGAGTAGACCGGCAGGGACGGCGAGACCTCCCCGGCTTTCGGTTGTTCTCTTCTCTCAAGCGCCTTTCGGCCCTCCGGGGGGCGCCATCCATGCTCTCCATCCGACAGATTTCTTTTGAAAAAACCGCGATAACAGCCTACAATACCATTCTGTAAAAGGCGTGGTCACCCACGGCCGAACCGATGCCCCACCGGCAATAAACGGGCGGAAGAGCTTCGCTTCCCTGGAGGAGATTTCCGGCGTGAGCGGGGAAAACGCGACCCACCTTCGGGAGGCGGAAGCGCTCATGGCCGAAAACCTGGAGATCTTCCAGGCGGCCATGGATGCCCTGGGAGAGCTGGCCGGGCAGATGGCCCGCATCGAAAGCGAGGGGCGGACGATGGACGAGGTGATCCGCTCCATCGACGAAGTCGCCTTCCAGACCGATCTTTTGGCGCTCAACGCGGCCATCGAGGCGGCCCGGGCCGGCGAATCCGGCGCCGGATTCGCCGTGGTGGCCGACGCGGTCAAGGAGCTTGCGGGGCACTCCGCCGAGGCGGCCGGAACCACCCGGCGACATCTGGCCGGAAACCTGGCCCGGATCGAGCGGGCCGCGACAGCCATCGTCGCTCTCAACGGGAAGCTCGAGACGGTGGTGGAGAAGGACCGGTACATCGGTGAGCGGCTCACCGCCATCTCCGGGGCCGGCGCGCGGTTCTCCGAACGCAGCGAGTCCCTTGCCGCCTCGGCAAAGCAGATCGACGAAGTGACCCGGAAGGTGGCCGCCGGGGCCCAGGAGTCGGCCGCCACCGCCCAGGAACTCTCCGCCGAGGCAGAGGCCCTGAAGGGGTACGTGGCCGCCCTCACCGCCGTGGTCCGGGGCCGGAAAAGCCGGGAGCGGGTCCGTCGATCCCCCCGGTCGCGGAGGAAGCTCCGCGGCAAGGCGGGTTCCAAGAAAGGGTTGAGCGACGGCCAAACTGGTGTAAAATAGACGGATGGAATGGAGACCGTCGGAAGGCCGGTGAACCTCCGGTGCAAAGAACAGATGGAGCATCCATGCGATTGCCGGGATTGATCGATGTCCACGTCCACCTGCGGGAGCCGGGGGGGGAGCACAAGGAGGATTGGGAGAGCGGCACCGCCGCGGCCCTGGCCGGGGGGATCACCGCCGTGCTGGCCATGCCCAACACCGCGCCGCCGGTCACGGATGGGGAGACCTTCTCGGCCGCCCGTTGCCGGGCCCGGCATAAGGCCCGGTGCGATTACGCCCTCTTCGTGGGGGCCGGCCCGGACAACCCGGCGTCGGCCGCGGCCCTGGCCCCGGAGGCCGCCGGCTTGAAAATGTACCTCGACGCCACCTTCGGCCCCTTGCGCCTGGACGATATGGCCCTGTGGATGGCCCACCTCGGCCGGTGGCCGGCCGGGCGGCCCGTGGCGGTTCACGCCGAGGGGCGGAGCCTGGGGGCGGCGGTCCTCATGGCCGCGCTCTTTCGCCGGCCGATCCACCTCTGCCACGTCTCCCGGCGGGAGGAGATCCTCCTGATCCGAAAGGCCAAGGAGGAGGGACTGTCTGTCACCTGCGAGGTCTGTCCACACCATCTGCTCCTGACCGAGACGGATGCTCCGTCCATCGGCCCCGGCCGGTCCGAGGTGCGCCCCCCGCTGGCCGGAAGCGCCGACCGGGACGCGCTGTGGGAGAACCTTTCGGTGATCGACGTGTTCGCCACCGACCATGCCCCCCACACCCCGGCGGAGAAGGACGGCCCGGCCCCGCCGCCGGGATTTCCGGGGCTGGAGACGGCGCTGCCGCTGTTGTGGACCGCGGTCCGGGAGGGGCGGATGAGCCCCGATGACCTGATCCGGCGGATGGCCCACAATCCGCGGCGGATCTTCGGACTGCCCGAACAGCCCGACACCTGGGTCGAGTTCGATCCGGACGCCGCCTGGGAGATCCGGGGGGGCGATCTCCGCAGCCGGTGCGGCTGGACCCCCTTCGAGGGCCGGCGGGTGCGGGGCCGGGTCCGGCGGGTGGTGCTCCGGGGGCGGGAGGCGTTTCGGGACGGGTCGGTGACGGCGCCTCCGGGAAGCGGCCGGAACCTGCGGAATGGAACGTGAACGGGACGGCGTCGGGAAAAACCGAATCGTCTTTTCGTCCATCGAAAGGGGAGAATACCATGACGACGGATCGATCGGCCGGGGGCCAGTGCAACCCCCACCTGCCCTTTGGGGACCAGCGGACCGCGCTCTTCTACGGCAAGGACATCCTCTCGGTGAAGCAGTTCTGCCGCTCCGACCTGGACTATATCTTCGGGGTGGCCCATGAAATGCGGGAGATGGTCTCCCGGGTCGGCTCCTTCGATCTCCTCAAGGGCAAGATCATGGCGAGCATCTTCTACGAGCCGTCCACAAGGACCTCTTCTTCCTTCCTGTCGGCCATGAGCCGCCTGGGGGGCAGCGTCATCCCCATCAACAACGTCCAGTACTCGTCGGTGAGCAAGGGGGAGTCGCTGCCGGACACCATCCGGACCCTGGAGTGTTACGCCGACGTCATCGTGGTCCGCCACCCAGACGTGGGGGCCTCGGCCATGGCGGCCCATTACGCCAGGAAGCCGGTGATCAACGCCGGGGACGGGGTGGGGGAGCACCCCACCCAGGCCCTCCTCGACCTCTTCACCATCCTGGAGGAGCTGTGTACCGTCGACGGCCTTACGGTGACCATGCTGGGGGACCTCAAGTACGGCCGCACCGTCCACTCCCTGGCCCACCTCCTCTCCCTGTACGAGGTCCGGCTCAACTATGTCTCCCCCGACATCCTCCGGATGCCCGAAGAGATCCGCGAGACCATCGACCGGCGGGGCGTCCCCCAGGCCGAGCACACGGACCTCGAATCGGTGATGGCCGAGACCGACGTGCTCTACATCACCCGGGTCCAGAAGGAGCGGTTCACCGACCTCATCGAGTACGAGAGCGTGAAAAACGCCTACATCATCCGCCCCGAGACCCTGATCCCGGCAAAGGAGCGGATGATTCTCATGCACCCCCTGCCCCGGGTGGGGGAGATCAGCATGGCCGTGGACGACGATCCCCGGGCCGCCTACTTCCGCCAGATGGAGTACGGCCTCTATGTGCGGATGGCGCTTCTGGCCATGGTGCTGGGAAAGGCGTGACCGGTTCCGCCGGCGGGCGGACGATCTGTTGCAGCGAAAAAAAGGATACCGATGGTCAAGGACTACTACGACATACTCGGCGTTTCCAGGAACGCCTCACAGGATGACATCAAGAAGGCATACCGGAAGCTGGCCCGGAAGTGGCATCCGGACATCAACCCCGGAAACCGGGAGGCGGAGGGAAAGTTCAAGGAGATCTCGGAGGCCCACGATGTGCTGCGGGACCCGGAGAAGCGAAAGCTCTACGACGAGTTCGGCGAGGAGGGGCTCCGGTCCGGGTTCGACGCGGACCAGGCCCGGGCGTACCAGAAATGGCAGTCCCGGCCTCGCCCCGAATCCGGACGCGCCTGGGCCGGCAAAGGCGATCAGGGCTTCGGCCGCTACCAGAGCTACGAGGACATCTTCGGGGATCTCTTCGGGTTCGGCGGCGGGGGGCCTCGGTCCCAGGGGCCCCGCCCGGCCCAGGGGCGGGACATCGAGCATGAGATGACCATCGACATGCTCTCCGCGCTCAAGGGGTTCGACACCGAACTGGCCATGCAGGTTCCCCGGGCCTGCTCCCGGTGCGGCGGCGGCGGGGCGGAGCCGGGCGCATCCTCCTCCGGGTGCCCCTCCTGCGGCGGGGCCGGCCGGATCAACGTCGCCGAGGGGCCCATGAACTTCACCCGTGCCTGCCCCGAGTGCGGCGGGACCGGGGTCAAGGGCGCTCCCTGTTCCCGGTGCGGCGGCGCCGGCCGGGAGACGGCCGAAGAGCGGATCCGGGTGAGCATCCCCAAGGGGGTCCGGGAGGGGTCCCGGGTCCGGGTGAGCGGAAAGGGGGAGCCGGGGACCGGGGGCCGCCCCGCGGGCGACCTCTATCTGGTGATCCGGATCAAGTCCCACCCGGTCCTGAGACGGGAGGGCGACGACCTCCACATGGAGGTGCCGGTGACCGTCCACGAGGCCCTGGCCGGCGGCACCGTCACCATCCCCACCCCGGAAGGGGGCGTCAACCTGAAGGTGCCGCCCCGGAGTCAGAGCGGGAAGGTCCTGAAGCTGAAGGGGAGGGGGGCCGCCGATCCCAAGACCGGGACGAAGGGGGACCTGCTGGTGAAGCTCTCGGTCCAGGTGCCCGGGACCGATGATGCCGAGGTCCTCCGGGCCGCGGAACTCATGGAGCGCCACTACGGGGAGGACGTCCGCCGGGGGATCCGGCTCTAAAAACCGGGACGCCGGCTCGAGGCGGCC
>CAYSLC010000059.1:0-25975 GCA_964431545.1 uncultured Desulfobacteraceae bacterium | reverse complement strand
CCCCCCCCACGACACCCTTTTTAAAGCTGAAGACTTCATAAGAGATCTAGTACGGTATATTGGGCTCGGAGATGTGTATTAGAGACATCCCCAGATCGACCAGCCATATATCCCCTCTATTCAATCGTCATCCCAATGTTCGATGGTCGACCAATCATCGGCCCCTAGTGCGGGTTCCGGCTTCTGCTTCAACTTTTCGATCCACTGATCCTCAAATGCCTGGATTTCATGTTTCGACAGCCAGCTTTCCAGAGCCTTGCGGACGATTTCGGATCGTGTCAACCGATTCGAAGCCGCAAATCGGTCCAAACAATCGAGGAGTTCCTCATCAAAATGGATTCTGACATTTTTCATGGAATTTTGTTTTATCGGTCTCTTTGTCATGTGTTTTTTCGGATCTGTCCTTCTTTCATACCGTACCCTTCCCGACAAAGTCAATACCCGGCCGGTTTTGTGTCCGGGCGCTCAAAACACCGCGAACTGGTAAAAGAGCAGTAGCCGCGTCTCCGGGCAATGTGGGGCTGAAAAAAGGCGAAGCGAATCTGCCGAAAAAAAGCGTCGTCAACATTTCCCAGATCTTCACCGTCAACAAAACCGATTTGGTTGAAAAGATCGGCACATTATCGAAAGAGCGCGTGGGGTCGATCCTGGAAGGTCTTCATCTTCTGATGGAACCACGGGATGTGGATTGAGACGGGTGACGTAAAACCCCCGGAGATCTCGTTCTCCATCAGCGTGAGGCCCTGAGGCCCGATCAGGCGGGACGCGGAGGAGGAGGATATGGTCGTCTTTTTCTATACCGGATAGGGCGTGTTCACCTATGAACTCCCGCAGGACCCGAGAGGTCGCAAAACCCGCTTGATTTGGGCCGCTTTGATGGCTACAATACAAAAGGCGTTCAGGGAGATTCCCCGAACGCCTTCGTTTTGGAATGGAGCCGACGAGCGGATTCGAACCGCTGGCCTGCTGATTACGAATCAGCTGCTCTACCGGCTGAGCTACGTCGGCGTGCGTCAAAAGATTTTAATACTGGTTTCATGGACCAAAATCAAGGAAAAAATACCCTTCGGGAGGTCATCGGCGAGATCGGCCGGGGGGGCCGGTCGATCCGGTGCGCCGGGCTGACCGGATCGGCCAGGGCCTATGCCGCGGCCGAGATCCACCGGCGGCTCCGCCGGCCCCTGGTGGTGATCGTCCCCTCCCCCAAGGCGGCGGAGCGGTTCATGGAGGACCTCCGGTTCTTTCTCGACCCGGCCGGACCCGAGATCCTCTATTTTCCGCCATACAACATCCTCCCCTTCAAGTTCCTCTCCTACCACAACGAGACCGCGGCCCAGCGGATGCGGACCCTCTACCGGCTCATCGAGGGGGAGGGCGCCCCCATCGTGGTGGCCCCGGTGGAGGGTCTTCTCAAGCGGACCATCCCCAGGAGCGAAGTGGTGGAATGGGCCGAGCTGGTCATGTCCGGGGAGGAGATCGACCGGGACGGACTGATCCGAAAGCTCGTCTCCGGCGGATACGCCCGGGCCGCCGTGGTGGAGGAGCCCGGCGACTTCTGCGTGCGGGGGGGCGTCCTCGACATCTTCTCCCCCCTCTACGACGATCCCCTGCGCCTGGAGCTTTTCGGGGACGTGGTGGACTCCCTGCGCTTCTTCTCCATCCGGACCCAGCGGACCGTGGCCGAACTCTCCGAAGCGGTGATCGTCCCGGCCCGGGAGGTGATCCTGCGCCTTTCGGCCATCGACGAGGTGATCCAGCGGGTCCGGCAGGGGGCCCTGGCGGCCGACCGGCCGGTGGACGAGGTCAAGGCCCTGCTGGAACGGATCCGGGACGAGGGGGCCTTCCCCGGCATCGAGAGCCTGATGCCCCTCATCTACCCGGAACTCGACACCTTCTTCGACTTCCCCGGCGACAAGGCCCTCTTCCTCCTGGATGACCCGCCGGAGATCGCCGGGGCCGCCAAGTCCCTCTGGGAGGAGATCGACCGCCACTACGACGACGCCGCGGACGGACAGCTCCGGGTGTCCCCGGAGAGCCTCTACCTCCGGTGGGAGGAGACCCTCCAAGCCCTCGGCCGGCGGGGCTTCCTCGCCTGTTCCCCCTTCCCCACCCTGTCCGACGGCGACCCGGCGGCGGCCCTCGACGTCCGGGACACCACCGACCTGCGCATGGCCCTCCTGCGGCGGGAGGACGAGACCCGCCCCTTCGCGCCCCTGGCCGCCTGGATGGAAGAGCAGCGGGACCAGGGCCGCCGGATCGCCGTGGCCGCGGGCAACCGCAACGGGTGCCGGCGGCTGAAGTCCCTGCTGGAGCCGTACGGGATCGAGACGACCTTCTCCGAGACCATCCCCGGCCTCTCCGGATCCCGGTCCGCGACCCTGGTGCCCGCCCCCCTCTCCTCGGGATTCGTCTGGCCCGACGAAGGGCTGGCCGTCCTGACCCACGCGGAAATCTTCGGGTCCCGGGCCGCCAAAAAGCGGGCCGCCCCCCGGCCGGCCATGCCGACGGCGTTCGCGGCGGCGGAGGATCTCAAGCAGGGGGAGATCGTGGTCCACGTGGAGCATGGGATCGGCCGGTACGAGGGGCTGGTGAAGCTGACCCTGGACGGCGCGGTCAACGACTTTCTCCTCATCGCCTACCGGGACGACGACAAGCTCTATCTGCCGGTGGACCGGATGACCCTGATCCAGAAATACATGGGGATGGAGGGGATCACACCGGTCCTCGACAAGATGGGGGGCAAGTCGTGGGAGAAGGTCAAGGCCCGGGTCAAGCGCTCGGTGGAGCAGATCGCCGGGGAACTCCTCAAGCTCTACGCGGCCCGGAAGGTCCGGGGGGGGCACGCCTACGGGGACCCGGACGCGGCGTTCCAGGAGTTCGTGGCCGATTTTCCCTACGAGGAGACCCCCGACCAGCAGCGGGCCATCGAGGAGGTTCTCCGGGACATGGAGGCCGAGTCCCCCATGGATCGCCTGGTCTGCGGGGACGTGGGGTACGGCAAGACCGAGGTGGCCCTGCGGGCCGCCTTCGTGGCGGTCAACGACGGCAAGCAGGTGGCGGTGCTGGTCCCCACCACCGTCCTGGCCGAGCAGCACTACGCCACCTTCGCCTCCCGGTTCGAGAACTTCGCCGTGCGGGTGGAGTGCCTCAGCCGGTTCCGCTCCCCCAAGGAGCAGCGGGCCATCCTCCAGGGCCTGCGAGACGGACGGGTGGACATCGTCATCGGGACCCACCGGCTCCTCCAGAAGGACGTGGCGGTCAAGGACCTGGGGCTGGTGATCTTAGACGAGGAGCAGCGTTTCGGCGTCAAGCACAAGGAGAAGCTCAAGCAGCTCCGGTCCACCGTGGACGTCCTCGCCCTCACCGCCACCCCCATCCCCCGGACCCTCCACATGTCGCTCATGGGGGTCCGGGACATCAGCGTCATCTCCACCCCGCCGGAGGCGCGCCGGTCGATCATCACCTACATCAGCGAGCTGGACGACACCCTGGTGGCCGACGCCATCCGTCGGGAACTCCGCCGGGGGGGGCAGATGTACTTCGTCCACAACAATATCCATTCCATCGAGGCCATGGCCGCCCACCTCAAGCGGCTGGTGCCCGAGGTGCGCCTGGACATCGCCCACGGCCGCATGGACGAAAACGGCCTGGAGGAAGTGATGCTCCGGTTCCTCGACCGGTCCATCGACCTCCTGGTCTGCACCACCATCATCGAGGCGGGCCTCGACGTGCCCACCGCCAACACCATCCTGGTCAACCGGGCCGACCGGTTCGGCCTGTCCCAGATCTACCAGCTCCGGGGCCGGGTGGGGCGGGCCGACGAGCAGGCCTACGCCTACCTCTTCATCCCCAACGAGACCACGCTGACCAAGGACGCCCAGAAACGGCTCAAGGTCCTCATGGAGCACAGCGACCTGGGCTCCGGATTCCAGATCGCCATGAACGACCTGAAGATCCGTGGCGGGGGGACCATCCTGGGGGCTTCCCAGTCGGGGCACATCGCCGCCGTGGGGTATGATATGTTCCTCAAGCTCATGGAGAACGCCGTGGCCGAGCTGAAAGGGGAGCCGGTGATCGAGGACCTGGAGCCGGAGATCAACGTCAACTTCTCCGCCTACCTTGCGCAATCGTACATCCCGGACATCGACCAGCGGCTCACCGCTTACCGCCGGCTGGCCCGGATGACCGATCTCAAGGCAATCTCCGACTACAAGGCGGAGCTGGCCGACCGGTTCGGCCCCCTGCCCCAGGAGGCGGTCAACCTGCTCATGAAGATCATGTTGAAGGTCCTGGCCATCCGGGCCGGGGTGAAGCGGCTCGATCTCACCGACCAGGGGCTGGCCCTCCATTTTTCCGAGAGCCACCAGAAGAATCCCTTCGGCATCGTCGACCTGGTGGCCGAGAGCAAAAACGGCTACTCCCTCTCCCCGGACCACGTCTTCCGGGCCGCCTTTTCCGGCGGGGCCAGTCCCGTGGCCAAGGCCAAAAACCTGTTGAAAGAAATCTCCCAGCGTGTTAACGCCTAAACGTTTTATGCATGAGGGTGGATATCCCCGGGCCGCGCGGACCGGCGGGGCGGTCCTGTTGATCGGGCTGATGGCGATGGGGGGGATCTTGGCCGGGTGCTCGGAAACGGCCCGGGAACCCGATGCCGCCTACCTGATCCGCGTCGACGGGGCCACCATGACCCCCCTCGACTTCAACCGCGCTTTGGAGATCGCCCTGACCGCCTACCCCTACGACGTCGCCAAGGACCCGGAGGCGTTCAGGGAGGCGAGAATCGAGCACTTCCGCCAGATGGTGGAGCGGATGCTCCTGACGGCCCGGGCCCGGGAGCTGGGGGTCGGCCTTGCCGAAGCGGAGGTCCGGAAAGCGGTGGCGGAGGCCCGGAAAGGGTACCCGGAAGGGGAGTTCGAGCGGGCCCTCCTGGAGTCGGCCATCACTTACGAGGACTGGGAGAAGGAGCTGCGGGCCCGGCTGCTCATGGAGAAGGTGGTGGACATGGACCTGGGAAACCGGATCACGGTCACCGACAAAGAGGTGGCCCGGTACCGCGCCCGCCACCCCGAACCGGCGGACGTTCCGCCCAAAGAGGACGGAGAGCGGCTGCCCGCGCCCGACCCCGAAGAGATCCTCCGCCGGCGGAAGCTGGAGGCCGGGTACGGCGACTACATCGAGGGGCTGCGGAAGCGGTACCCCCTGGAGATCAACAAGGAACAATGGCTCAAGATCGTCGGTTCATGAAACGGACCGCGGGAAAGTGCGGCATGGGATACGGTTTTTTGGATAGAGGAAAGACGGCCCTCCTGTGGGGGCTTCTCTGCTGGGCGGCCACGGCCATGGCCCCCCTGGCGGGGACGGCGGCCGGCGCCGAAGAGCCCGAAGTGGTGGACCGCATCGTGGCGGTGGTCAACGAGGACATCATCACCCTGTCGGAGCTGGAGATGGTCTACCGTCCCTTTGCGGAGCGGATCCGCTCCATGGGATACCCGCCGGACAAAGAAAAAGAGATGCTCGAAAAGGTCCGAGGGGACCTCCTGGAGCAGCTCATCAACAGCAAGCTCACCGACCAGGAGATCCAGCGGGCCGGGATCTCCGTGGACGACACGGACGTGGACCAGGCCATGGAGCGGATCAAGCAGGCCAACCTCTACACCGACGATCAGCTCCGGGAGGCCCTGGCCGAGCAGGGGCTGACCGTGGAGGACTACCGGAAGAAGATCAAGGAGCAGATCCTGCGGACCCAGCTGGTCAACCGTCGGATCAAGTCGAAGATCGTCATCACCAAGGAGGACGTAAGGCGGTACTACGACGAGCACCGGGAGGAGTACCAGGGGGACAAACAGTACCATCTGCGGACCATCATCCTCAAGTTCCCGCCCGATGCCGATCCGGCCGAGAAGGCGGCCATCCGGGACAAAATGGAGCGGATCCGGAGCCGGATCGCCGCCGGGCTCCCCTTCGAGGAGGCGGCCCGCGCCCATTCCGAGGCCCTCGCCGAGGAGGGGGGGGAGATCGGCACCTTCCGCATCGAGGACCTGGCCCCCAAGCTCCAGCCGGTGATCGGCGAGATGGAGGAGGGGGAGGTTTCGCAGGTGTTGGAAACCGATCTCGGGTACCAGATCTTCCACGTGGAGGAGATCCTGGCCGACACGGGCAAACCCCTTGCGGAGGTCTCCGGGGAGATCGAGGAGAAGCTCTTCCAGGAGGTGGTCAACGATAAGTTCCAGGCCTGGCTCAAGGAACTCAAGGAACAGTCCCACATCAAAGTCATCCAGTAGGATCGGGGGGCCGCCATGCCGGAACGCCATAAGGTCCTTGTGGACAGCATCAAGCGCCTGCTGCGCCGCAACGCCCTGAACAATCTCCGCAAGATCGTCAACAAGACCCACGCCGCCGACCTCTCCCTGGTCTTTCCCTCCCTGCCAATCACCCATCAGCTCAAGCTCTTCGGGATGATCCGGGACATCGAGAAGAAGGGGGTCCTCATCAGCGAGCTGGACCAGGACACCTTCTTCAACCTCATCGAGGGGATCGAACTCGACGAGATGGTGGAGATCCTGGAGCGGATGCCCAGCGACGACGTGGCCGACCTCATCGGCCGGCTCCCCGAGGAGAAGGCCGATGCCATCCTGGAGAAGATGAAGAAGGAGGGCTCCGAGGAGATCGAGGGGCTGCTCCGCTACGGCGACGACACCGCCGGCGGGATCATGGTCACCGACTTCATTGCCCTCACGGAGGAGATGACCGCCGGCGAGGCCATCGCCTCCCTCCAGAAGGAGCACCTGGACGTGGAGATGCCCTTCTACCTCTACGTCATCAACGAGTTCGGCAAGCTGGTGGGGGTCATCTCCCTGCGGCAGCTGGTGGTGGTCTCCCCGGAGACCCCCCTGAAGGACTTCATGTCCACGGACGTCTTTTCGGTCACCACCGACATGGACCAGGAGGAGGTGGCCAAGATCGTGGCCCGGTACGACATCCTGGCGGTGCCGGTGGTGGACAGCGTCCAGAAGCTGGTGGGGATCGTCACCGTGGACGACGTCATCGACATCATCCGGGAGGAGGCGACCGAGGACATCCTGCGGATGGCCGGCGCCGGCAACGAGTTCGTGGAGACCAAGTCGGTCTTCAAGAGCACCCGGATCCGGCTGCCGTGGCTCTTCGCCTCCTGCGTCGGCGGCATCGTCGCCTTCTTCATCATCGGCCACTTCGAGGAGAGCCTCACCAAGTTCACCGCCCTGGCCGCCTTCATCCCCGTGATCATGGGCATGGGGGGGAACATCGGCACCCAGTCGTCCACCATCGTGGTCCGGGGCCTGGCCACCGGCCTGCTCAACACCCGGGACACCTGGCCCGTGATCTTCAAGGAGCTGGCCGTGGGGCTGATCCTGGGCCTGGTCTACGGCAGCCTTCTGGGCGGGGTGGCCCAGTTCCAGTACAGCGTTCTGGCGGTGGCCGTCTCCGTCAGCCTGGCGGTGCTGTGCTCCATGTCGGTGGCCGCCCTGGTGGGTTCCCTGGTCCCCATGCTCTTCGCCCGGATCAACATCGACCCCGCCGTGGCCACCGGCCCCTTCGTGACCACCGCCATCGACATCATCAGCGTCTTTTGCTACTTCGCCATCGCCACCCACCTGCTCGACCTCTGACCCATGATCGCGTTCACCACCCCCGCCATCGTGCTCCGCCGCGTCCCCTACGGGGACCGGGATCTCATCGTCACCCTCCTGACGCTCGATCGGGGCAAGGTGTCGGCCATCGCCAAGTCGGCCAAAAACAGCGTCAAGCGGTTCTCCGGGGTGTTGGAGGTCTTCACCGCCATGACCGCGGTCTGCCGGATCGGACGGGGTAAGCTCCCGATCCTCCAGGAGGCGGCCATCGACCACCCCTTCCCCGCCATCCGGTCGGACGTCCGGAAGATGGCCTACGCCAGCTACTGGGCCGAGCTGATCAACGCCTGGGTGGAGGAGGGGCGGCCCCAGGCCCGGCTCTATGAGCTGCTGCGGTGGGCCCTGACGGAGATGGACCGCCCCGGACCGTGCCGCGATGCGCTGAGCATCCTCTTCCAGATGAAGCTCATGGATCTGTCGGGCTTCCGCCCCAACCTGGAAAGCTGCGGCTACTGCGGAACCCGGACCGCCGCCATGGCCGCCGCCGACATCGATTTCGACGTGGCCGGGGGCGGGCTGGTCTGCGGCGACTGCCGGGGCCGGTCCGACCGGCGGGTCCGGGTCACCAAGGGGACCCTGAAGCTGCTTCTGTGGACCTTGAACGACGACCTCAACACCGCCGCCCGGGTCCGGTTCACGCCCCGGTCCACGGCCGAGGGGCTCCAACTGCTGGAGACCTTCGTCCCCTACCATCTGGGCAAGGGGTTCCGGAGCCTCGGGTTCCTGCGCCAGCTCCGCTCCGCCCGCCCCGCGCCCCTCCCGGCCGCCGCCCCTCCCCGCGCGGCCGGGATCGACCCTTAGCGTTTTTCCCAACCAAGGAGCCATCGATGTTTCTTCTTCTCGCGGTGGTCTTTCTGACCATCTTCATCTCCTCCCAGTGTTCCCTCTACGAGGCGACCCTCTACTCCACCCGCCTGGGGACCCTGGAGGCCGAACGGACCGGAGGAAGGCACAAATCCAAGGCCCGGAGCATGATCGAAATGAAACGGCACATCTCCATCCCCCTGTCGGCCATCCTGATCCTCAACACCCTGGCCAACACCGCCGGCGCCACCATCGCCGGCATGTACGCCTCACGGGCCCTGGGGACCGCCCTGGTCCCCCTCTTCTCCGTAATCTTCACCCTGGGGATCCTTTTTTTCGCCGAAATCATCCCCAAGACCCTGGGGGCCGTCTACTGGCGATCCATCTGGCCGCGGATCGTCTGGCCCCTCACCCTGATGAAGGTCGCCCTCTTTCCCTTCATCCTCATCACCCAGAAGCTCTCTGAGGTGATCACCAGGAAGGCGGCCGGACCGTCGGTGACCGAGGAGGACATCCTGGGTACCATCCAGCTCGGGGCCAAGCACGGCGAGATCTCCCAGTGGGAAAGCCTCATGCTCCACAACATCATCGCCCTGGAGACCAAGCGGATCCGGGAGATCATGACCCCCCGGACGGTGATCTTCAGCCTGGACGAGGAGATGACCGTGGAGGAGGCCTTTGCCGCCGCCGCCGAGAAGGGGTTCACCCGGATCCCGGTCTACCGGGGGGATAAGGAGAACATTGTCGGCTACGTCATCATGCACGACCTGAGCACGGCCAAGATCCTCCAGAAGCCGGATACCCGCCTCGGGACGTTGAAAAAGCCGGTCTCCATCGTGCCCGAGACCGAAAGCTGCCTGATCCTGCTGACGGAGTTCCTCAAAACCCGGCGCCACCTGGCGGTGATCTGGGACGAATACGGCGGCGTCGCCGGCCTGGTGACCCTGGAGGACCTCATCGAGACGGTCCTGGGGGCGGAGATCGTCGACGAGAACGACTCGGTGGTGGATCTCCAGAAGCTGGCCCGGCGGCAGCTTCAGCGGCGCTTTTTCCACGAACGGAAAAAGGAGACGGACGGGGCGTCATGATACCAGATGTACCGGTCCGATGAAACGTCCGCCAACCATACCGCAAAGCGGATTTCCAAACAACGGGTTCGCCGGATCGTGGTGCAGTGGGCGATGATTTGTTCGAATGTCGGTGGACCTATCGGCTATCCCGCCGCCGGAAGCTCCGAAAGGGGCTGCTCGCCCCGGTTGCAGTCGCCATGGCGGCTACGCTAATAAGCTCGACCGTTGACATGTCGGACTCGGAGACCGGTTCCTTGTGGGGATATGTCCGTGCAGGGCACCATTCTCGAAGAAGACGACCCGGATGAAGCCTTCTTCAGGCAGGTGCCGAGATTGTTCAGAGATTGTTCAAAGAGTCGTTCCGTACAGCCGTCCCCGCACCCGCGAGCTGGAACGACTGGATCGCCCTATTCGAGAGGAACCAATCGACCTTCGACGTCCAGAAGCTCTCCACGGAGGAGAGGATCGACGGCGTGATCGTCACGACCGCGGCCATCGGCTGGGGGTGATGATCAGTGGGTCGCCAACGCCCACAGCCACTGAGCCAGCAGAAATCCCAGGGCCGTGACCCCCACCAGCAACAGAAGGATAGCAGCGACCACCAGGGCCACCACCAGGCGGCTGTGGCGCACTGTTTTGTGGGATTCGGTCCGGTACTGGTGGAGGAGCTTGACGTTGCGGGCGTTGGCCTTCCAGGCCATGTCGAAGAGGTCGCCGAAGATGGGGATGGCGCCGATGACGGTCTCCAGGGCGATGTTTCCGGCCATGCGGAAGAGGACCGATTTGGGAAGGCGGGCGCCGGCCGCTTCCGCCAGAATGTAGGAAGAGAGGGCGGCCCCCAGGGCGTCCCCGACCCCGGGGATCAGGCCGATAAGGCCGTCGAGCCCGATCCGGTATTGGGTTCCGGGGACCCGGATGGAGTTGTCCAGGAGCCAGGCCAGCTTTTCCAGGCGATCCAGGGGAAGACGCTTTGTCGTTTCGGATTTCCGTTCCATGGACGCAATATACGCCGAAAGGTCGGATTCGGAAAATGGGGTGGAGTGGGTATTTTGGAACGCAGGTCCGGGTATTTCCACCCGGACCGGATCCTTCTGATGTCCTGTTTCCTTATCGCTTCTTGGAGAGCTTGGCCCACTGGTCCCGCAGGGTCACGGCCCGGTTGAAGACCAGGTGCCCGGGGGCCGAATCCCACCGGTCGGCGCAGAAGTAGCCGAGCCGTTCGAACTGGTACCGGCTTTCCGGGGCGGCATCGGCGAGGGAGGGCTCCAGCTTGCACCCCCGCAGGATCTCCAACGAGTCGGGGTTGAGGTGCTCGATGAAGTCGGCCTTGCCCTCGCCGGGGTTCTCCTTGTTGAAGAGCCGGTCGTAGAGGCGCACCTCGGCGTCGATCGCGTGCTCGGCGGAGACCCAGTGGAGGGTCGCCTTCACCTTCCGCCCGTCCGGGGCATCCCCGCCCCGGGTGGCCGGGTCGTAGGTGCACCGCAGCTCGACGATCTCCCCGGCCTCATCCTTGACGACCTCCCGGCAGGTGATGAAGTAGGCATACCGGAGCCGCACCTCCCGGCCCGGCGCCAGGCGGAAGAACTTCTTGGGGGGATCCTCCATGAAGTCGTCCCGCTCGATGTGGAGCACCCGGGAGAAGGGGACGTCCCGGTTCCCCATGGCGGGGTCCTCGGGATTGTTGATCGCCTGGAGCATCTCCGTCTCCCCTTGGGGGTAGTTTTCGATCACCACCCGCAGCGGCCGGAGCACCCCCATCACCCGGGGGGCCCGCCGGTTGAGGTCCTCCCGGAGGCAGTATTCCAACAGGGCGATGTCCACGGTGCTGTCCCGCTTGGCCACCCCGATCCGCTCGCAGAAGGTCCGGATCGACCCGGGGGTGTACCCCCGCCGCCGGAAGCCCTGGATGGTGGGCATCCGGGGATCGTCCCACCCGGCCACATGGCCGCCGGTGACCAACCGGATCAGCTTCCGCTTGCTCAAGACCGTGTAATTGAGATTGAGCCGGGCGAACTCGATCTGCTGGGGATGGTAGACGCCGAGCACGTCGAGGACCCAGTCGTAGAGGGGCCGGTGATCCTCGAACTCCAGGGTGCAGAGGGAATGGGTGATCCCCTCGATGGAGTCGGACAGGCAGTGGGTGTAATCGTACAGGGGGTAGATGCACCACTTGTCCCCGGTCCGGTGGTGCGGCACGTTGCGGATCCGATAGATGGTGGGATCCCGCATGTTGACGTTCCCGGAGGCCATGTCGATCTTGGCCCGGAGGACGTGGGCCCCGTCCGGGAACTCCCCGGACCGCATCCGCTCGAACAGATCGAGGTTCTCCGCCACTGGCCGGTCCCGATGGGGGCTCTCCCTGCCCGGCTCGGTGAGGGTGCCCCGGTGGGCGCGGATCTCCTCGGCGCTGAGGCTGTCCACGTAGGCGTTGCCGTCCCGGATCAGTTGGATCGCGTAATCGTAGAGCCGGTCGAAGTAGTCGGAGGCGTAGTATTCCCGGTCCTCCCAGTCGAAGCCGAGCCATCGGACATCCGCCTTGATCGCCTCCACGTACTCCACCTCCTCCTTGGCCGGATTGGTGTCGTCGAACCGGAGGTTGCACTTGCCGCCGTACTCGGCGGCCATGCCGAAGTTGAGGCAGATCGACTTGGCGTGTCCGATGTGCAGGTACCCGTTGGGCTCCGGCGGGAACCGGGTGGCGACCCGGCCGTCATACTTGCCCGTTTTCCGGTCCTCCTCGATGATGTTCCGGATGAAATGGGGACCTGGCGATGTCTCTGGGGTTTGGGGGGGCATGGGCAGGGGACCTCTCGCGTTGTGATCATCGGTTTGATGGTGCGCCGATCCGGGGATCCCGGATCGGCGCACCTTTGGAAACGGTCATCATGTATACGTTTTCTCTACCACGGCGGCGCGGGCCGCGTAAACCCTTTCCCGGGCCTCATCCGAAGTCGTAGACCAGGATCTTGGACCAGAAATCACCGTAGTTTTTCAGGAATCGCTTGTGAACCGGATGGACCTGGTACTCGTCGTGGTCGGACACATTGTTGAAGAGGAAGGTGGCGGCATAGGTGTAGGACCGGTCGACGATGGCATCGTCGGCGGCCGTATCCGCCGGCGTTCCGATGTAGACCGCCTTGGCATAGACGATGCTCCTCAGGGTCTCCAGCCCACCGCGAAACGCCGCTACCTGTTCCTTGGACAGGTCCTCCTTCAACCAGAAAACCACGGTGTGTACCAGCATGGGGCACCTCCTTTCGGAAAAATCTCCCTCGGTGACGATCCACCGCCGTCTTTTTAGAGGGAAATCCCGCTGAGATCAAGATTTTTGTAGCGCCCCCGCCAGGATCCGCCACCGTTTCCCGCCCCCTTCGCCCTCGGCTCCGTCCGTCCGCGGCCAAACGTTTTGGAGGGCATCGCCCACGGCGCCCACCGTGAGGATCGCGCCGTCGTCCGTCCCCATGCGCATGATCTCCAGACACCGACCGGCGATGACCTCGGCCAGGGCCTTGCTCGGCTGCAGGAACAATACCGGCCGGTCCACCAGACCCAGGAGACGGTCGTCCCAGGTGTGTCCCTGGGTGACCATCTCCTCGTTGAACCGGCTGACGATCTTCAGGTATCTCGGGCTGATGTAATGGTGGAACCGCATCCCCTTGCCCAGGGCCCGGGCGGTCTCCAGGATCTCCTCCTCGAAGTCGCGGCCATGGTCCCATTGCCTGTACTCGACATGGAAGTAGTAGAGCCATCCCCGGCGCCGGGCCTGATCCACCAGGGGGATCATCAGAAGGGGAAAGCCGTCCGCGCTCTCCTGGATGCCCAAGGTTCGGTGGGTCAGCACCTTCCAGGCGTTGCCGTAGGGTTCGCCCCAGAGGTCCCACTCGCCGTTCTGGAAGGTCTGGTCGGCCAGGTACCTCGCCTTCCCCTCGAATCCCTCCCGTTCGGGATGGAGGAGGTAGAAGGCCAGGTGGGAGGCGGCCTGCACGGTGTACTTCTCCATCGTCTCCTCGGGGCTGTGGAGGCGCCCCTCCCGCACCATGCGCCGAAGTTCGGCCTCGTTTTCGATCACCTTCACCGCATACCGGGCCACCCCCTCCACCTTGGAGACCATGGCGGAGAGGTTTTTCAAGGACTCGATCAACCGATGGTCCATATACCCGATGTCCATCCGCTGGCGGATCATGGTCCGTCCCACCGGACCGAAGGCCCCCTCGAAGGCCCGCTCCGGGGAGGCGGGCCGGAAGTCGAGGCCTCTCGCCTTTGCCGCGGCCGCGCCCATGGCCATGCCCACCAGGTTCATGGCGAAGGGGAGCACCTCCTCGGGGATGGGGAGGTTCCGCCCTCCCGCTTCAAGGGGGGGCAGGAAGAGAAACCGGCTCACCGGATGCTTGTACATGGCCCGCTTGTCGGTCTGCCCCCGGAAGGCGGCCTGGGTGACCGTTACGATCCGGGCGTGCCGGCAGCCGTACGTGGCGAGTTCGTCCAGAAGCTGGGGGACATACCGGTCATGGGTGCCGTCCATGACGATCAGGTTGTCCGCGTTCGGGTCGTAGCCGGGGGCGAGCACCGGGATATACCAGTCCCCCTCGGCGAAGAAGGGCTGATCGGGCCTCGGCTCGATCCGCGCCGGAGAACGGTGGAGAAAATCGTCCACCCTCTCTCCGGCGAGGAATCGATCTTCCCAGCTCCCCACTCGATCCTCGCCGAAGTCCCGGACCATCTGCTCCCGTCCCGACAGCCGCACGAACTTCTCCTGGACCCGATCATCCACGGTGGCCAGGGGGCCGTGGGCGCTCTCTCCGAAGAGGTGGGACTGGAGGATCATGCAGCCGGAGCCGTCGAAGATATCCATCCAGACGTCTCCGGCGCCCCCCGGATGGCTCAGGAGAAATGCGGTCCGGTAGCCGCGGTTCTCCGCCATGGCGGCGTCGATCTCCTCCTTGAGGCCTCTGTCCCCCAGGAGTCGGTCCACCATCTCCGCGGACACCGCGAAAAGCCGCTCCACCAACCCCCCTTTTTGGGGGTCCCGGACCTTCCACGCCCTTGAGAAAAGGAGACTGACACAGGCGTAGAGAACGTCCGCCTCGATGAAGGCGAGGGTCCGGGGGTCGGGCACGTGGTACCCCATGGAACGGCGGAAGACCCGCTCCGCCACCCGGGGGGTCTCCGGCCCGACCCACAGACACGGCCCCGCCGTATTGCGCAGCCGCTCCAGGAGAAGCTTCTCCGAGACCTCCCTGGCGGCGAGAAAGACCATCAGGGAGTCATCATCCTCGGCCCGGGTCAGGGGTTCCCCGGCGCCGGCCACCCGTACCGTGCAGTCGAGGAGGCGTCCCCAACGGAGGGCCAGCTGGCGGGCCGCCGCATGGGCCGGCCGGTCGAAGGGCAGAAAGACCACCTCCCCTTCCTGGGAGAGTTCGTCGAAGAGCAGGGCGGCCAGGGATTCCGGATCCTCCCCCGGTTCGGCGGACAGCCCGGCCAGGGGATCGGGGCCGGAGAGCACCGCCGAAAGGCCCCGCATCTGGCGATAGTAGACCCGCTCCCAGTCGGACGGCGCGTCCTCCTCCCAGGCTGTCGGGGCCTCGGCGTCGGTGGGGCGGACCGAAGGGGGGCCCAGGCCTCGGAGGAAGGTCTCCATCCGCATCATCTCCGTGGCGGGGGTGGACCGCGCCTTGGACCGCCCGCGACCGGCGGTCACCGACTTGGCCCGGTTCCGGGGAAAGTCGTCGGTCCGCCTGCCGTGGGCCTTGGCATGGACCAGGGCGAAACGGTAGTAGAAGAGGAGATCCATCAAGGGCTGGAGGGGGTCGGGCAGCTTGGGGAGAACCACGCACCGATCGCTGCTGTAAAACGCCGCCTCCTCCCGGTGGACGTGTTCATAGGTGACCGTCGCAAAGGGGATCCCGGCGATGTAGAGGCGTTTCATCACGTTCATGGCCTCCTCCAGGCGGGCCCCGCAGGTGGCGTTGACCACCACCAGGTTCTCGGCGAGGTCCCGGCCCAGGGGATAGTCGTAGAAATCCCGGTAGTCCATGGGCTTTCCCACCGCCGTCCAACTGTTCTCCTCAAGCTTGAGGGCCGCCTCCCGGCTGGTCCCGATGGCATGGAGGGCGCCGATGACGCAGGTGGACCGGCTCGCGCCCGAGGCCGTCGCCAGGCGGTTGCAGAACGCTTCCACATCCGGATCCTTCAGCAGGTCCGAGGCCATGCCGGGGATCCCGCGCAGGATCGACTCGTACTCCCGGATCCCCCCCTCCCGGCCCAGCACCGAGGAGAGCCAGAGCCCCAGAAGCTGGCCGATGAAGGTCATGCACAGGGTGCTCTTGATGCCCGGAATCGTGATCTCCTCGCCGCTCAGGACGGGAATGACCCCGCCGCTGTCCCTTGTGACCAGCGCCATGTCGGCGAAGACCTTTTCGGTGACCCCGATCATGGTCACGCTTCTCTCCTTGAGGTCGTTGGCCAGCTGGACCATATCGGCGGTGGTGGCCGACCAGCTGAAGAGGACCAGCAGGTCCTTCTCCGGCACGATCTCCCTGGCGATCTCCTCGATCTCCACGGCCTGCAGGGCCACCACGTCGACCCTGGGCATCAGGTGGCGGAGGAACCCCTTGACCATAAGCCCCACGTGGTAGGAGCTGCCCATCCCGGCCAGAATGATCCGTTTCAGGGCCGCCAGCCCGGGGCCGAACCGCCGCCGGAGGAACCGTCCCCGCACCGGCAGGCCGGGCGGGCTCCCCGCCTCGGGGAGGTAGAAGTGGAGGATCTGGGAGAGTCGATCGGGAATCTCGTGGAGATGGGTCTCGTAGAAGGTGCCGTGGAAGTCCTTGCGCACCTGGACGGGGTTGAGCACCGTCTCGAAGGGCCGGATCTCGGGCAGGGGACGCCCCTCGAAATCGGTGATGGTCAGCTCCCGGACGGGGGATCCGCCGATCCACCGGGTCTCGATCTTGACGAAGATCTCCTCCCCTTCCAGGGGATGGACCACCACACGGAAGTCCCGGAGCAGGAGCGCCTCCTCGGCCTTCGGATCCTTGCCGACGGGGTCCGTTGCCCCTTTGCCGCCGGATCGCTCCGGCGGGGTCCGATCTCCGGCCCCCGGCCGTCGCCGGTTGATCTCGTTGAGCTGGAGGGTCCGCCGGTGGATGAGGGACTGGGGGAAGAGGCCCAGGGCGGCATTGATGTCGGAGACCACCATGAAATCGTCTCCGTCGGGCCGCTGGACCACGAAGGCGGGCCGGTTGTGGCAGGCCACGTAGACCCGCCAGGGGGAGTGGAGGCTCACCCCGGACACGGCGATCTGGCCGCCCCCCCAGGCCATCTGGCGGACGGTCTCCAGGAAGGCCAGCTCATCGAGCTGGTGGGCCGCCCGATCCTTCACCCGCTGGTAGACGGCGTAATCGAGGGACTGGCTGCCGATGTTGAAGGCTTCGAAACCGCCGTCGATCTGGGATCGGATGTCCCTGGAGCGGCGCTGCTCGGCAATCAGGTTTTCAAAGTAGTACCCCCAGAGAAGGGCGAAATATTCGGTGGAGTTCTCGCTCCGGAAGGTGACCCGCCCGATCTGTTCCAGGAAATCCCGGGTTCTCGCCTCCACCTCTCCGCTGAACTGCCCGTTCAGGACCACCGCCCGGTGGCCCCGGCCGTCCAGGAAGGGGTGGGCGTTCTTGAGGGTCACCGCGGACTGGAGCGCCCACCGGCCGTGGGAGATGACCGGCTGGGAGAGAAACGCCAGCATGGACGGATCGGTCCGCCCCGGTTCGGCCGGCGCGGCCCCCTGTGCCCCGGCGGCTCCCGCCGACTTCGACCGCGCTTCCATGGCCTCCCGGCGCAGCAGGCTGTAGACCGCCGCCGCGGCCCGTCCGTAAACGTTGGCCCCTTTTTCCGCCCAGTAGAGGGTCCGCCAGTCGGTGTTGGGGATCTCCCTGGCCCGGGGCCAGAGGGACTCCAACTCCCGCTGCACGGCCACGTGACGCTGGGAATCCACGGGCAGCCGTGCGAGAAGGGCCGCGTCCAGCAGGCGGAAGAGGCACCGGACCCCGTCCCGGTCGAAGTCCTCGGGGATCCGGATGGGGGTCTCCTTGAGGTACCGCCAGACGTACTTCTGGGCAAAGGGGTTCCGATGGGACCACCCGTAGTCGAGGCGGACGGGCTTGGCCCCGCGCTCCCCCAGAAAGACGTCCTCGAAGAGCCGGTCGAAGGCGGCCAGGATGTCCGCGGGATCGATCTCCAGGACCCCCTCCCGGTCCTTGATGGAGAGGATCCCGGACAGGCCGTGGCGGATCAGGGTCTGGACCACCACCGCGGACAGGTCGTACCGCTCGGTGACGGTGGCGATCAGCCGGGAGAGGTCCCGCCGGGATCGGACGAAAAAGGGGGGAATGGGCCCCGGCCGGCCCGGCGTTCCCGGCCGGAGCCGGACCGCCTCCCTCCCGTCCTGTCCCAGCAGGGCCTCGAAGTCCGGATATTCGATCCTTTCCCGCCCCCCTTCGACATCGAATCCCTCATGGCCCATCACGCGACGCTGGCAGGCGATGTAGGTCTCCGTGCGGTCATCGGACGACCAGAGGGCGAGGAGCTTGTCCGACTGGTTGGGATAGGCGGCGGCCCCCAGGAGGGTTTCGCTCAGCCGGGCCACGGAGCCGATCGATTTCCGGACCCGGATCGGCTCCTGATCATCCCCGAAAAGCCCGACGCCGGTGCTGTCCGGCGCACGGTAGATGATGGCCGACATGGCCGTCAAGACCCGTGTCAGGCCGTTGCCGGCGCCACCGAAATATCCGACGATGCCACACATGATCTTCTCCCGGTGAATGCGGGATTCTTCCGAACCCCCATGGCTCTGGATCGGGCCGCCTTCGCGGCGTTCCCCGATTCCCCATATCGCCCCTGCAACCATACAATCGGTTGCCCCCCCGGACGCCATCGGCTATACTGCAATTGTCATCCACCGAACGGAAAGGAGATGCACCGCCGATGAATCGGGGTAGGTACCAGAACATGGAGCGGAACACAACGCCAAACCATCGGGCCTCGATGAAAACGGAGAAAAAAGCCGTTGCATGGGTCGGCAAGGGCCTCGGTCCGACGGTACTCCTCCTCCTGGCGGCCGCGTCCGCCCTGGGCGATCCCGCATCGGATCTGAAACGCCTGACGGGAAAGGCCCCCGAGTGCACCGAATGTGATCTGCGGGGGGTCGATCTCTCCGGTCGGAATCTCCAGGGGGCCGATCTCCGCTCGGCCGACCTGGAAGGCGCCGATCTGTCCGGCACCTTCCTCTATGGACTCGCCGCCTCCGGGGCCCGGTTGAAGGGAGCCGATCTCCGGAAGGCGGATCTGCGCCGGGCCTATTTCATCGGGGCCGACCTCTCGGGGGCCGACCTCTCCGGCGCCGACCTCTCCACCGCCCACCTTCGGGAGTCGAACCTGGAGACTGCGGACCTCTCCGGGGCCAACCTCTACCGGGCCAACCTCAAGGGGGCGCGGCTGGCGGGCGCGGACCTGTCCGGCACCTACGCCAAGGCGGCCATCTTCAAACGCACCGACCTCACCGGGGCCCGCTTCAGATCGTCGGTCCTGGAGAGCGCCGATTTCTACTGGTCGCGTCTGGTCGAGGCCGATCTCTCCGACGCGGACCTCAACAACGCCTATCTCTACGGCGCGAATCTCAAAGGGGCCGACCTCTCGGGAGCCAACCTCGAGGGGGCGGTCTTCCAGGCGGCGGATCTCACCGATGCGAACCTCACCGGCGCCTACCTCCGGGCCGCCGATCTCCGGGGCGCGGACCTGACCCGGGTCCGGGCGAAGGCGGCCGATCTGGAGCAGGCCCTGCGGTAGGAACGGTCTCCCGCCGGTCTTCCTCCAGACCCGAACCGCAATCCCGGCCTCGTGCCGCCGGGGGTCGGAGGCACGGCCGAGGCCCCCGCGGGGCACACCCTCCCATGTTAGGAACAGAGGGCAAGCGGTTCACGACAACCGTCCGCTCAACGCCTTCCGCAGCAGTTTCTCCAGTTTCTCCTCGGTCATGGGAATCGGATTCGTTTCCATATTGGCGTCGTCCATGGCCATCCGCGTGATTTCGGGAAGATCCGATTCCCGCACCCCCACGGCGCTGAGGGAGATCGGCATGCCCAGGTCGTTGCGAAGGTCGATGAGCCAGTTCAGGAGGCCGTCGAAGGTGTGCTGGGGCAGGTCGATGCCGCGGGCCAGGTCGGCGATGCGATTCTGGATCGCCCGGCGGTTGAATCGCAGCACATAGGGCATGATGGCGGCGATGACGCGGCCGTGGGGGATTTTGTGGATGCCCCCCACCGCGTGGGCGATCCCGTGCATGGCACCCAGCCCTTTTTCAAAAGCGATGGCGCCCATGATGGATGCGGCCATCATATAGACCCGCGGCTCCAGCTTGCGGCCGTCGGAGAAGGCCGGTCGGATCCAGTTTTTGATGTACCCGACCCCCTGGACGGCGATGGCGTCCAGGATGGGGTGGAAGCCCGGGCTGCAATAGGCCTCGAGATTGTGGGCCAGGGCGTCCATGCCGGTGGTGGCGGTGAGGTAGGGGATCAACCCTCGGGTCAGCTCGGGATCGGCCACCACGATGGCGGGCATCAGGTCGGGATGGTAGAGGCTCACCTTGGCACCGGAGGCCGGATCGAGGATCACGGCGTTGGCGTCCACCTCCGAGCCGGTGCCGGCGGTGGTGGGAACGGCGATGATGGGCGGCACGGCCTGGAGCGGCGAGAAGGGAACCGGCGCGCCGGACCGGTATTTCCACATGGCCGTCGGGCCGACGGTGGTCGACAGAGCCACGGCCTTGGCGGCGTCCAGAACCGAACCGCCGCCCGCGGCGATGATACCGTTGTACCGGCCCTCCAGAAAGGTCCTGGCGCCGGCAAGGACCACCTCGCCGTCGGGTTCCGCCAGGATTCCGCCGAAGAGGCCGATGCCGATGGTCTCCCGGCGGCAGGTGGTGAGGATCCGACGGATGAACGGCCGGCGGGTCAGCTTTCCGTCGGTGATCAGCAGGGGCCGGGTCAGTTGCAGGGCCCAGCAGATGGCCGGCAGCTCCCGGATGCGGCCCGCGCCGAACCGGATCTCCGTCGGGTGCCGCCAGGTGGCCTGGAGCGTGTTGATTTTCGTCCCTTTCGCCTTGGGCATCTCCTCCCCCTCTATGCTTCCGGCACCGCGGCCCACTCCAGGCCCAGCTCCGCCAGTTTCTCCGGCGTGGGTGCGCCGGTTTCGTCCCATCCCCGGAACGCGTAGTACTCGGCCAGCATCCCCCGGAGATCCGGGACCCGTCCCTTGGCGCCGCCCTCCCGCAGCGGCGCCGCCATGCGGGGCGGCAGGGCGTCGTCGGACGCCCGGACCCCGCACCGGAGGTTGTAAATCCGCTTCAGGGTGAAGATCCGCTCTCCGGTTCGGAGGAAATCTTCCAGATCCCCCTCCCATCCCGTGGTCCGCCGGAGGCAGGTCAGCAGGTCGGATACGGTCACCCCGGCATAGAGCACGAATTTGCAGATCTTGAGGCTGTCGAACAGGCCCATGAGATGCTGCATCCTGGCGGCCAGAATCCCCTTGCCGGCGGTGGCGAACCGGTCGAGGGGCCGGGGGTATCCCAGCTCCGGGATCGCCAGGGACCCCTCCAGGGCGTGGGTGAGCCCGGCGAGATGGCATCCGCCGCGGTTGGACGTGGCGTAGGAAACGGCGGAGCTGAAATAGGCCCGGGGGTCATGGGCCGGCAGCTCCAGCCCCTTGACGTGGACGGCGAAAGAGTCGGCGTCCGGCCCGATGAGTTCGGCGGCCTTTTTCACGCCCCGACCCAGAATCTGTCCGAATCCTTCATTTTCGCCGATCAAACGGACGGTTTCGATCATGGCGTCGGCGTCGCCCCACCGCAGGGCCATGCCGCCCAGGTCGGTCTCGGTGATCAGCCCCCGGTCGAAGGCCTCCATGGCGAAGGCGACGGCCGCGCCCACGGAGATGGTGTCCATGCCGTACCGGTTGCACAGGTCGTTGGCCTTGCAGATGGCGGCCAGATCGTCCACCAGGCAGTAGGAGCCCAAGCTGGCCAGGCTCTCGTATTCCGGGCCGGCCCCTTTCTCGACGGCGTACCGGCCGGTCCGGAAGGCGACCTCCCGGCCGCAGCCGATGGGGCAGGCCCCGCAGGCGTACCGGCCCTTCAGGTAGGTCTCCGCCAGCCGCTCGCCGGTGATCTTCTCCGCGTCTCCCCATCTCCCCTGGGCGAAGTTCTTGATGGGCATGTCGCCGGAGGCCTCCAGGCACATCAGCCCGCCGGAGGTGCCGTATTGCCGCAGATAGGCCGACGACGCCCTGATGCGGCCGAGCATCTCTTTGACGTGGGTCCGCAGCCCGTCCGGTTCGGCGGCCGGCGCTTTCTTGTTTCCCGAAACCACGACGGCTTTCACCCCCTTGGCGCCCATGACCGCGCCCAACCCGCACCGCCCGGCGGCCCGGCCGTGTCGGCCGTCGTGCATCACCGAGGCCAGAAGGACCCGGCGTTCCCCGGCCGGGCCGATGGCGGCGATCTCCGCCTTGGAACCGTGGACCGTCTTGAGCGCGTCGCTCGTCTCGTAGGCGTCGAGTCCCCAGAGGTGGGACGTATCCTCGATCCGGACCGCATCCTCGCCGATAACGACGCAGGCCGGCCGGGACGCCACGCCCCGGATGACGAGCCCATCAAGTCCCGCGCCCCGCAGCCGGGTCCCCCACCGGCCCCCCACGTCGCTCTCCCCGAAGATGCCGGTGAGGGGGGATTTGGCCACGACGGCGTGGCGCCCCGTGGACGGGATCCCCGTGCCGGTGAAGGGGCCGGCGGCGAAAATGAGCGGATTGTCGGCGGAGAGGGGATCGGTCCCGCCGCCGGTGGCGTCGAAGAGGAGCTTTGCCCCCAGGCCGCTGCCGCCGATGTAGTCCCGGAAAAGGTCGTCGGGAGTGTCGGCGACCTCGTGGGAACCGGAGTCGAGATCGACGGTAAGAATGTTACCGAAATAGCCGTTCATTTCACACAGAATCCCATCAATTCCCCCCATCGGTCAACCCCCTCAAAATTCCACACCATCTCGGCGATCCTTGCGGCCTTTTCATCCCCAAGGATCGGCGCCACAAGCCACCGGAACTTGGCTTCCAGGGCCTCGTCTGTGGGAAGGCCGCTTTCGGGGTCCCATCTGGCGGACACGACGCCCGATGAGAGGGAGCGGCCGTCCGCCGTCTCGATCACCACCTCGGCCAGTGCCCGGGCTGGAAACGCCCGGTTGAACCGGTCCGCCGTCCGCACTTCCACCCGGTCCACGAGGGAACGGATGTCGGCGTCGAAGAGGCGGGGCGGCAGGGTCTGTCCCGGGCCGACCTCGCCGTCCAGCAGGGCCGCGGCGATGGGGAAAGCCATGTTGTACTGGGCCTGCTCGGTGTCGGCGGGATAGGCGCGGCTCAGGGCCGCCGCTTCGTCGAAGGTGACGACCCGGATGGCGGCGATGTCGGCGGCGGTGAGGCCCGCCTCCCGCTGAATCTTCAAGGCCCCTTCCACCGCCGGCTGGGCCCAGCGGCAGGCGGAATAGGGCTTGAAATAGAGGTTGAGGAAGAGGTACTCCCGGCCGAGGCTCTCGACCCAGGCCGGCTCCGGTCCGTCGTCGAACAGGGGCTCGATCCCGGTGAACCCCTTTTCGGCCATGAGCACGGCGGACATGGATGCCACACACCCCCAGCCGATGGCGTCCTTGACCATGGCGGGGACGGCGATCCCCTTCATCATGGGCGCAAAGGGGGCATGGTATTCGGCGGCGCCCATGGCGTGGCGAAGTTGTTCCGGGTCGAGCCCCAACAGCCGCCCCCCGGCGGCGGCCCCGCCCAGGACGCCCCAGGAGCCGGAGCAGTGGTAGGTGCGGTGGGTGGCGTGGAGGATGAGGCCGGCCCGGATGGCGGTTTCATAGCCGACCACGAGCGCCGTCAGAAACTCCGCTCCGGTGGGGTTCGATCGCTCCCCGGCGGCCAGGATCACCGGCAGGATGCAGGTGCCGGGATGGCCCTTGACCGGACGGAGGCCGTCGTCGATGTCCAGGGCGTTGGCGGCGAACCCGTTGGCCAGGGCCGCCCCCACGAGGGAGACCCGCGACCCGTCCACCAGGATCGTTGCGCCGTCGCCGCCGAATTGTTCCAGCGCCACCCGGACCATCAGCCCTGCCGCCGGGGTGGCGGTCCCCGCGATCAGGGCCCCGAGGCCGTCCAGGAGGCATCGCTTGGATTGCTGTCGGACGTGGGACGGCAGGTCTTTCCAGGCGGTTTCCTGGATGAATCGGAGGACGGCGTCTGTTGGGGTTCTCATGGTTTTTCTCAATTATTCGACATTAATCGTCTTTCAACTCAGGCGCTTTTTTCCGTTTTTTAATGCCTCGCCTAATCCGTATCTTCGGTCTTCATACCATCTATACGCCACATCAATGTCCTGTTGCGCTTCCGGTGCGATGATGTCATGGTTTCGAATCTACCCCCACAACAAACGCTCCGACTGCCCCAACAAATAACACAGAATATACGCCGGAATCTTTAAAAACGTTGTATCGAGCCCTTTCAACCGGGCAACGGCAAAATCTGTCTCCCGCTGGGTCACCAGATATCCCTGCTTCGGGTTTTCCGACGCGCAATAAATGCCGAGGCCGCTTTTCCGGTCCAATTGCGGGTTCGCTTTGTACTTGACCTCGAACGGCAGCACATAAGCGGGACTCCGCACGATGATGTCCACTTCCTTTTGCGACGCCGCATCCCGCCAATAGATGATCTCCGGCGTGTCCCGGTAATAATAGGCGAACAAGTGCCGCAGCACCGTGGTCTCCACGATGGATCCCATCTCCTCGGGGTTGGAATAGATCTCCTCGCCCCGGAGGAGCACGGCATTGCGGAGGGCCGCATCCACCAGATAATATTTGTTGCGGGCCTTGAGCACCTTTTTGCCGGCCAATCCCGAAGGCGGCAGGCGGAAGATGAGGTTGGCCTGCTCCAGCAGGGTCAGATGATTGGCCACCGTCGTGGTGGTCGTCCCCAGATCCCTGGCGCAGGCCTGGTGGGCCAGGATGCTGCCGGAGTGGAGGCACAGATAGATAAAGAGCTTTTCGAGATCGTTGATATTTCTGACCCCGAACAGCGCGGTCATGTCCCGCTTCAGCACGCGTTCCACCACATCTTCGCGGAGCAATCGCTGACAGAGGCCGATGTTGTTTTGGTTGACGGTTTCCGGAAATCCGCCCACCAGAAGATAGCGTTGGAAAAGGGGCTGCAACGGCCGCATTTGGCTTGCCAGGGCGGAGAGATCGCCTGTTGAGTAGGAAAAGATGCTGCTGACGCGCAGATCCGGGGCGATGCCCTCGGGGACCTGGTTGCGCATGCTCACAAATTCAAAGAAGGAGAGCGTGGGGATCGGTACGGTAATCCAGCGGCCGACGCCGCTTTCCGCCAGACGGTCTTGATGGACGACCGAGGCGGAGCCGGTGGCCAGGATACGATACTGGGGTTTGTGGTCGATCAGCAGCTTGATTTCGGTTTCCCATTGCGGGGCATACTGGATTTCATCGAGCAACAGGGTGGCCGGCTGGCCGTCGGGGTAGAAGCTTTCATGAAAAAGCGACAGGATCTCCCTGAGCGACAAGAGTTTCAAAAGAGGGTGGTCCAGGCTCAGATAGAGAATGCTTTTGGGTGCGTCTCCTTTTTGGACCAATGCCTGGGCCATCTGCTGAAGCACCGTTGTCTTGCCCACCCGTCGAGGTCCGGAGAGGAGCACGGCCCTGCGAAGGCTGGCGTCCTCCAAATAGCGTCCGCAGGCGTTAAAGGCCAACCGCCGAAACGAGGGGACTTCGTGGGGCCGATCGTTCCACCAGGGATTGAATCCGGTCAAGACATTGATGATCTCGCTTTGGCCTATAAAATCCTTCAAAAAAAGCCCCGATAGGTATTTAATGAAAAATTATACATACCATACCATATATTTTCACAAAATAAAAGCGAGCTAAGGAATCCTCCCTCCTATGTTTCACTAAAAACGGCGGAAAGGCCCAGTCTGACCTTTCCGCCGCTTCGTCAAACGACACCCTCCATAACAGCCGGCTTCAGTTCGGTATGCACGCCTATTGGAGCATAAGGGCGGAAAAGAGGGTCCCCCCTTTCCGCCCCGCTCCAATTTGTCAACGATTTGTTACAGCAACCCCGCTCCCTTCAGAAAATCCGTCGCCGCTTCCTTTACGTCCTTGTGCTCGATATCCACCTGATAGTTCAGGTCCGTCATGGCCTGGGTATCGAGCTTTTCGCCCAGCGCCTTGAAGATGTCAGACAGTTCCGGATACTTGTCCGCCGTCGCTTTCTTGACCACCGGCGCCGGATTGTAGACCGGGAAGTAGTTCTTGTCGTCCTCCAGCACCACCAGGTCGAAGC
>CAYSLC010000058.1:0-26080 GCA_964431545.1 uncultured Desulfobacteraceae bacterium | reverse complement strand
TCGATGGCGGCACATTGACGATAACCGTGACCTCCCTCAATGAGACGCTGGTCTCAAATGACCTGAGCCATATCGACATCAGCGGCTTCGGAACGACCCATGAGGTCACCTTGGCGCCGGGGGAAACCGAGAACCTCACCCTAACCCTGACCCCCAATGAAGGGGCATCCGGCTCGGGACAGATCGTGGTATCGGTGACAGATGATAGCGAGCCGGAGGAATGGCCGGGATATCCACCAGTAGGCACCGACAACTCTAAAACCGAGGAAATCTTTACACTGACCGTAAATGATGCCATAGAACCGCCGACGATCTCCGACATCCTGAATCAGGTGATCAACGAGGATGAAGTGCTGACACTCTCCCCGCCGATCACCATATCGGATGAGGAGGGAGGCGAAATGGTGGTCACCGTCACCTCCTCCAATACGAGTCTCGTCCCCAACGACAGCGATCATATCAAGCTGAGCGAAGACAACATCAACTTCTTCGGCCAGAGCTATGTGCTGAACCTGGGCACCGGGCCCGCTTCCGACGACCTCTACCTGAAGATCATCCCGGCCGAAAACCGTTCGGGGACCACTGAAATCACCGTGACCGTTGAAGACGGCGTGGATACCGCCACGAAGAAATTCCAACTGGCGGTGAACCCGGCCGGCGATCCGCCCACGGTGGATCCCATACCGAACCAGACCACCGATATCGGCGTTCCGGTGACCAACATTCCGATCACCGTGAGCGATCCGGAAGGGGGAGACATCACGGTCGCGGTGGAAGCCGGAGCCTATACCACCCAGCCTTCTCAACCGCTGATTCTCAACGATGCAGCCCACATCGACCTCGGCGGATTCGGGCTGAGCCGGGTGGTCACCGTCCAACCCGGCGGCAGCTTCACGCTGTCCCTGGACCTCATGCCGGAGGACGGCGTCTCGGGTTCGCAGGAGATCAAGGTAACCGTCTGGGACAATACCGGATTATCCGACCAAACGACCTTTCTACTCATGGTCGCGGTCGAAAACCAGCCGCCGATCATCTCGGGGGACCAGAACGCTTTTACGGACGAAGATACCCCGGTGGACATCATCTTCAGTGTGAACGACGTGGAAGGGGGCGGATTCCCGGTGACCATCACTTCCACCAATACCTCCCTGGTCCCTGTGAATCCGGAACATATCCGGGTGCTCGACGGCACGGAAGAGTACGGGCCCAATTTCGTCCTGAGCCTCGCCGCCAACGAGACCCGGAACCTCACCATGCGGATCACACCCGCGGCCGAAGAATCGGGCAGCGCACAGATTATCGTCCATGTCGACGACGGGGACGTCTTCGCCGAGCGCACCTTCTACCTCCTGGTGAACAGTCAGGGGGATCAACCGATCGTCTCGACCATCGGAGACCAGGAGACCAAAGAAGATATCCCCATCTCCGTCCCCTTCACCGTCGAAGACCCGGATACACCCCTTGGCGACCTGATCATCTCCGCCAGCTCGGGCAACACGGCGGTGGTTCCCAATGCCAACATCGCCATCGGCGGGACCGGAAATAGCAGAACCATCGATATAACGCCGGCGGCCAATGCTTTCGGCACGACCGGCATCACCCTGACGGTCAGCGATGGTACCACCACGCCGGTGATTCGCAGCTTCGTTCTCAACGTGATCTCCGTGCCGGATGAACCGGTCATCTCCCAGATATCGAGCCCGAAGTTCACCAATCAGAACGAGTCGGTCACCATCGGCTTCACGGTGACCGATCCGGACACTCCGGCCAACAGCATCGTGGTCAATGCCGTTTCCTCGGACCAGACGGTGGTGCCGGACAGCAACATCGCGCTCACCTGCACCAGCGGGAACTGCAACATGATCATCGACCCCGCCACCGACCAGACCGGAAGCGCCGAAATCACCATCAATGCCGACGACGGACAGACCGTGGTCACATCGACCTTCACCCTCAACGTGCTGGAAAGCCCCAATGCACCGAAGATCGTCGGGATCATCACCCCGCAGGTGACCAATGAGGATACGCCCGTTACGTTCGGCTTCACTCTGGAAGATCAGGATACGCCGCTTACCAGCCTGGTCCTGAACTGGGAATCGCTGAACACCACCCTGGTGCCCAACAACAACATCGCTGTGACGGGCACCGGAGGAAGCCGGACCGTGACCGTCACCCCAGGGGAGAACCAGTCCGGCGAAGCCGTGATCACCTTCACCGTGACGGACGGGCAGTTCTCCACCTCGGCGAGCCTGACCGTGCAGGTCGCCCCCCTGAATGACGCGCCGACCGTAACCCCCTCGCCCATTCCGAACCAGACCACCACGGAGAGCGAGCCGGTCACGGTGACCTTCACGGTGGACGACGTGGAGACGGCGGTGCAGGACCTGGATGTTTCGGTCTCATCGACCAACCAGGCCCTCTTTCCGGACACCGCCATGGCCCTCACCTGTACAAGTGGAAACTGCACCCTGAACCTCTCGCCGGAACCGGGTGAATCCGGATCATCCACCATCACCGTCAAGGTCAAGGACGACAGCCTGGCGGTCAACTCGACGACCAGCGCGCCATTCACCGTCACGGTCGGGGCCGTTGCCGACGCGGATGTCAACTGCAACGGCCTGGTCAATCTGGAGGACGCCATTCTGGCCCTTCAGACCGCCACCGGCATCTTCGTGGACGGCCTGTGCATCGGTTCGGATGTGAACGGCGATCTCAGGATCGGTCTCCCCGAAGCGATTTTTGCTCTGCAGAAGGTGGCCGGCCTGCGGTAACCCTCAACCGTAAATCAACCTGAACTTAGGGGAATCCGTTTTTCGGATTCCCCTATTTTTTGACAGAGGCGGATGAATGTGCGATAGTCGGGCGTGACATCCGCCCCATGATGTTTGACAACCCCATTTCGAGGCGATCCAAGGAAAACGAACGACAAGATGAACAACCTGCAAATCTTTCAAGTATTCCCCAACATCCCGGCCCCCTTGTCCTTTCTTGAAACCCTGTCCAGAAACATCTGGTGGTGCTGGCATCATGACGCGGTGGAACTCTTCCGCCGGATCGATCCCCGGCTCTGGGACAAGGCCGGGCGAAACCCCATCGTCTTCTCCACCTTCCTTCCCCAACATCGGCTGGAGGAACTCGCCAACGACAGCAGCTTCCTGGCCCACCTGAAACGGGTGGAGGCAAGCTTCAAGGCGGTGATCCATCCCGCGGTGGAGCGCAGCCTCGAATCCCCCTTCGGCGAAGGGGAGACCATCGCCTACTTCTCCATGGAATTCGGCATCCACGAAAGCATCCCCCTGTTCGCCGGAGGCCTTGGGATCCTGGCCGGAGACCACCTCAAGGCCGCCTCCGACATGGAGATTCCGCTGACGGGGGTGGGGCTGCTCTACCGGCAGGGGTACTTCCGCCAGTACCTGGACGCCGAAGGGTGGCAGCAGGAGGAATACCCGGAGACCGACTTCTTCCATATCCCCATGAAGCGGGCCACGGGACGGGACGGCGAGACCCTCCGGATCCGCGTCACCGGCCCCGACGGCGAGATCCTGGCCGATGTCTGGGAGATCGAGGTGGGCAACATCTCCCTCTATCTGCTCGATACCAACCTCATGGAGAACCCGCCGGAGATCCGGAACATCACGGCCAGGCTCTACGCCGGAGAGCAGAAGACCCGGCTGGCCCAGGAGGTCCTGCTGGGCATCGGGGGGATGCGGGTCCTGGCGGCCCTGAACCTGACGCCCCTCATCATCCACATGAACGAGGGCCACTCCGCCTTCGCCGGTGTGGAGCGGCTGGCCCAGACCATGGAACGGCACAATGTGGACCTGAAGACCGCCATGGAGATCGTCCCCCGCACCACCGTCTTCACCACCCACACGCCGGTGGCCGCCGGACACGACGAATTCCCGGTGGAGATGGTCCGTCCCTGCCTCCTCCCCTTCGAAAAGCGGCTGGGGCAGACCGTGGACCGGATCCTGGCCTGGGGCCAGCCCGAGGGCTCCGGCGCATCCGGACCGCTGTCCATGTTCGTGCTGGGGGTTCGGATGTCCCAGTACTGCAACGGCGTGAGCTGGCTCCACGGCATGGTGGCCCGCCGGATGTGGTCCCATGTCTGGCCGGAGCTGCCGGAGGACGAGATCCCCATCACGCACGTGACCAACGGCGTCCACATCGCCTCATGGATCTCCTATGAGAACGCCCTTCTCTGCGAACGGTACATCGGGCCCGAGTGGCGGACCCACCCCTCCAACCCGAACATCCTGAAGCGCGTGGACGAGATCTACGACGAAGAACTGTGGCGGGCCCATGAGATGAGCCGGTCCCGGCTGATCCGCACCTGCCGGAAGCTGATGCTGGAGCAGTACGGCCGCCGCAACGCCCCCAAGGCGATGATGCGGGAGGCGGAGTCGGTCCTCGACCAGGACGTGCTGACCATCGGGTTCGCCCGGCGGTTCGCCACCTACAAGCGGGCCTACCTGCTGCTCATGGATCCGGAACGGCTGGAGGCCCTGCTCAACTCCCGGACCCAGCCGGTCCAGTTCATCTTCGCCGGCAAGGCCCACCCCAAGGACAACGAGGGCAAAGGGCTGATCAAACAGATCGTCCAGTTCGCCAGAAAGGCGAACATCCGCCACCGGCTGGTCTTCATCGAGGACTACGACATCCACATGGCCCGGCACCTGGTCCACGGCGCCGATGTCTGGCTCAACACCCCCAGACGCCCCTTCGAAGCCTGCGGGACCTCCGGGATGAAGGCGGCCATCAACGGGGTGCTCAACCTCAGCATCCTGGACGGGTGGTGGGTGGAAGGGTACAACGCCGACCGGGGATGGCGGATCGGAAACGGAGAGGAGTACGCCGACCCCGGATACCAGGATGGCGTGGAGAGCCAGGCCCTGTACAACATCCTCGAAAACGATGTCATCCCCGCCTTCTACGACCGGCCCAACGGCGGACTGCCCGCCCGCTGGGTGAAGATGATGAAGGAGTCCATGAAGATGGCCATGAGTTCCTTCTGCGCCCACCGGATGCTGGCCGAATACGAGACCAACTTCTATTATCCCGGGGCGAGGCGATACAAGGAGCTGACCGCCGAAGGGGCCGACGCGGCGGTCAGGATGGGCAAGCAGATCGAGCGGCTCCACGCCCTGTGGGGCACGACCCGGGTCAAGGGCGTGGTCCGGGCCAACCCGGGCCCCTTCCGGGTGGGGGAGACCATCGAGGTGACCGCGGAGGTCCACCTGGGCCGCCTCACCCCGGAGGAAGTGGACGTGGAACTCTACTTCGGAAAGATGAAGTCGGTGGACGCCCTGGAGGCCGGCCAGGCGGAACGGATGGAGATGGTGAAGGAGATCGGAGACGGAGATTACATGTACGCCTGTTCCATCGATTGCAGGATGGCGGGCAGCTATGGATTCACGGCCCGGGTCATGCCCCGGGGGGATGACTGGACAAAATTCACCCCGGGCCGCATCACCTGGGCGTAACCGAGGCAGGAGAAACCTCCCATGGCCGCACAGACCAAGGATCCGCGAATTCTGATCGTAACCCCGGAGGTGACCTACCTCCCGGACCGCATGGGGAGCATCGCCCACTTCCTGACGGCCAAGGCGGGGGGGCTGGCCGATGTCTCCGCCGCGTTGATCAACGCCCTGTTCGAACAAGGGGCCGATGTCCACATCGCCCTGCCCGACTACCGGGCCATCTTCAGCGACCGCCTGGCCCCCTTTCTGAAAAAGGAACTCAACTCCCTGAAAAACAGCGTGCCGGACCACCGGATCCATCTGGTGGAGGACCGCGCCTTCTTCTACCTCAACCGGATCTACGGCGAGGGCAACGAGAACACCAAGCTCGCCCTGACCTTCCAGCGGGACGTGATCAACTATATCATTCCCCGGGTCCGGCCGGATCTGATCCACTGCAACGACTGGATGACCGGTCTGATCCCGGCCATGGCCCGGGAGATGGAGATCCCCTGCCTGTTCACCATCCACAACATCCACACCATGAAGTCCCCCTTGAGCTATATCGAGGATCGGGGGATCGATGCGGCCGCCTTCTGGCGACACCTCTACTTCGACCGGGTGCCGCTCTCCTATGAGGAATCGAGGGAGGACAATCTGATCGACTTTCTCACCAGCGGCATCTTCGCCGCCCATTTCGTCAATACGGTGAGCCCGACCTTTCTCAAGGAGGTCACCGAGGGACGACACGACTTCGTCCACGATTGGATCCAGCGGGAGCTGAAGAACAAGTACGATGCCGACTGCGCGGTGGGGATTCTCAACGCCCCGGACCCCTCCTTCAGTCCGGGCAATGACCCGACACTGGCGGCCACCTACGGCCCCGATACCCACATGGAGGGCAAGCAGGAGAACAAACGGGTCCTCCAGGAGAAGCTCGGCCTCCTCGTGGATGAGAAGGCACCCGTCTTCTTCTGGCCCTCCCGTCTCGACGACGCGCAGAAGGGGTGCCAGTTGCTGGCCGACATCCTCTACCGGGTCGTCTCCACCTACTGGGCGGAGAACCTCCAGATCGTCTTCGTCGCCAACGGGGAGTTCCAGCCCACCTTCCGGGAGATCGCCCGGTTCCACGGCCTCAACGACCGGGTCGCCGTCTGTGATTTCGACGACCGGCTGGAACACCTGGCCTATGCGGCGTCCGACTTCATCCTCATGCCGTCCCGGTTCGAGCCCTGCGGACTGCCCCAGATGATCTCCCCCATCTACGGCTCCCTGCCCGTGGCCCACGACACCGGCGGCCTCCACGACACCATCGTCCACATGGATGCCGGCCGGGACCGGGGCAACGGCTTCCTCTTCGAAGTCTTCGATTCCGCGGGACTCTTCTGGGCCGTCAACGAGGCGATGAACTTCTATAAGCTGGATGAAGAGACCCGGCACCGGCAGATCGAGCGGGTCATGAAGGAGAGCGCGGCCACCTTCAACCATTCGGTGACCGCGCGCCAGTACATCGAACTGTACGAACGGATGCTCCAACGGCCCCTGATCACCTCCTATGTCTAGAGAGACCGGCGGGATCGCCGAACTTGTGGACCGGATCATCGCCCGGGATCCTCACCTGGAACCCCACCGATGGTCCCTGGAGGGTCGTCTCTCGGCGATCCGACGGCGGGAGCGGGAGCTGACCGGCGGCCGAACCAGTCTGGCCGACTTCGCCGCCGGTCACGAATATTTCGGCCTTCACCTCAAAGACGGCGGATGGGTCTTCCGGGAGTGGGCCCCCAACGCCTCCCGGATCTTCCTCATCGGCCGGATGACGGACTGGCGGGAACGGGAGGCGTTCGCCCTCCGGCGGGTGGAAGGGGACGACGGGGTGTGGGAGATCCGCATGGCGCCCGAGTCCCTGGGCCATGGGGATCTCTACCGGCTCACCATCCACTGGCCCGGCGGGGCCGGGGACCGGATCCCCTCCCATGCCCGGCGGGTGGTCCAGGATCCCCGGACGGCCATCTTCAACGCCCAGGTCTGGGCTCCGGAAGCCCCCTACCAATGGCGGCATCCCGGTTTCGAAGCCCCGGACGAACCGCCCCTCGTCTACGAAGCCCACATCGGCATGGCCCAGGCGGCGGAGAAGGTGGGCACCTTTTCGGAGTTCACCGAAACCGTCCTCCCCCGGATCGCCGAGGCCGGATACAACACCATTCAGCTCATGGCGATCCAGGAGCACCCCTACTACGGCTCCTTCGGCTACCAGGTGGGAAACTTCTTCGCCCTCTCCTCGCGGTACGGAACCCCTTATGATTTCAAGGAACTGATCGATCGGGCCCATGAGATGGGGATCCGGGTGGTGATGGACATCGTCCACTCCCACGCGGTGGCCAACGAGGTGGAGGGGTTGAGCCGGTTCGACGGCACCACCTATCAGTTTTTCCACGACGGACCCCGGGGGCGCCATCCCGCCTGGAACTCACGGTGTTTCGACTACGGCCGCCACCAGGTGCTCCACTTCCTGTTGTCCAACTGCCGGTTCTGGCTCGACGAATACCACATCGACGGATTCCGGTTCGACGGGGTCACCAGCATGCTCTACCTCGATCACGGGCTGGGAAAGGCGTTCACCACCTACGACGACTACTTCAATCCCAACGTGGACGAGGACGCCCTGGTCTATCTGGCCCTGGCCAACCGGATGATCCACGATGTCCGGCCCGGGGCCGTGACCATCGCCGAGGATGTCAGCGGGATGCCGGGGCTGGCCCTGCCCGCGGACCAGGGCGGAATCGGGTTCGACTACCGCTTCGCCATGGGGGTGCCCGACCTCTGGATCCGGCTGATCCAGGAGATGCCCGACGAACAGTGGCCCATGGGCCATCTCTGGCACGAACTGAACAACCGGCGGCCGGACGAAAAATCGATCAGCTATGCGGAATCCCACGACCAGGCCCTGGTGGGGGACAAGACCCTCATCTTCCGCCTCATCGGCGCCGCCATGTACGAACATATGCGGGCCGACCAGGAGAACCTCGTCGTGGACCGGGGCATGGCCCTCCACAAGATGATCCGGTTGATCACCCTGGCCACGGCGGGGGACGGCTACCTCAACTTCATGGGGAACGAATTCGGACACCCGGAATGGATCGATTTTCCCAGGGAGGGGAACGGCTGGTCCTACTTCTACGCGCGCCGCCAGTGGCATCTGGCCGACGATCCCGGGCTCCGGTACCGGTTCCTGGCCGCCTTCGACCGGGAGATGGTGGGTCTCGCCCGGCGGCAAAGGCTGTTGGAGGTCCCTGTCGAGCGGCTCGCCCACGAGCATTCGGACAACAAGATCATCGCCTTTGTCCGGGCCGGGCTCCTCTTCGTCTTCAACTTCCACCCCACGGCCTCCTTTCCGGACTACCGCATCGACGTCCCGGAGGGGCGCTATGGAATGGTTCTCGACAGCGACGCGGGGGCCTTCGGCGGCCACGACCGGCTGACCCCCGGCCAAGTCCACGAAACCATCTCCGAACCCGGGCACGGCCGGACCCGAATGAGCCTCTACCTGCCCACCCGGACCGCGATGGTCCTGAAAAAAACCGGCTGAGGCGGGAACGCCCCGGGAACCGTCAGATCTGGGCCGCGCCGAAGACCTTGAGCATCATGGGAAGGGCCACGAAAGAGCCGATGGTGCTCCCGAGGTTGGTGAAGACCACCACCAAAAGGACCCGGGTCACCTTGTTCTTCCAGAACCCCTTCACCGAAAGAATGTCCTCGGAGAGGGTTTCGAAGTCCCGGACCCGGGGTTTCCGGGAGACGGCCTCCACCAGCCCGGAGACCCAGCCGGCGGCGATCATGGGATTGAGGGAGGTGAGCGGGGCGGCCACCACCGAAGAGAAGATCGTGAAGGGGTGGGCCAGGGCGATGAGGGCGCCGGTGCCGGCCATGATCCCGTTGGCCAGGACCCACCAGACCAGCATGCTGCCGCCGGTCTCGGACCCGCCGTAGAAGAACCCCAGCAGGAAAAGGCCCACGATGGCCGCCGGGAGGATCCATTTGACCATGCCGATCAACCTGCCGCCCTCGGGGATCCGCTCCAGGACCTCGATGTCGAGGTCCGTCTCCCAATGGGCCTTGATTCCGGGCACATGGCCCGCCCCCACCACGGCGACGATCTTCTCCCCCGGCGCGGATCGGATCTTTTCACAGAGGTAGCGATCCCGCTCGTCGATGAGGATCGTCTTGAGGGAGGGAAAGGATTTGCCCACGTCCGACAGCAGCATCTGGAGGATGTCCTCCTGCTTCATCCGCTCCACATCCTCCTCGGAGATCTCGTCCACGCCGCCCACCACCGAGAAGATCAACTGGACCATGGCTCTCAGCTTGTCCCAGAGCCCCATGGTCCGCCAGGTCCGCAACAGGGTGACCCGGATGTCCCGATCCACCAGATGGATCGCGGCCCCCGACGCCTGGGCGGCCTCCACGGCCTTGATCATCTCCTCCCCCGGCCGGACATCGAGCTTCTCGGCGATCCGCCGCTGGAACGAGGCCAAAAGAAGGTTCGAGAGCAGCAGGAACGCCTTTTTCTCTTTGACCACCTTGATGATATCCATGTCCCGCCACCGGTCCCGCTGCTGAATGGCGTTGTACCGGGAGTCGCACAGCTCGACGCAGACGGTGTCCGGGGCCTCCGCCTCGATGACCTCGCCCACCTGTCGGGCGCTCTCCTTGGAGACGTGGGCGGTTCCCAGAAGAACCACCTCGCGCCCCTGGTGGCGCAGTCGGGTGATGTTTCGATTTTCCGTCTCTTCCATGGAGCATCTTGTCCTTTTCGTGGATGGTATGGTAATCTGACTACTTTAAGACATCCAAGGCCCCAAAGCAACCGGAATCGGAGGTGAATCTTCATGGGGGACCGGAACCACCGCCCGCCGGCGGGAGCGCCCTACTACCTGCCCATCCACAACGAAGTCGATCTCTTCCGAACCGCCCATGCCGAGCGGCTCCCGGTGATGCTGAAAGGCCCCACCGGCTGCGGCAAGACCCGGTTCGTGGCGTTCATGGCCCACACCCTGGGCCGGCCCCTGGTGACGGTGGCCTGCCACGAGGACCTCTTCGCCTCCGACCTCATCGGCCGGTACCTGCTCAAGGACGACGAGACGGTCTGGATCGACGGCCCCCTCACCCGGGCCGTCCGGGAGGGGGCCATCTGCTACCTGGACGAAGTGGTGGAGGCCCGGAAGGACACCACGGTGGTGATCCACCCCCTCACCGATCATCGGCGGCGGTTGGCCGTGGACAAGAAGGGGGAGACCATCGAGGCCCATCCCGACTTCCTTTTGGTGATCTCCTACAATCCCGGGTACCAGTCGGTGCTCAAGGACCTGAAGCAGAGCACCCGCCAGCGCTTCGTCTCCATCGCCTTCGACTACCCGGACCCGGAAAAGGAGGCCGAGATCGTCGCCCATGAGGGGGCGGTCCCCCCCGAGACCGCCGCGGCCCTGGTCTCCCTGGCGGGAAAGGTGCGAAACATCCGGGAACACGGGCTGGCCGAGGGGGCCTCCACCCGGCTGCTGATCTACGCGGCCCGGCTCATGCGAAACGGCGTTCCCCCGGGGGAGGCGTGCCGGGCGGCCGTCTGCCTGCCCCTGACGGATGATCCGAAGCTGGAGGAGACGCTCTCGGATCTCATCGACGACCATTTCTGATGGAGGCCACGGAAGCCTTGGGATCCGCGCCCTTTTCCGGAAACGGGCTCCCGGCGGCCGCGACCGATCCCCTCCACGCCCTCGCCCTGGTCGATCCGACGCTTGCCGACGGCATGGAGAAGGCCTTGGCGGACCGTTCCGGGCCCCTTCCGGGAAAGACGGTCCGGGGGATGGTCGAGGAGATCCTCCGGGCGATCTCCCAGGAGATCGGTTTCGGGTATGCCCTGGCGGAGGGCCTCCTGACGCTGGCCGGGGAGGCGTCGGCCTCCGCCCTGGAACGGTACCTGGCCGTGATCCGGAAGGCGGGAAGGGAGGGCCCCACCCTGGGCCGGCTGCTGGCCGTCCATCTGGTTCCCGCATTCCGGCGCGACGCTCCGGCGCTTGTGGACCGGATTCTGGAGACGGCCGGGGTGATGGGCGCCCGTGGCACCCATACCCTCAACAGCCCCCTGGAGACCACAGCCGACCTGATCGACGCGGGAGACCTGCCGGCCGCGGAGGCGTTTCTGAACCTCCTCCGGGAGGTCTTTTCCAGGCAGATGAGCTACAGCCGGTCCCTCCACCTGGCCCACGGCCTGCCCCGGGCCGTCAAGGAGTTCCCCACGGCCGGCCGGACCTTTCGGATCGAGGCCCTGGGACGGGTGGCCGCCGCCGATGCCGCCCTGATCGATCCGTTCCTGGAGGGCATGGCCGGGGGACTGGCGATCCTCGACCCGGCCGCCCTCGGCCGGTTTCTGACCGAAGCCCTGGAGGTCCACGGCCGCAGGCCAGAGTCGGGGCGTCGCTTCCTCTCCCTGGAGTCGAAGCCGGGGCGGGAGGCCTTCCGCGGCCTCCAGGTCACGGTGCCCCTGGTCCAGGTCCGGGCCGGCCTCAACCGGTATCTGCGGGCCCGATCCGGCGGAACCCTGTCGGTCCGCCCCCTCGCGGCCCTGCCCCGGTCCTTGGCGGACGACCGGGACGGCGAGGCGGCCATGGTCCGCTCCGACGGCCGCCATGTCTACCTTCCCGAAACGGTCGGCCGGTCCCGGGACCGGGCCGGAAACCTCGCCCTCTACAAGGCGCTCGTCCGGCTGGAGGCGACGCCATATGAGTGCGGCACCTTCGACTTCGACCTCGACCGACTGGCGGAGGCGGCCGGCGGCGCGGCGGTGCCGGCGGCCCGTCCCGACGTCGAGCCCCACCCCGGCGGGGACCTGGGACGGTTCTTCGACGCCTTCCCCCTTCCCGCCCTGGCCGGGGATCTCTTTTCCATCTTCGAGATCGGCCGGATCCGGAAGTGGCTGACGAACCGATACCCGGGGATCGCCAGGGCGGTTTTCCCCCTGTTGGGGCGGGAGGCCCTCCGGTCGTACGCCGAACAGGGGGGGCGCCACCCGCTGCAGCCCCTCTACCTCCGGGTGGCGGCCGGGCTCTCTCCGGCGGATCCTACCAGTATCCCCCCGGCACCGGCGGACCGGTGGTTTGAACGGTTCGAAAGGGAGATGGCCGGCGATGGACCGGCGGAAGGGAGCGGACGGCTGACCCTGGGGGCCTATCCGGCCATGGAGCGATCCGTCCGGGGCCTTGCCGAACCGGGGAACGGCCCGACGACCTACCATCCCCTCCCCTTCCCCTTCGGGTTCCGGATCCGGCCGGAACTGTTCTTCGCCACCTTCCGCGAGCCGGAGCGGACCGCCGGGGCGGTGAGACGCGCCCTGGCCGAAAGGGGGGTCTCCGTCTTCAAATCGGAGATCCGCAACCACCTGGTGAAGACGGGGGGCGCCCTCTTCGCCGAGGACCTGGCCGCCATGGTGCGTCACCGGAAAGGCTCCGGCGGGCCGGACCGGGACGAGGCCCCGTCCGTCCATCTGTCCCGCCTCGACCTTTCCGCCTTTCTGGATCCCCCTTCCCCGTCCCCCGCCCCCATGGAGGCCGACGGCGGCACGGCGGTCTGGTATGATGAGTGGGACCACCGCCTCAACGACTACCTCCACGACCACGTCCGGGTCCGGGAGCGTTCCCTGCCGGAGTTCGACGACGGCTTCTACGGGGCGGCCCTGGCCCGCCGCCGCGGTCTGGTCCGTCGGGTGCGGCGGGCCTTCGAACTGCTGCGGCCCGAGGGGCTGGTCCGCCTCCGGCGGTGGCCGGAGGGGGATTCGTTCGACGACGCGGCCCTGATCGACTTCGCCGTCGACCGGCGGGCCGGCCGGTCCCCCTCGGACCGGATCTACATCAAGCGGATCAAACAGGAGCGGAGCGTGGCGGCCCTGCTCCTGGTGGACCTCTCCCGATCCACGGCCAACCTCGCCGCCGGATCGAACCCGTCGGGGGCAAGGGTCCTCGACGTGGAGAAGGAGGCGGTGGTCCTATTCTGCGAGGCCCTCGCCGTGGTGGGGGACGCCTTTGCCGTGGCCGGGTTCTCGGGCACCGGCCGGCTCGGGGTCGACTACTATCCGGTCAAAGGGTTTCAAGACCCCCTGGACGGGCCGGTGATGGGCCGCATCGGCGCCCTGGCGCCCCAGCGGAACACCCGGACGGGGGCGGCCGTCCGCCATGCCGCGAGCCGTCTGCAGGCCATGGAGGCCAAGGTCCGGGTCCTGCTGATCCTGGGCGACGGATTCCCCAACGACACGGACTATAAGAAGGCCTATGCCATCGAGGATACCCGGCGGGCGATCCTGGAGTCGGCGGCCAAGGGGATCCACGCCCGGGCCATCACCGTCAACATGGCCGGGGACGGGCGGCTGGACGACCTCTACGGTCCCCTTCACCACAACGTGATCTCCGATGTCCGGGACCTGCCGGACCGTCTGCTGGGGATCTACGGCGCGCTGACCCGGTAGACGGCGCACCGGTCCAATGCAACCGAAACAGAAAGATTTCCGGAGGAGAAGCGATGCTGATTCATGACGATATCTATTCCTGGGAGGGGTGGGGCGGCAAGCTGAAGCTGGGCAGCGGCAAGTGCCGGCTGCGGATCTTCGATCTGACCAAGGGCGGTACCCGGGCCGACTCTCCGGGGTTTTCCCACCTCAAGCCCATCATCGCCCTGGTCTCGGATGTCCCGGACAGCAAGATGTCGGTAAAAAGCTGTACGGGGCACATCGCCACCCACGTGGCCCGGGACTTCGGCATCGACCCCCACAGGATGGTCTGGATCGAGCACTATCCGGAAAAGACCTACGGGCCCAAGGGGGAGCACACCATCCCCGAGAAATTCGAGCGGGTCGATCTCGACTGGCACGAGGGGGCGGCCATCAAGCCCCGGTGGCGCACCCTGAAGCCGGAGATGCTGGAAGTGGTCCGGGACCTGGTGGCGGAGACCGAAGCCTAGTCCGCCCCCTCCCCGGCCTCCTTGCGGGGGACCTTGGGCATCCGGATCCGGAACCGGGATCCTTCGCCGGGGGCGGATTCGACCTCGATGGACCCCTGATGCTGGCGGATGATCTTGTTGGAGATGAACAGGCCCAGCCCCGTGCCCCGGTCCCGCTTGGAGGAGAAGAAGAGGGTGAACATGTGTTCCCTCGTCTCCCGGTCCATGCCCAGGCCGTTGTCCCGGATGTCGAAGATCACCTCGTCCCCCTCCTGGGCGACGCCGAAGGTGATCTCGTTGGAGGAGGCTTCCTTGTCCTCCAGGCAGGCGTCCAGGGCGTTCTCCAGGATGTTGACCAGGGCCGACCGGACCACGCCGGGATCGACCTCGAAGTCGTCCACCGATGTGTCGAAGTCCCGGACCAGGGCGATCCCGTGCTGCTTCGCCTTGGGCTCGATCATGGCGGCCACCTCCTCGGCGAAGGTCAGGACATCCACCCGTTCCCACTGGAGGTCCCGCTCCTTGGCGTAGTAGAGGATGTTGAGGACCATGTTCCGGATCCGGCCCGCCATGAGCTTGACCACCTCCCATCCCTCCTTGATCTGCTCCTCGTTCTCCTTTTCGAAGCCGGAGGAAAGGAGGTACATGCCGCCGTCCAGGCCGGTCAGAAGCCCCTTGATGCCGTGGGAGATGGAGCCGATGAGCATCCCCAAGGAAGAGAGGTGGTCCTGGAGCTGGCGGATCTGGGTGATGTTGGTGGAAAGCTCCATCACCTGGGAGATCCGGCCGGCCTCGTCCCGAAGGGGCGCGGTCCAGATGAGGACGTTGTTTTGCTCCCCCGACTCGGTGGTGACCACCATCTCCGACTGGTGGGGCTCGCCGTCCTCGAAGGTTCGGGTCACCGGACAGTCCGGACACGGCTCGCTCCGATGCTTGTAGACCTCATAACAGTGGGCGCCGATCTCCCCGCCGAAATCCTCCTTGAACCGCTCGTTGACCTCCATGAGCCGGAGATGTTCATCCTGGACGGTGATGTAACAGGGGGCCGCGTCGAAGAGCTGCTGGTATCGGTGGCGGGAGGCCTTGACCGCCCCCTGGAGCCGCCGGATCTCCTCCATGTCGGCGGCGATCTCGATGGCGAGTTCCAAATCCCCCTCCCGGTTCCGGATGGGGGCGGTGTAGACCATGACCGGGACCTCCCGTCCGTCCGCGTACCGGATCACCTGCCGGCTCCGCTGGCCGGCCCCCGTCTCGAAGGTCCGTGCCACCGGGCAGGCGGCCTTTTCGGGGTAGATCTCCCAGCTGTTGCCCCCCACCTTGTCCCCCAGCCGCTCCTTGTAAAGCTGGTTGGCGGCGGCCACCGTAAGCTCGGGGGTGTGGATGGAGACGAAGCAGGGCATCTCGTTGAAGTAGGCGAGTTCCCCGGCCGCGCCGTCGGACATGGCCGAGAGGGCCGAGGAGAGGCCCTCCACCGCCTGGCCCACGGCGGTGAGGCGCTCCATCTCCACCAGGCGGGCCGACTGCTTCCGGACCAGCTCCTCCAGGTTGTCCGTGTACTCCCGGAGCTGCCGGCGCATGGCGATCCGGTCGTGGGCCCGCTTGAGGGCGATCTCCAGGGCCTCGTCGCTGATGGGCTTGGTGATGAAGTCGGTGGCCTCGTGCTTCAGGCTCTCCACGGCCAGATCCATGTCCCCGTGGCCGGTGATCATGATCACCTCGGCCTCCGGGTCCTTTGCCTTGATCCGCTTGAGCAGCTCGATGCCGTCCATGCCCGGCATCTTGATGTCGGTGAGGACGATCCGGGGCCGGTGGGCGGTGAACAGGGAGAGGGCCTCCCCGCCGCCGCCCGCCGTCAGGACTTCGTACCCCGCGTCCCGCAGGGAGATCCCCAGGACCTTCCGGATGCCGGCCTCGTCATCCACCAGCAGGATGTTCTCTTTTTCCATCGAACCGGCCCGGCCCTCAGGGATCTCCGATGGTCTTGCGCACGGCGGCGATGAGCTTGTCCGGATCGAAGGGCTTGCTCAGAAATGCCGCCGCCTTCTTGATGGAGAGGTGGCGCCCGGCCATGCCGCTCACCACGATGACGGGGATCTCCTTGAACCGGGGATCCTTGCTCATGCGCCGGTAGAACTTGGTCCCCCACTCATCGGGCATCTCCAGGTCGAGGGAGATGAGATCCGGCGTCTCCTGTTCCAGAACTTCGTGCGCCTTGACCCCGTCCTCGGCGCTGCACGTCTCATACCCGTTGTCCTCCAGGACCTGTGTAAGGTAGCGGACCACCACGGGATCATCGTCGACGATCAGAACCTTCTTTGCCATGGCTGACTCCTCTTTCTAAGTTACGATCCCCGCGCGGCCCGGCAGGTCCACGAGGATCCACATCGGAATTACGATTACGATCCTGGATGGCACGCGCCGCAGGCCACCGGTCCGGCCTTCCGGGAGGCATGGCACCCCTTGCACTGGAGATGGTAGACCCGGGCCAGGGATAATCGCCCCTCCCCCTCCGCCGGGTGGCACTCCGAGCACTCCATCCCCTCGGACGAGTCGTACTCGTCCTTCTCTCCGTCGGTGTAGACGTGGTGGCAGGCGTTGCACTCCTCCACCTCGGCCCGTTCGTTGTGGTCGTCGTGGAGGAAGGGCACCGGGGCCCGCAGGTGGCCGGTAAAGGCGCTGTCCGATACATATTCGACATACTCCTGGGACCGGACGGTCATGGCGGCCCCCGCCACCAGGATCAACAGGGCCGCCCACAGGAACAATGGGAACCGCTTCGATTCGATCGTCTTGCGTATCATTTTTCCATCACCTCGTAAATGATGTCCCCCAAGAATTTGATCTCCATGTTGAGCCCGTGCTGGTGCACGATGTCCTCGAGGCCGCCGTGGCAGTTGTGGCACGGGGCGATGAGGGTCTTCGCCCCCTTGGTCTTGGCCCGGAAGAGCTGCTCCGCCTTGACCCGGTTGCCCTCCACCCGCTTGTTCTTGAAGGGGGGGCCGGTGTTGATGACGCCGCCGCCGGCGGAGCAGCAGAAATTGTGCTCCCGGTTGGGGGTCATCTCGACAAAGTTTTCGCAGATCTGGTTTACCACGTACCGGGACATCTCATGGAGGCCCCGGCCCCGGACGATGTTGCAGGGGTCGTGGAGCGTCACCGGTGGCTCGTACTTCTTCGCCACCTTGAGCTTGCCCGACTTGAACAGGTCGGCGTAGAACTCGATGGCGTGGACCACGGGGATGGGGGTCGATTTCCACGCCAGCCACCGGTTTCCCACATCGTAGACGGACCGGAAGGCGTGGCCGCACTCCCCCATGACGATCCGCTTGACCTTGAGCCGCATGGCGGTCTCGAAGTGGGCCTTCTTGAGCCGGCCCATCATCTCGTTGTCGCCGGTGTACATGCACATGTCGCTGTTGTCCCACCCCGGGGTGGCCGGCATGGTCCAGTCGACCCCGGCGGCGTTCATGATCACGGCGGCCTGGTAGATGAGCTGGGCCCGGAACTTGGGCTCCGGACCGATCACCGAGTAGAGGATGTCGGCCCCCTCCTTCTCCAGGGGGATCCGCAGGTCGGGGATCTCCTCCTGGGCCTCCTCCTCCTGCCACATGAGGCTGTCGATCCACTCGTCGTCCTTGACCCACATCTGGTTGAGCGTTGCCGCGTGGCTGTGGGCGGTGTCCTGGATGTACTGGGGGGTGACGCCCAGCAGGTGGGCGATGCGCCGCACCACCAGCATCATGTAGGCGATGTCGATGCCGAAGGGGCAGTACATGGAGCAGCGCCGGCAGAGGTTGCACTCGGTATAGGCGATCTCCGAGGCCCGCCGGATGAAGTCGGCATCCACCTTCCCCTTGCGCTTGAGCATCTCCCAGATGGTCTGCTTCACCTTTCCGGCCGGGGAGAAGACCGGATCCCCGTCGTGGGAGAGGCAGAAATGGCAGGCCTCCGAACAGAGACCGCAGTGGGCGCAGGTCTCCGCGTAGACCTTGAGCCGCGCCCCCGTCTCCTCCTTGAGGACCTTGTTGACGACCGCCTCGATCCGCTCGGGGGTCAGCTTTTCTGCCCCCTGGTCGAGACCCATGTCCACGATGGTCTTTTCCGTATGTTTAGCAGGTTGCTGCATGGTTCACTCCTTGTCACCAGTCCCTGGCGTGTTTGACGGCACCGAATTCGGACCCCATGTACCCTCGGGTAAAGGGGAAAAAGAGCATATGGCTCAACCGGGTAAAGGGGATGGCCGCCAGCATCACCTCGCCCGCGAACATATGCAGAATCAACATCCACTGGTCCCCGGGCCACTGGTGGTAGGTCCAGAAGCCGGTGACAAAGGGCGCCGCCACCAGGGCCAGGATCACGTAGTCGGAGGCGGTGGTCAGGTACCGGACCTCGGGCCGGACCCGCCGCCGGACCAGAAAGAAGACGCACGAGCCGATGACCACCACGGTCATGATGTCGGCGAGGAGATCCGGCAGAAACCACCAGCCGATATTGAACGACTCCTTGATGAGCATGACGTGGCCCAGCAGGAAGATGGGCACGAGGATCAGACAGATGTGGAAGGCGAAGGCCACGATGGTCATGAACGGGTGCATCTTCATGTTCCGGCTTCCGAATGGGGTGATCCAGTGTCCGATGGACCGCATGGCATGGTAGGCGTCCATGTATTCGTAGACGACGCCGTCCTTCTCCTTGGCCAGCTTGGCCATGGAGATCAGACGGTAGAGGCTGCCGCCGATGAAGAGGCCGAAGGCGATCCAGACCAGGGGCCCGCTGACGAGGTTGTAGAGCGTGTGCATGGCATTGTCCTCCTTGTTTTCCGCTTCAGGTCAGGGGGATGACGTGGCGGACATATTGTTCCTTCCCCGCTTCTCCGGCGATTCCGCGGATCAGCAGCCTGTCGCCGTCGGGGCTGAAGACGGGCTCCCAGACGGCGTGGTACGCTTCGGCGCCCTGAACCGGGCCGCCGTCCAGGAGGATCCGGTACTTCCCGCCCTCCTCCACCTTGGCGGCAACCCGCCGTCCGTCGGGGCTGAACACCGGTCTCCACGCCATGTCGTACCGGCCGTTCCAGGCCTTGCCGTCCACGACCACCGCCCACCGTTCGTTCTCCTTGCCCACGCATCCCACCCGAAGGCCGTCGGGGCTGAAGACCGGGTCGGTCACCAGATCCCCGAAGGTGAGGTCCCAGGGCCGATCTTCCACCGCCATGGTCCACCGTCCGTATTTGGGGGCGACGATGGCGGCGAGCCGCTTTCCGTCCGGGCTGTACATGTGGTGCCAGAGCTGCGCGTAGCCGCCCTTCCAGAGGGGGACGCCGTCTTTGACCAGGGTCCACTTGCCGCCGACCCGGGCCGGCGCGGTGACGCTCCCGTCGACGGGGGAGAACAGGGGTCGCCAGACCGAATCGAACCGCTGCTCCCACCGCTTTCCGTCCACGGCGATGGTATAGTCGTAGAGGTTGACGCGGACCTCGGCGGCCACGCTGGACCCGTCGGGACTGAAGCTCATCTCCCAGACATTGACGAATTTGGCGTCCCACGACCGGCCGTCCACGGCCACCGAGTAGCATCCCTCCTGGAATTTGAAGATCTCCCCTTCCCCGAAGGGGACGACCTGCACGGCCGCCGCCACATGATTTCCCTCGGGACTCGGGGTCATCCCGGTCAGATTGTCGAAGCCTTCCGGCCAGGGGGTGTCGTCGGTGACCACGAAGTATTTCCGCCCGCTCTGGGCGGTGATGGAGATGCTCCGCCCCTCGTCGGAGAAGCGGGTATCCCAGGCGAACTCGAACCGGTTCTCCCAGGTCTCCCCGTCCACCGCCAGGGTCCACTCGCCGGTATCCGACACCAGGGCGGTGACCCGGCCGTCGGGGGCGTACCTGAGATACCAGACCTTGTCGAAGGTGTTCTCCCAGAGTTCGCCGTTCTGGCAGAGGCCGTACTCCATCTCCCCGGTCTTCACCGGCGCCGCGATCCGCTCTCCATCGGGACTGACGGCCGGCTCGTGGACCTGCTCGAAGCGCTCCTTCCACGCCCCGAGGTCCGCCACCGGCCGTCTTCCCGGTTCCCAGTCCCAGTTGTTCTTCTCCGCCGCTGCGTTCACGCCTGATTCCCTCCTTTCGAAATTTCCGCGGGGGCCATGGGCCCCGCGCGATCCAGAAGACGCCCGCTGACCGCCAGCAGTTCATCGGCCTCGGGGGGTTTTTCCATGTAGTGGTCCGGCTCGGGAATCTCCCCGCCGGACTGTGCGTTGAGCATCTTCAGGTAGTGGAGAAAGGTCCGTCTGGCCACCGCGGACAGGATGATCACCGGGATCTCCTTGAACCCGTCGTCCGTTTTCAGCCGCTTGTACATGAGAACGCCGCCCTCCCCCGGCATCATCACATCCAAAACGATCAGATCGACCGCCATATCGGTCGCCTTTCGGATCCCCTCCTTTCCATCCCGGACGGCCACCGGCCGGTACCCGCCGGTCTCGAACAGCGTGGACAGAAAGATCCGCATGTCCACTTCGTCATCCACGATCAGCACCGTCTTTTTTTCCATGTCAGGGGCCCCCAAACGCTTTGCCTACCGATCCTCCAAAATATCGTCGTGCCGTTTTTCGCCCTACACCTTGTCCGGGCGGTTGACGCTGGCCACCGGACAGGAGGCCCGCAGGACCACCTGCTCCACGGTGGAGCCGAGAAGGGCCTTTTCCGGGTCCATCTCCCGGGTGTGGTGGGCCATGACGATGAGGTCGCCGCTCTTTTCCCGGGCGAACTTGAGGATCTCCACGTGGGGGATCCCCTCCCAGACCTCGACGTCGTAGTTGTCGAAGCCGTTCATCTGGGAGATGTACTTGCGCTCGATCTTCTCCCGGGCCTCCTTGATCTTGGTCTCGATGGTCTCCTGATCCTCCACCTTCCGCGCGTCGGACAGGTCGATGGCGTGGAAGAGGTGAATCCGGGAGCCGATCTCCTTGGCCACCTTGTAGGCGAATCGGAAGGCCGAGTCGGAGGCCTTGGAGAAGTCGGTGCCGAAGACGATGCTGGAGAAGTACCAGAAGCAGGTGGTGCAGGGCCGGCTCACGATGAGGACCGGGCACTTGGCCCCCTTGGCGACCCGCTGCATGGTGGAGCCCACCACGCTCCGGTACCGGGTGGCGCCCACGTCCTCATCCCGGGTGTGGGCCCCCATGACGATGAGGTCCACGTCATCCTTCCGGGCTTTTCGGAGGATTTCGGTGTGGGGGACCCCCACCTGGGTTTCGATGGTGCACTCCGTTGCCTCGGCCAACTGCTTGGCGTAGGTGTTCTTCATCTCCTCCTTGACCCACTCGGGGTAGTCCTGGTCGAAGTCCTCCTCCCTGCCGCCGGTCCGAAGGTCGGTGACAAAGGGGCTGAACCCCCTGCTGGGGACGCCGTAGACGTGGTAGACGCTGAGCTTCGAGTTGTACTTCTTGGCCAGGTCGAAGGCGATGTGGGCCGCCGCGTCGCAGGTGGGGGACGCCGTCGTTGCAAACATTATCTTTTCAAACATGGCTCTGCCTCCTTATGTTGCAATGTAATGGAGCGCTGTGGAAGCTGAGTTCCCAGGCGACCCCGTCGATGAACTCAAACAAATTGAAGACGGTTTCGAACTCGAAGATGTCCACCTTGTCGCCGAAGATGACGTGGCGCAGCCGGCCGAGGGTCAGGGGCATGTCGAGCAGGTTGACCAGAGGGATCGATTTGATCTGGCACATCTCGCCGTTTTGGACGCCGTAGAGGGAGATGTAGATCTCCAGCCGCGGTTTGCCCGGAAACCCGATCATCTCCACGGTCTTGGTCAGCTCCAGGTGTTCGATCTCGTCGCTCTCGCAGCCGTTTTCCGGGGCGTCGCGGAAGTCTTTCAGATGGGATGGGCAGAATTCGTTGAGTTCGGCCAGGAGCGGGTGGGCATCGATCATCCGGAAGAGGGACCGGAGGGTGTAGCCTTCCTCCAGCGCCAGTTGGTGATTGAGGCACCCGAGGGGGCTGCCGCTCACGGTCCTTCCGTTGTTGACGATCTCGCCGCCGGTTTTCAACATCAGTCGATTCATGGTCGTCCCATCCGTCTCTGGTCGGTTGAGGATGCCGGTGTTGCAAAGCCGGCTTCCGTTGTTGCCGTTGCCGGTGTTTATTGCACGTGGGGTGCCAAGGGGAGTGGGAGTGAGGTTCTGGAGGTGGTATTAGCTATTTTTTCAGTGGATTAGAATTTTGGAGGCGGGTGGGACGGCGGTGTGTGTTAGGAGGTGGGTTGTGGCGAGATGTTGCAGGGGTTGCAACGATTCAGGGGTTGGATTTATAGATATACTTTAAATTCAGTATTTTTTTATGGTTGATACATATAGCGACATTATGTAGCGAATTGTGTTGCGAAATGGACGTTCCCCAAGTCTTCCGGAGGGAGTGGGAGCCATAATTGCCTTTCAGATTGACGACCCGGCACCAGCCCTTGACCTTTTGGGAAACGTAGGGAACCGACCAAACTCCGCGTTGACCGCTGAACAGGTCAGCCCCCGGGGCGTATTCCTTCGACGCCAACAAGGCGTTGATGGCCGCCACGACGTTCTTATTGAGTGTTAACCGGCGGGCCTTCCGGGTCTTTTTTTCCCGGAGTTCGATCTCATCGCCGACCTTGGCGCCGCGTACTTGGTCCGCCTTGATGGCCAGGAGATCCGACGCCCGGAGGTTCGTGTTGATGCCGATGGTAAAAAAGGCGAGGTCCATGGGCTTGTCCGCCAGGAGTTTCTTGATGGTGTTGATGTCCTTCCGGTCCCGGATCGGTTCCACCTTGATGGAGCCCCCAAAAGTCCCACTTTTTTTATCTACTTCCTCATCTCATCCCGAAATATATCCCCACTCCCCTCTCGAATCACACCGCACGCCACAGCCTCACCAATAACGGTCTCGGCGTCATCCTCGCTGATCTGACCATCCCTCGCCATCCAGGCCACCTGTTTGACCGCTCCCTCCGCGTCTCCATTGACGGAGAAGAACATCAACCGCCGGGCCGCCTTGCCCTTGGCCTCCATTGCGTCGAACCGAGACAAAAACATCCGATGTCGGTCGTCCAAGGAACCGCTAAACGGCCCGAAGCTCACCTTCCTTGCCCTTTTTGCCATCGCTGCTTCCTTCATATTTCTCTTTCTCACCTATTCCAAGCGGCCCGGCATCAAGAAGGATCACCCTCGGCATCAAACAGCCGCCTGTTGGATGGCCTGTCCCGATCCAGGGATTCTTTCAATTCAGGCCAGGTTGCTTCGTCATACCCCGAATCATCATCCAGCCATTGATCGACCAAAGCGATCACTTGTTTTATCCATTTTTCCTCAACCGAACCTCGTCCTTTTTCCGAATCGTTGTACATCCAGGTAGACTTTCTTTTGAGCCCCGCCTCCTCCATGCCCTTCTTTACTTACCCGATTTCAACCCCCTTGTCACCTGATTCACCTGACCGAGAAACGCATTTTGCCCGCCAAGAATCCCCTCGATATCCTCAACCACTCCGCCATCGGTCCGGAACAAAGGTATAGGGCGGTGGCGCGGATTCCAGATTTTCCGATATCCACAAGGAGGAGCGTCCCCACCCATGCCGCCTGAAGGCGGAACTCCGAACGAATTGTCGTGGAAGGTCAGCGCATTTCTATGACGACTGCTACTAAATGGCCGGAAACGGATCGGAATGGATGTCGAGCCCCGGAATGAATCCGGAAACCGCCCAATTGCCGCGCGGCTTCAAGCGGCCTCGGCGGGAAACGCCCGATGCGTCGATCGAGATTTGGCTTACGCCCCCCAAGCCCGTGCGGCGAACATGGGGTTCCGGGTCATCTATCCGTCGCCGGAGGGCCGGGCGTGATGAAAATGGCCTTCCGCCCTCACAAGCCCTGAAAGGGCCCCACATACCAGCCCAGGGCCGGCGCCCTGGGACATCGATTCCCCATTGATAAAGCCCTGAAAGGGCGTGACATGCGGTCCGCAGCCGGATGTCACGCCCTTACAGGGCTCGGTCCCTTGTATCGACAAAATCCCGGCGCGATGCGCCGGGCTGGTATGTGCCGCCCCTTCGGGGCTTGGAGGGTCCGAAGCTCCCATTCTTTCAACGATTTCATTGATTTTTTGACGAGGTGCCCTCCCTGCCCTCCTCCCATTGCCAATGATGTCTATGAGCCGATCACTATGGCAGCCGGTTTTCTACACGCAAATCCTTTAACCTATTGAATTCACTTACATTTCCGGTAACAACCGTTAGATTTAATGCACGGGCATCGATATCCTCAACCACTCTGCCATCGGTCCGGAACAAAGGTCCAGAGCGGCGGCACCGATTCCGGATTTTTCGATATCCACGCGCAGGGGATCGTCCTCATCCCCAGCCAGGCCGCCTGAAAGCGGAACTCGGAACGCATTGTCATGGAAGGTGAGCCCATTTCTATGACGACTGCCACCAAATGGCCGAAAATGGATCGGAATGAGTGTCGAACCCCGGAACGTATCCGTAGACCGAGGCTTGCGGAAATCCCTTTGATTCTGTATATGGTTTTGCAAACATGATCAATGCCATGAGCCGGGAGGCCATCGTTTTTCGGAGGTTTTTGAGTGGAAAATTCTAATGAGATTCAGACCCATGCATCTTTTTCAATTCCTGCCGATCTGCTCGAAGAATTCAGAAACGTTTTGGATGGGGAGGGGCTGAGCCTACCAAAAGCCGTCGGGCAATTTATGCTCAATTATACCCATCATCTGGATAAACGGTTTATAAAAACCAGAAAGCATGGCAAGAAGAAGAACGTTCCATACGTATTTCTCTTTTCCGAGGAAATCGTGATGAAATTCAAGGAGAAGGCGATACGGGAAAAAGCCGGTCCGTCGGTGCTTGTCGCCCAGTTCATGCGAAATTATGTCGATTTTATCAAAATGAATGAAGAAAAACATCGCAACGGGTCATGAACGCGCATACCCAGGAGACAGTCCATAAGATTATTGCCGCGCTGGATGATGAATCACGAACCATCCTGGAAAGCAAATACGGCTTTGGGGGCATGCCGAAGCGCTCAAACAAAGCGGTCGGGAAATCGCTCCGCAAATCCGCCGCATCTATCGACGCGGCCGAAAAGAAAGCCGTTCGACTGCTTCGATGGCCAAAAGACGCGCTTGTGTTGATCGAGGCGCTTACCGCCGAAGATGCGTTTATCTGGAAAACAGTATCCACGCCCGTTTCAAGCTGCGGGGAGGCGGTGTTTAAAAAAGAGACATATGAACCCCTGTTTGAACGGCTTCCCGGCGAAATCATCGTTCTGATTCGGGTGGCTTATCACGATCTGCATTTGTGGCTCGCGGACAACGCCGTCGAAGCGCCAACCGCCTGGTTCAGATGCACGTATGATAAGGAGGAAGTGTTTTCAAAACTCAACAGCCTTTCGGCGTTTTTTGAGAATGCGCCTTTTCCCGTGGCGGTCGAACAGATTCTGAAGAAACTTGCCGTCGATCGGGATTTTCTCCAGTTTCTGACAGCGTTGCAAGACCGGACGCTTGGTGTCTATAAGGAATACCTGGCCCAGAAGCCCATATCCTCCTCCGTCTTGCGGTCCATCCGCCTGCACCTGATGATGTTGCACAGGTTTCGGGCGGAATCCGC
>CAYSLC010000057.1:0-26235 GCA_964431545.1 uncultured Desulfobacteraceae bacterium | reverse complement strand
CCGGCCTCCGGCGTCTCGGCATCAGCCTCCGGCTCCGGCGGCGCCTCGAAGAAATCCGCCACATCGGTGGTGAAGTTCTCGTACCGCCACTTGGGCACGATGTAGGTCCACTTGCCGATCTTCTCGGTCAGCTCCACCGCCGATCGGGCCAGCTCCGCCTGCTTCTCCTTCCGCTCGGCGGCCGCCTTCTTCCGGGCCTCCTCGGCCGCTTTCTCCGCCTCGGCGTCGGCCTCCGCCGTTTCCGCGTCCCCGTCGGACGTCTCCTCGGGTTCCGTCGCCTCCGCCTCCTCGGGCGGCTCCGGCGGGGCCTCGTAGTCGGCCCGGACCCGGAGGTAGAACTTCTCCGGATCATCCGCCACCGGCCCCCCCAGGGAGATCCGGTACCGGGTCCCGTCGTAGAGGCGGTAGGTGAAGGTCTCCTGGAACGGCTCGGCATCCTCGCCGAACTTGGCCGGATCGGCCACATCGTCGATCCGGAACGCCGACAGGGCGGTGAACAGCGTGTTCATCTCGCTCGTCTTCACCTTCCGGTCGGCATATGCCTCGGGGGTCTCCTCGAACGCCGGATCCTTCCCCTTCTCCGGGCGGGCCAGCGTGTAGACCGTCTCCTCCCCCTTCCGGTAGGTCACCTGTTCCACCTCCTTGCCCGGGGCCTTGAGAAGCTCCTTCTCCAGCCAGTCGGCCGGCCGGGTCTCCATCAGCCGAAAGCTTTGGTCCACCAGATAGATGGTCTCGCCGCCGGCCATCTTGAGGTAGTGGCCGCCGGCGCCGGCGGACGCTTCCCGGGGGTCGCCGACGATCACGTCGGCCAGGGCCTTCCCGGCCTTGTCCTTGAGGGTGATCCGGGTGCCGGCCTGGTCCTCGGTGACGCCCTCTTGGCCGGGCGGATGAAGGGAGAGGCGGTCGAGGGTGTCGTCGTCCGCCGGAAAGCTCCGGCCCACGGCGGCGTCCCTCAGTTTCTTCACCATCTCGGTGATCTTACCGAAGTCGGCGGGGTAGCCGTACCGGTCCGCCACCTCCCAGACCGTCTCCCCCCGCTTCAAGGAGACCGCGTCCACCGGGCCGGCCAGGTCGATGGCGGCCACGTCGTTGACGGGCAGGGCGTCGAACAGGTCCGTGCCCATCCGGGAGGCGCTCCGGTCTTCGCCGGCCGGGTTGAGGGTGAAATAGGCGATGGCGCCGAGGACGGCGCAGACGGCCAACAGGATGAGAATCGTTTTCGATTTCATGTCGCGCTGCTCCTCTCTATCGATTCTGGCTCTTCTTGCGCCGGTGGAAGGCGTACCCCAGACCGGCGGCGGCCACCAGCATCGGCATCAGGAAGATGTTGACGAACTTCACCTTGGTCCCCAGGGCCTCGATGTCCTTCCGCAGGTTCCGGCGGACTTCCTTGAGTTCCTGGTTGATCCGCTGCTTCTCCCGTTGGAACTTCTCGATCTCCGCCTCCTGCTCGGCGCTGATGATGAACTCCTGGTTTCCGTCCTTCCTTCCTTCCAGCTCCCGGAGCTTCCGGTTGGTCTCCTCGACCTTGCGCACCAGCTCCTGCTCCCTGGCCAGCCACCGGGCCTGGGCCTTGCGCTCCAGCTCCTCCACCTTGGTGAAGGGCCGCTCGAACTTGCCCCTGGACCGGATGGTGATCAGGGCGTCGCTGCCGGTGAGGATCTCGATGGTGTTGAGCAAAAAGTTGAGGTTGTCGTTGAAGATCCGGGCGATGTCGAACCCGAGGAAGTTCTGGCGGCTGACGTAGTAGCCGTCGAAGAGCAGGTCCGCGTCGGCCACCAGGACCACCGTGGCGTTGTCGGTCCCCTCCTTGAGGAACGAGCCCTCGGCTTCCTCCTCCTCCTCCTCCTCCGGCTCCTCCGGCTCCTCGTCGGCCGGGGGCTGACCCGGCTCCGGCTCGGCCTCCGGCTTTCCGTCCGGGAAGGCGGTCTGGAAGGTCCCCCGGACCCGGGCCGCCAGGTCGTAGGTGTCGGCGGTGGCGGAGAAGTCCCGGCGCAGGGCGTCGCCGCTGGGGAACCGGGCCCGGAAGGACTCGGTGAGCGACGAGTTGGCGCTCGACTGGATCAGGGGCTCGTAGTCGTAGGTGCTCTCCTCGCGTTTCTCGATGGCCCCGGCCACCGGCATCAGGAGGCTCTCCAGCTTGGCGGTGGTCACGTCGTCCTTGTTGAAGCCGGCAGCGGGCACGGAGAGCCACAGGGGGTTCTCCTCCACCTGGTTGTTCCGGTTCCGCAGCTTGGTGGCGTAATCGAGGTCGAGGACCACCTTGTCTCCGGCCATGGAGACCCCCCAGGCACGGAAGAGCTTCTCCGGCACCGAATGCTGGGTCCCGCTGGGGGCGCTGTCGCTGACCGAGAAGGGATCGGCGAAGACCACCGCGTTGCCCCCGGCCAGGACGTACTGGTCGACGGCAAAGGCGAGGGGGTCTCCCATGCCCTTGGCGTGGAAGAGGATCAGCAGGTCGAGGTCCGCCTCGATCTCCTCGGCGGTGACCGGGATCTCGACCACCTCGTAGGTCTTTCTCAGCTCCGAGATGAAGACCCACGGCTCTTGCATCTGGTTGGGGTTCTGCATCATCCCCATGGGCGGCGGTCCGCCGAAGATGGGCAGGGCGGTGATGATGCCGATCTTCGGTTTATCCGCCGACTGGACCCGGGCGATGAGCCGTGTGATGTCGTATTCGAGCTGCTCCTCCCGGCTCGGGTCGATGGAGGGGATCGTCTCCTCCTGGTCGGCGGACATGGCCACCAGGCCGAAGTAGATCCGCTCGCCGGTGGCCAGGTTGATGGGTTCGATGCCGTACTTCCGGGCCCAGTCCTCCTCCTCGGAGTCGGGCTCGGGGTTGTAGGTCTCCACGGTCACCCGGCCGTCGCTGTACGACTCGTACTCGGAGAGGAAATCGAGCAGTCGCCGGGCGTAGGTCTTGATGTGGACCGGCAGGTTGACGGCGTCCCGGGAGTAGAAGACCTTGATGGTCACCTCCCGGTCCAGGTCGGAGAGGATCTCCCGGGTCCCTTCGGACAGGGAGTAGAGATCGTCCGCCGTGGCGTCCCACCGGACGGTGACCTGGGAGAAGATCAGGTTGACGAAGATCAGGATGAACAGGACCAGGATCACTCCCCCCGCGGAGAAGAGCGACCCTGAAATGGCGGTGCCTTTTTTGTCTTCGGACATGGTAGATGGCCTCCGTATCTTGAATCTCTAAGCCGTTCTTCGGTTGCGAATGACGACCCCGTTGATGAAAAGCATGAAGCCGATCACCGACAGGAAGTAGATCAGGTCGCGCAGATCGATGACTCCCCGCTGCATGGCCGTGAAGTGGGTGAGAAAGCTCATGTCGGAGATCAGCTTCACCAGCCACACGGGGGCCCATCCCGACAACACCCCGGTCACCGGCGGATACCCGGCCAGGATGAAGAACAGACACAGGACGATGGCCAGGATGAAGCTGACCACCTGGCTCCGGGTGAGCGACGAGGTCATGGTCCCCACGCTGAGAAAGGCCCCGGCCATGAGCAGGCTTCCGACATAGCCGCAGATCACGGCCCCCATGTCCGGGTTGCCCAGGTAGGAGACGGTGATCACCATGGGAAAGGTGAGGGCCAGGGCGATGCCGATGAAGGCCCAGGCGGCCAGGAACTTGCCCAGGATCGCCTCCCAGGTGGTCACCGGGAAGGTGAGGATCAGCTCCACGGTCCCCATGCGCCACTCCTCGGCCCACAGCCGCATGGCCACCGCCGGGATGAGGAACATGAAGACCCAGGGGTGCCACTGGAAGAAGAACCGGAGGTCGGCCTGGCCCACGGCGAAGAAGTTGCTCACGTAGAAGGTGAAGAACCCCAGCAGCATCAGGAAGATGACGATGAAGACATAGGCCACCGGGGAGCTGAAATAGCCGAAGAACTCCCGTTTGAGAATGGCTCGAACATTGTTCACGGAATCGGTCGTGCTCATATCGCCTCTCTACTGAAATTTCGGTGAAAAATGGAATTCGGGTGATGGAACCCGGGTTTCGGATGATCAGGTGGTGATGTTCCGGAAGACCTCGTCCAGGCGCCCCTGTTCCACGAACACGGAGGTGGGCCGGTATCGCTTTTCGGAGAGGGCCGCAAGGAGCGGGTTGATGATGGGGGTCTCCGGGGCGGACGGGAAGACCCGGACCTTGACCTCGCCGCCGGCCTTCTCCAGGATCTTGACCGAACCGACCCCGGCCACGGTTTCGATCCCCGATACCAGGCCGTCGGTCTCGCCGTCGGCCAGGGTGAGGGTCACCGCGCCGTGGAGGGCCGAGCGGGCCTTGAGGTCGGCCGGGGTGTCGTCGGCCACGATACGGCCCTTGGCGATGATGATGGCCCGGGTGCAGACCGCCTCCATCTCGTCTAAAATGTGGGTGGAGAGGATGATCGCCTTGTCGGCGCTCATCCGCTGGATCATGAGCCGGACCTCGTGCTTCTGGTTGGGGTCGAGGCCGTCGGTGGGCTCGTCCAGGATCAGGTACTCCGGATCATGGAGGATGGCCTGGGCGAAGCAGACCCTTTGCTTGAACCCCTTGGAGAGGGTGCCGATGGACTGGTGGGTCACCTCGTCGAGGAAGCACCGCTCCAGGGTCTCGTCCACCTTCCGCCGCCGGTCTCCGGATCCGAATCCCCGGATCTCGGCGCAGAAGTCGAGGTAGTCGAAGACGGTCATCTCCGGGTAGACCGGGGCGTTCTCCGGCAGATATCCGATCTTCCGCCGGGCCGCCAGGGAGTCCTCCACCACGTCGTGCCCGCCGACGGCGGCGGTGCCGGCGCTGGGGGGGATGAAGCCGGTGATCATCCGCATGGTGGTCGATTTCCCGGCGGCGTTGGGGCCGAGAAACCCGAGGATCTCCCCCTTCTCCACCGTGAAGGAGACGTCGTCCACCGCCGTCTTGGTCCCGAACCGCTTGGTGAGGTTTTTCACTTCTATCATCGGTGTCACACCCCTTTGATTTAGGTTAATTCATGATTAATATTGGCGTTTTCAGGTCGAATCCAGCCTGGCGCGCCCCATCGGCGGCAGGGGCGTAAATTCGAGAGAAATTTACTCCCGATCCGATGGTTGTCAAGGGTGGATGCGAACGGAGATCTTTTTAAACGATTCGGCTTGCTTCGTCAACGGGGTTTTGATAAACATAGAGGTTCTACTTTTTGAAAGGATAGAGGATGAAAACAGAGGGCGAATCAGCCAACCTATTGAATAAAATATGGAAGTTCTTCGTATCCGTCCGGTTGACCGTGGTGCTCCTGCTGACCCTGGCGGTCACCTCCGTCATCGGCACGCTCATCCCCCAGAACGAAAATCCGGCCGCCTACTTTCAACAGTACGGGCCGGGGCTCTACAAGATCTTCTCCGCGCTGAATTTATTCGATATGTACCACTCCTGGTGGTTTCAGCTGCTCCTGTGCCTGCTGACCGTCAACATCGTGGCCTGCTCCGTCGACCGGCTTTCGGGAACCTGGCGGGTGATCTTCCCCCGGAAGTCCCCCTTCTCCCCGGGCCGATTCAAAAAGGCCCCCCAGGAGACCTTCCCGGTGGAGGCGCCGCCGGACCGCCTCCGGGAGGTCTACCTGGCGCCGGCCACCCGGGGATTCCGGAGCCGGAAGGCGGAACCGGCCGAGGGGGGGGGCCATCGGATCTTCGCCGAGAAGGGGCGGTGGACCCGGCTGGGGGTCTATGTGGTCCACTTCAGCGTCATCCTCCTGCTGCTGGGCGGATTGGCCGGCTCCTTCCTCGGGTTCGAGGGGTTCGTCCAGATCCCCGAAGGGGGGGGCGAACGGACCATCCGGCTCAAGAAGACCGGAGAGCCCCATACCCTCGATTTCGAGATCCGGTGTCTGGACTTCGATGTCTCCTTCTACGAGACCGGCGCCCCGAAGGAGTTCCGATCGACCCTGGCCCTGGTGCGGGACGGGGAGACGCTGACGGAGCGGGACATCATCGTCAACGACCCCCTGCGGTACGGCGGGATCAGCATCTACCAGTCGAGCTACGGAAACCTGCCGCCCCGGTCGGCGGAGATCACCTTCACCAGCGTCGAATCGGGGATGGCCTACACCAAAACCGCCCGGGTGGGGGAGCCGGTGGAGATGCCCGAGGGGGCCGGGACCTTCATGATCCGGGAGTTCGTCCGCTCCTACACCTTTATGGGGCGGATGAACCTGGGGGACACCTTCGTGGCCCGGGTGGCGCCGGTCGACGGCGTCCCCGCGGAGGTGATCCTGCCGCTGCACCACCCCGACTTCGACCGGATGATCGTCAAGCGCGGGATGCGGGAAGGGGCGTTCATCATCGCCGTCAGCGGTCTGGACCACCACTACTACACCGGCCTCCAGGTGACCCGGGACCCGGGGGTCTGGATCGTCTATTCCGGGTTCATCGTGATGATCCTGGGGATCTTCATCACCTTTTTCATGTCCCACCAGCGGATCCTGGTGGAGATCCGTCCCGAGGGCAAGGGGAGCCGGGTGACCGTGGCGGGCATCGCCGACAAGAACCGGCTCGGCATGGAGAGCCGGGTCAAACGGCTGGCCGACCGCCTGCGGGAGCTGGGGGAGGCCCAAAAAACAAGTTGAAGTTTCCCCGAACCCGGCATATGGTGGAATCGTCGTAACGACCCATAAAGATAAGGTTTTTCAAGGGAGAGAAATATGGAATGCCCAAGATGCGGAAGCGAGAACGTGACGTATTCCCACCGGCGCGGACCGGAGAAGGTGCTGCGGTATGTCTATCCCTGGATGCCGTACCGGTGCAAGGAGTGCTGGAGCCGGTTCTGGAGGTTCAACAACCCCTTCCGGACGCGGTCCGCCCGGATCGCCGCCGGGGTGATCATCGTGCTTCTGCTGGTTCTTCTGTTCCTTCCGCTCGGTCTGCTCCCGGACCGGGACCAAAAGCCGACCGCCGGGGACGAACCGGACACCCCGAGGCCGGTGGCGTCTCCGGTGGCAGAAATCGAGGATGAGGTCCCCGATCCGGAGGTGACCTTCACGCCGCCGCCGGTGACCACGGCGGCCGATATCCAGGAGGAGGACATCCCCTCCCCGTCCGGGGGTACCGGGGGGACGCAGATCGCCGGCGCCGCCGGAACCGCTGAACCGGAACCGGAACCGGAACCGGAACCTTCTTCCGCGCGGCCCTCCGGCGGCGGGACCCGGCCCGCCGAGGAAGTCCCGCCCGCCCCCGAGCCGACGCCGGTCTCCGAACCGTCCGGCGAGACCCCGGCCGCGCCCGCCGACACCGCAGCCGCGGAGCCGCCGCCGGAGCCCGGGGCATCGCCGGAACCGGATGTGTCACCGGAACCGGCCCCCGAGGTGCCCGTCGATATCGTCGCCACCGCCGAAAAGGTCTCCGGGCCGGGAATCCGGCCGGAGGCCCGGCGGCCGTCGCCGCCCCGGCCCGAACGGCCCGTCTCCAGAATGGTGGAGATCTCCCAGCAGGCCGCCGTCGGCGCCTTCAAGATGTCCTTTGTGGCCGACAGCCCCGTGGCGGAGTACGAGGCATTCCAGATGTCCGATCCCCCCCGGTTCGTGATCAACCTGAAGGGCGACTGGGAGAACGCCGGCCGCTCCCGGTTCAACATGGACAGCGAACTGGTGGAACGGGTGCGGGTGGGGGAACACCCCGACCACCTGAGCGTGGTCCTCGATCTGAAACAGAAGGTGGACCGGACCCCGGTGATCGCCAAAACGGACAAGGGGTTCACCCTGACCCTCGAAAACTGACGGGCCATGAAAACCGGGGCGGGGCCGGTCCGGGCGCCCGTATGGACCCGCCGGCCCCCACCCCATAAGGAGGCATCATGAGGACTTCGGACCACCCCACGGCGCGTCGGCGGACCTTTCGATCCCGCCCCCGGCGGCCTTTTTTCATTCCGGCGCCGCTCTTGTCGGCGGCTTTCCTCCTGATCCTCCGGGCCGCGGCCGCCCACGCCGCCGCCGAGGGATCGGTCCCGGCTTCGGCGCCCCCCGGCGACGGGGTGAAACGGGTCTTCGAGAGCGTCCACATCCAGGACGACACCCCCGGCGAGTTCAAGGTGGTCCTCTGGGCGGACGGTCCCATCCGGGAGTACCGGATCTCCTACTTCAAAGACCCCTTCCGGATGGTCGTCGATCTGCCCGGCGACTGGGAGAGACCCCGGCGCGCCCGGTACCGGATGGGCCACGATACGGTGCGGCGCATCCGGGCGGCCCGCCACCCCGACAAGCTCCGGCTCGTCCTCGAGCTGAAGACGGCCGAAACCCTGGCCCCCTACATCCAGGAGTCCCTCAAGGGGATGATCCTGACCCTGAAAAAGGAGCACCTCTACGAGCCGAGCCTGGCGGTCCCCGACCCCCGAAGGGAAAAGGGCCCCACCCGCGCGGTGGTGAGATCGCGGATCTCCGGTAAAAAGCGGCTTCTGGAAACGATCGAGGGCCGGTCCATGGAGGACGGAGGCGGCGGCTTCGAACTCCGGATCGATCTCGACGGCCCGCCCCCCAGGTACAAGACCTTCGTGGTCCTCGACGATCCCCCCGCAAAGGTGGTGCTCGACCTCCCCGGCCCCTGGCGGTACGAGGGGCCGACGGTGGAGGCGGTGATCCACCCCCTGGTGGAGCGGATCCGGGTGGGGGAACACCCCGGGTTTCTCCGGATCGCCGTGGACCTGGACGTCGCCCTCTCCCCGACCTACGGTATCGAGGAGACCGGAGAGGGGCTTCGGATGACCATCTCCGGACCGCCCCCGGCGGGGGGCGGCATCCCCCCGGAGTGAACCGGACCGGGCGGCGCGACGGCTCCGGATCGAACCAACCCATAACCGAAAAGGCGGATACCCATATGAACAGTTCGTTCCTGCTTTCCATCGTGACCTTCATCTACGGCCTGGCGGCGGTCCTCTACGTCGCCGCCTGGGTCTTCAAAAAAGAGACGCCCGGCCGGGCCGCCACCTGGGTGACCCTCGCCGCCGTCATCGGAAACACCGCGGGGATCCTCCTGCGGTGGGCGGAGTCCCACCAGATGGGGATCGGACGGGTCCCCCTCACCAACCTCTACGAGTCTTTGGTCTTCTTCGCCTGGTGCATCGGGGTCCTCTACCTCTACATCGAATACCGGTACCGGATCCGGGTCGTGGGGGCCTTTGCCACGCCCCTGGCCTTTCTCTCCATGGCGTACGCCTCCCTCTCCCCCAACATCAGCGACCGGATCCAGCCGCTGATCCCGGCCCTCCAGAGCAACTGGCTCATCGCCCACGTCATCACCTGCTTCCTCGGGTACGCCGGGTTCGCCGTCGCCTTCGGCACCAGCATCATGTACATCTTCAAGCAGCGGGACCCGGAGGAGAAGCGGCCGCTCCTTTCCCGGCTCCCCCGCCCCGGGATCCTCGACGACCTGACCCATCGGACGGTGATGTTCGGTTTCCTTTTTCTCACCATCGGAATCATCACCGGCGCGGTCTGGGCCAACTCGGCCTGGGGGAGCTACTGGTCCTGGGATCCCAAGGAGACCTGGTCCCTGATCACCTGGTTCATCTATGCCACGCTGCTCCACGCCCGGCTCATGCGCGGATGGCACGGCAAGCGGATCGCCTACATCTCGGTGGTGGGGTTCATGGCCGTGCTTTTCACCTATTTCGGCGTCAATCTTCTGCCCGGTCTGCACAGCTACGCCCAGTGATTTTCACTTGACAAAATCGGCTCCTACAGGTACAGACCTCCGAGTTATCCGGACCGGTCCGCCACCGGTCCGGGCCGCCGCACGGCGCGCAAAAGGGGCTTCCCGCGGTCTTTTTTTAGTTTTCTCGAAAACCCATAACCAAAGCCTGACGGAGTTTCCATGACCAATTTAGATGAGAAAGCGAAAGAGATTTCTGAACAGGGCGACGTTGAAACGGCACCGTCATCCCCGGCAAAGAAGAGCCAAGAGGACGGGGCCACCGGCTTCATCATCCTCTTTTTCGTCATCGGACTGGTGGCCAGCCTGATCGTCGGGTGGATCATCTTTCCCAAGCTGCTCTACTCCGAAAAACAGCAGCCCATCCAATTCGACCATGTGCTCCACACGGAGATGGTCGGGTCCTGCGACAGCTGCCATTTCTTCCGGGAGGACGGCACCTTCGCCGGGGTGCCCACGTTGATGCAGTGCATCGACTGCCACGAGGAGGTCCAGGGGGGCACCGAGGACGAGAGAATCTTCGTGGAGGAGTACGTGGCCAACTGGCGGGAGGTCCCCTGGCTCATCTATTCGAAACAGCCCGACTGCGTCTTCTTCTCCCATGCGGCCCACGTCCTCGGCGCGGAGATGGCGTGCGTCACCTGCCACGGACCCATCGGGGAATCGCGGAGCCTCAAACCGTACCAGGAGAACCGGATCACCCGGTACAGCCGGGATATCTGGGGGTACAGCATCGCCGGCATCAAGAAGAATCCCTGGGATCGAATGAAGATGGACGACTGCGCGGAGTGTCACGTTGCGCGGGGGGTCAACCAGACCAGCGTCCAGACCCACAAGGGCGCCTGCTTCGTCTGCCACAAGTGAGGACGGCACAGATCCCGTGTCCCGAACCACCACGTTGAACAGCAAGACTTTTCCTTATTCGGATTTGAGGGGTAGAATCTATGAAAATCGATAGAAGAAGTTTCTTGTCGCTCGGAATCGGACTCGCAGCGGGGACGGCCCTGACACCCTTGCCATGGAAGCTGACCGATGACATCTCCATCTGGACCCAGACCTGGCCGTGGACGCCGGTGCCGGCCGACGGCGCGAGCCATTACGTCAATTCGGTGTGCACCCTGTGTCCGGGCGGCTGCGGCATCACCGTCCGGAAGATCGACGATCGGGCCGTCAAGATCGAAGGGATGGCGGACCATCCGGTGAACCACGGCGGCATCTGTATCCTCGGCCTCTCCGGCCTCCAGCTCCTCTACGGCCCCAGGCGGGTAAAGGCCCCCATGAAGCGGGTGGGCGAGCGGGGCGAGGGCCGGTGGGAGGAGATCTCCTGGGAGGAGGCCGTCGCCATGGCGGCCAACCGGCTGGGAGAGGTCCGGGCCAACGGCAATCCGGACGGCGTGGGCGCCGTGATCGGCCCCGAATACGGCACCGTTCCCGCCCTGTTCCGTCGGTTCATGACCGCCTACGGCTCCCCCAACCTCATGTACAACGCCACCATCGCCGACAGCTACGCCGTCACCCTCAAGATGATGCAGGGCACCGACAGTCTGGCCGGGTTCGACCTGGAGAACACCGACTTCGTGATCAGCTTCGGCAGCGGCATCCTGGAAGGGTGGGGCTCGCCGGTGCGGATGTTCCAGGCCCACAGCGCCTGGCTGGAGAAGGGGGTCCCCCTGGTGCAGGTCGAGCCCCGGCTCTCCAACACGGCGGCCAAGGCGGAAAAGTGGATCCCCGTCAATCCCGGCACCGAGTCGGTGCTCGCCCTGGGGATGGCCCACGTCATGCTTTCCCAGGGGATGCACGACAAGGACTTCGTGGAAAACGCGGCCTTCGGCTTCGAGGATTGGACCGACGACGCGGGCAGGACCTTCAAGGGCTTCAAGAGCTTCGTCCTGGACGGGTACGCTCCGGACAAGGTGGAGAAGATCACCGGCGTTCCCGCCTCCCTGGTGGTGAGTCTGGCCAACAACTTCGCCAAGGCCGAGCATCCGCTGGCCCTGTGCGGACGGGGAAAAGGGCAAATCCCGGGCAGCATCCACGAGTTCATGGCGGTCCATGCCCTGAACGCCCTGGCCGGGAACATCAACGCCCCCGGCGGGGTCTGGTCCCTCGACCGGCCCGACTACGTCGACTGGTCCGACCCCGGCCTGGACGACATCGCCCGCAAAGGGCTGGAGACCCCCAGGATCGACGGGGCCGGGAGCCGGCGGTTCCCCCATACCCGGTCCATGATCCACAACCTGCCCGAGGCGGTGGCCCGGGGGGAGGGCGCCCTCAAGGTGCTGATGGTCTCCGAGGCCAACCCCTGCTACACCCTGCCCGGCACCGATGCCGTCAGCAAGGCCTTCGAAAAGATCCCCTTCGTGATCAGCTTCTCCTCCTACATGGACGAGACCGCCGCCGCCGCGGACCTGATCCTGCCCAACCATACCTATCTCGAACGGTACCAGGATGTCCCCGCCCCCTTCAGCCTCCACAAGCCGATCATCGGGATGACCCGGCCGGTGGTGAAGCCCCAGTGCGACACCCGGCATGTGGGGGACGCCCTGATGATGATCGCCCGGAAGCTGGGGGGCACCGTGGGAGAGGCCTTTCCCTGGAAGGACTACGAGGCGTGTCTCAAGGAGACCATGGGCAATGTCTGGGACACCCTGGAGGCGGACGGTTTCCTCTTCAACCCCGACTTCGCGCCGCCCCGGTCCGCGGAGGCCTTCGCCACCGGCTCGGGCAGGTTCGAGTTCTTCAACGCGAGCTACCGGCACGAGGGGGAAAGCATCCTCAGCCAGATGAAGATCGAGGGGGAGGCCGGCGATTTTCCGCTGATCCTGATCCCCTGCGACTCCATGCGTCTGGCCAGCGGCCCCATCGCCGACACCCCCTTCATGGTCAAGACGGTCTCCGAGAAGGTGTTGGAGGACGGGACGATGTATGTCCAGGTCAACCCCGCCACCGCCAGGGAGTTCCGGCTGGGGGAGGGCGCCTTCGCCGTCCTCGCCACGCCGACGGGCACGGCCTCGGTCCGGGTCAATCTCTACGACGGCATCGCCCCCGGGGTGGTGGCCGCGCCGACCGGCCTCGGCCATACGGCCAACACCCGGTACATCGCCGGGAAAGGGGCCAACTTCAACGCACTCATCAGTCCGATCCAGGATCCGGTCTCCGGCCTGAACGCCGCCTGGGGGATCCGGGCGAAGCTGACCAAGGCCTGATGGCCGCGGGCCTTCGGGACAAGGGATCGCACAGAACCTGAAATCGTCGACCACGCTCGACCCTGGGACATGGTAGAGTCCAGATAAAGAGCCAGATACAGAGGGAGATACAGAGGATCTGATGAAACAGCAAAATTATAAAGCCAAAAAGTACGGCATGGTGATCGACCTGGACAAGTGCACCGGCTGCGGGGCCTGTATGGTGGCGTGCATGGCGGAGAACAACGTCCCCTTCCGGGAGGACCAGTCCGACAAGCAACTGAGCATCACCTGGCTGCGGGTCTACAAACTGTCCAACCACAAGCCCTATCCCGAAGCCGATGTCTGCTACCTGCCCCGCCCCTGCATGCACTGCGAGGGGCACCACGGCCACTCCCCGTGCGTGTCGGTCTGCCCGGCCACGGCCACCGATTACAGCCTGGAGACCGGCATCGTCAGCCAGATCTACACCCGGTGCTTCGGCTGCCGGTACTGCATGGCCGCCTGCCCCTACCACGTGCGGTACTTCAACTGGTGGGATCCGGTCTGGCCCGAGGGGATGGAGAAGATGCTCAGCCCCAACGTCTCGGTCCGGACCCGGGGCGTGGTGGAGAAATGCTCCTTCTGCTTCCACCGCCACCAGCTGGCCATGGAGAAGGCCTACTACGAGGGACGGCGGGACCTGGCCGAGGACGAGTACCAGACCGCCTGCACCCAGGCCTGCCCGGCCAAGGCGATCACCTTCGGCGACCTCGACAACCCCGAGCACGCCGTATACGAAATGAAAAAGCACCCCAACGCCTTCCGCCTGCTGGAACGGCTGGGCACCAACCCCAAGGTCTACTACATCTCCAGCCGAAGGTGGGTGCGCCTGGCCGGAGACAACTACCTGGAGCACGAACTCGAAAAGGCCGAGGCATAACAGTGGCGAGAACCTTTGAACCGAATTTGGACGAGGAGTAGATCATTCATGGATTCTGCATTAATTCCCAAAGGAGTCAAACGCTGTCCGCTGTGGCAATTCACGCTCTTCATCGCCATTGTCGGCGTCGTGCTGTTGTGGGGCGTCTATGCCATGATACTCTGCTGGTTGAAGGGGCTCAACCAGACGAACATGAACAACGCCTACGGGTTCGCCCTCTGGATCTGGGCCGACCTGGCGGTGATCGCCCTGGGGGGCGGCGCCTTCTTCTCCGGGTTTCTCAAATACATCGTCGGCAAGGACGAGCTGAAGAACATCATCAACTACGCGGTGCTCATCGGGTTCATCTGCTACAGCTCCGCCCTGCTGATCCTGGCCATCGACATCGGACAGCCCCTCCGGGGATGGTTCATCTTCTGGCACGCCAACGTCCACTCCATGCTCACCGAGGTGGCCTTCTGCCTCTCCTGCTACTTCGCGGTGCTGACCATCGAGTACATCCCGCTGATCCTGGAGAACCGGAAGCTGGACGAGGTCCCCTTCCTCCACCACCTCAGCCACAACATGCACGGGATCATGGCGGTCTTCGCCGCCACCGGCGCCTTCCTCTCCTTTTTCCACCAGGGCTCCCTGGGCGGCGTGGCCGGCGTCCTTTTCGCCCGCCCCTTCGGGTTCCGGGAAGGGGTCCTCATCTGGCCGTGGACCTTCTTTCTCTTCACGTGGTCCGCGGCGGCCTGCGGTCCCTGCTTCACCATCCTGATCACCAAGATCACCGAGAAGGTCACCGGAAAGAAACTGGTCAAGGACAACGTGGTGGAGCTGCTGGCCAAGATCTCCGGCTGGATGCTCCTCACCTACATGGTCGCCAAGATCATCGACACCTGGTACTGGGCGGTGGTCACCGCTCCGAAGGCCGGGTTCACCCTCATGGACTTCTACACCGACAACCCCGTCTACGGCCTCTGGATCCTCATCGCCGAACTGGTGATCTGCGGGGTGGTGCCCGCGCTGATCCTGATCACCAAGCCGGGGCGGCGGAACCCCTTCCTCCTCTGGACGGCGGCGATCCTGGCGGTGATCGGCGTCTGCATCAACCGGTGGGTGATGGTGCTCCAGGTCCTGGCGGTGCCGGTGCTCCCCTTCGAGGACTGGTTCATGTACTTCCCGAGCTGGCAGGAGGTCGCCACCACCATCCTTCCGGTGGCCTACGGGATCATCCTCATCGCCCTGTCCCACCGGTATCTGCCGATCTTCCCCCAGGAAGCCGAACTCAACCCTGTTGAAGAGTAGACCCAAGGAGGATTTCGCCAATGTTTCCGTTTTCGTTCGAATGGATCTGGGATATGAGCCACATGGTGTTCCACGGCGGCCTCTGGTACGCGCTGACCATCATCGGGCTCGGGATGACCTACTGCATCGTCAAGTCGGCGGTGGAGACCATCAAAGACGATGGATCGGATCACGACCACCACTGATCCGGTGTAACATTGCCTGAAAGAAGCGCTCGCCCCGCCCCGCCGGCGGGGGAGCGCTTTTTTCGTTCCGGAGACCCCACGGGATCATCCCGCGCAAACCCTCCCACAGGATGCCATGGACAAGATTCTCATCGAAGGCGGCCGGCCCCTCGCCGGAGAGGTCCGGATCAGCGGCGCCAAGAACGCGGCCTTGCCGATCCTGGTCTCCGCACTGTTGACCGACGGGTGGAACACCTTCCGGAACGTGCCCCGGCTCCACGACATCCAAAGCGTCCTCACCCTGCTGACCCACCTGGGGGCCGGGACCGAGACCGACGGCAATACGGTTCGGGTCGACGCGGGCGGGCTCCGGAGCCACGAAGCCCCCTACGATCTGGTGAGGAAGATGCGGGCCTCCATCCTGGTCCTGGGTCCCCTGGTGGCCCGGCGCGGCAGGGCCCGGGTCTCCCTGCCCGGCGGATGCGCCATCGGTGCCCGGCCCATCAACCTGCATCTGAAGGGGCTGGCCAGGATGGGGGCGGAGATCGAGATCCAGCACGGCTATGTGGAGGCCACGGCCCGTCGTCTCACCGGGTGCGACTTCTACTTCGACACCCCCACGGTGACGGGTACCGAGAACCTCATGACGGCGGCGGTCCTGGCCCACGGCCGGACCGTCCTGCGCAACGTGGCCCGGGAGCCGGAGATCATCGCCCTGGCCGAGGTTCTCAACGCCATGGGGGGCCGGGTCCAGGGGGCGGGCTCCTCGGTGATCACCATCGACGGAGTCCCCGAACTTCGCCCCGCCGAGGTCACCATCATCCCCGACCGCATCGAGGCCGGGACCTTCATGGTGGCGGCGGCCCTCACCCGGGGGGATATCACCCTGACCGGCTGCCGGCCGGAGCACCTGGAGGCGGTCACCAACAAGCTTCGGGCCGCCGGGGCCGGGATCGAAACCACAGACGGCCGGATGCGGGTGATCGGTCCGGAAAAAATCTGTAGCGTCGACGTGAAGACCATGCCCTACCCCGGGTTCCCCACCGATATGCAGGCCCAGTTCATGGTCCTGATGTCGGTGGCCCAGGGCCTCAGCCTGATCTCCGAGACCATCTTCGAGAACCGCTTCATCCACGTGAGCGAACTCCGGCGGCTGGGAGCCGACATCCGGGTGTCGGGCGACTCCGCCGTGGTCAAGGGGCGGGCCCATCTTTCCGGCGCGCCGGTGATGGCCACCGACCTCCGGGCCTCCGCCTCCCTGGTTCTGGCGGGCCTGGTGGCCGAGGGGACCACCACCGTCAACCGGGTCTACCACCTCGACCGGGGGTACGAGGCCATGGAGGAGAAGTTCTCCGCCCTCGGGGCGGCGATCCGACGGGTGAAGTGAGGGGGTCGCCGGGTAGCGGGCGGCGGGGATCCCCGGCCTGGGCCCGGCCGGTCCTCCCCCTGCTGGGCACGTTCATGGCTGGAATCCTGCTGGGGGAATCCCTGGCCGGTTACGCCGCCGCCGGTCATCTCGCCGCCGTTTCGAGCCTCCTGGTCCTCTGTTATGCCGCCCTTCGGGGGCGATCCGCCCGCCTCTCTCCCCTCGTCCTCCTCACGGCCCTGGGATACCTCGCCATTCAGCCCTGGGTCTCGCCGGTCCTGCCCGCCGACCACATCTCCCGGTTCGCCGACGACGCCGCCCGTCGGATCTTCGGACAGGTGCTCACGGAACCGGTCCGGCTGGAGGGCCGCCGCCGGTTCGTCCTGGCCGTCCGGCGGGTGGAGGACGGAGCGGGTTCCCGTTCCGCCTCGGGCAAGCTCCGGGTGACCCTGCCCGAACCCGCCGTGGACCTTCGCCCCGGAGACCGGATCACCTTCGAGGGGAAGATCCGGCGTCCCCGGAACTTCCACAATCCCGGCGGCTTCGACTACCGGCGGTACATGGCCTTCCAGGGGATCCGGGCCACCACCTGGGCCAGAAAGGACTCCCTTTCGGTCCTTTCCCTTGGTCGGGCGGCGCCGGGGCCCGGGGTCGTGGACCGGTACCGGGGCCGGATCCGGGCGGCCGTGGAAAAGGCGGCCGACGGGGCGGCCACGGCGGTGCTCCTGGCGCTGGTCATCGGGGACCGGGACGGGATCCCGCCGGCGCTTCGGGAGGACTTCAACCGGGTCGGCGTCGGCCATCTTCTGGCCATCTCCGGCCTCCACATCGGCACCGTCGCCGGCATCGCCTTTCTCCTGTTCCGCCTGCTCCTCTCCCTCTGGGAGCCCTTGCTCTGGCGGGCCTGGACCCGGCCGGGGGCGGCCCTGCTCGCCTTCCTGCCCGCCCTGGGATACGGCGCGGTCTCCGGGTGGTCCCCCTCCACCCAGCGGGCCGTTCTGATGGTGGGGGCCTTTCTCCTCGCCTGCCTCGTCAAACGGGAGACGGAGCCGGTCAATACCCTGGGACTGGCCGCGCTGACCATCCTCGCCCTCCATCCGCCCGCGCTCTTCTCCATCTCCTTCCAGCTCTCCTTCGCGGCGGTGGCCGCCATCCTTCTGGGCCTGTCGGCCCTGTATCCCCGGGACCCGTTCGCGGAGCACCCCCCGAAGGGGATGGGGGAGCGGATCACCGCCTTTGGGGTGGTCTCGCTCCTGGCCATCCTCGGCACCCTGCCGCTGGTGGCCCATTCCTTCAACCGGGTCTCCCTCATCGGCCTGTTGGCCAACTTCATCTTCGTTCCGGCCATCGGGTTTTTGGTGGTTCCCCTGGGGCTTTTCGCCGCTTTCACCAACCCGCTGGTCCCCTGGCTCTCGGAATCCCTGTTCCGCCTGGACGGGTGGATCCTCCGCCCCGCCCTCTGGCTGATGGAGCGCCTCTCCGAGATCCCCCTGGCCGCCGTCCGGACCGTCACGCCCTCCGTGCCGGAGATCCTGATCTACTACGCCATCGGCCTGGGGCTGCTGGGGCTGATCCATGCCGCGAAAAGGCCCGGGGCCCCCGGGGCGGTTTCCCGCCGGACCGCCCTGGCCGTGGTGGCGCTGGGGGGGCTCGCCCTGGCCGGGGACATCTTCTATTGGGTCCACCAGCGGTTTCTCCGGGAGGACTTCCGGGTCACGGTGATCGACGTGGGGCAGGGGAGCGGCGCCCTGCTGGAGCTGCCCGGCGGCCGGTGCATGCTCCTGGACGGCGGCGGCTTCTACGACAATTCCATCTTCGACGTGGGCAAGTGGATCATCGCCCCGCTCCTCTGGCGCAAGAAGATCCGGACCGTGGAGACCCTCTGGCTCTCCCATCCCAACGCCGATCACCTCAACGGCCTCCTCTACATCGCGGAGCACTTCCACGTGAAGCGGATCATCACCAACGGCGAGCCGGCGGAGACGGAGGGCTACCGGGCGTTGGAATCGATCCTCGGCCGCCGGTCCATCGAACGGATCGATTTCGATGCCCTGGACCGGTCGCGGACCGTCGACGGGGTCCGGTTCGACATCCTCCATCCCCCTGTGGATTTCCGCCACCGCGCCGCCGACCGGCCCTGGGGAAATGACGAGAACAACAACTCCCTGGTGGTCAAGGCGACCTTCGGGGAGACCTCCATTCTCTTTCCCGGCGACATCCAGCGGCCGGCCGAGGCCGAACTGATCCGGCTGGCGCGGGGGGATCTGCGCGGCACGGTGCTCCTCTCCCCCCACCACGGCAGCCGGACCTCCAGCAGCCCGGCCCTGCTCGAAGCGGTCTCCCCGGAGGTGGTGATCATCTCCGCCGGCTGGCGGAACCGGTTCCGGTTCCCGCACCCCTCGGTTCTGGACCGCTACCGGAAGCTGGGGTGCCGGGTTTTCCGAACGGATCTCCACGGCGCGGTGACCCTGACCACCGACGGGCGCCGGCTGCGGGTCCAGCGGTGCCTGGAGCCGTAGGGAATCGGGGACGCCGTCCGGGAAAATCGGGTTTGCTTTTTGTCCCCCATCCGATATAAATCGAAAGGGAATGATCGAACCTCCGGAATAAGGGGAACCGCCATGAAACTCTTTGTCATCACCATCGTGGCCGTCTGGGCCGTCTTCCTCGTCTCCCAGATGGCCGGCGCCGAGAAGATCGGATTCGTGGAGGATTTCAGCCTGGCCCGGGACCGGGCCGAGGCTTTGCGCCAACTGATCCCCGGCACCGCCGACTACTACTTCTACGGGTGCCTCCACGCCCAGCAGACGGGCGACTTCAAGCGGGTCCGCGAGCTGCTCAAGGCGTGGATCAAGCGGGAGGGGTACACCGACAAGGTCCGGGAGATCCAAAACCGCCAGGCCCTCCTGGAATACGAAAAACACCCCGATCGATCCCTCAAGCACATCCGGGAGACCCTCGACCTGAAATTCGACCACCAGCGGGAGGTGGCCGACGAAAAGCCCGACCATCCCACGGCCCTCGATCCCGATCGGATCCGCGTAAAGACCCTGATGGAGCGCGCGTTTACCCGATACAAGAACCTCCAGGGGATCGAGGACCCCGGCCTCTACGCGGTGGATCCCGGCGATCTCGATCCGGATCGGCGGCGGGACTTCCTGAGCCGCCTGGTTCGGCCGGACATCCCCGGCCTGGCCGGCCTGGTGGTGGCCGACCTCCGCCACAAACACAGCGGCGGCTTCGGCTCCCATTTCATCCACCGGCAGCTCCTCCTGCCCCAGATGGAGGAATGTCTGCGGATGGCCCCGGAACTCAAAGAGAACTCCGCCTTCATCAACGCCTATCTGGCCAAGCTGGCCCCGGGGGAGGACGTGGACCTCCGGTACGACCCCGAGGCGGAGAAGGCCTACCTGGAGCGTCTCTGGGGCTATGTGGGGGACCTTCCCCCCGCCCACAACTCCCTCAAGGCCCACGTGCTCCACGCGATCCTCGATTGGCACCGGCGCCGGGGAACCTTCGAAGCGGCCCGGGACCGGTTCATGACCTACATCGCCCTGCCCCGAAACGCCCCCTACGTGGATCCCGACTACCTCCGGCGGCGGGAGTTCCGGCACGCCCGGGCCAACCTGGGCGCCGATTTCCGGGCCGCCACCCGTCTTCCGGCCGTGGGGTCGGACGAGGCCCTGGTCCGAGACTACCTCTCCCACTTCTTCGTGGAGGCAAAGAGCTTTGCGCCCTTCAAGAAATTTATCCGGGACGCCTACCTCCAGGATCTCTTCGTGGAGACCAAGATCCTCCACGGCCTCGGCGACATGGAGCAGTGGTACTCCCTTCTCGATCCGGGCCGGTACCAGCGGCTCAAGGAGCGGGTCGACCTCGACTTCCCGCCGGAAAACCGGCGCTTCTTCGACCGTGGGGAGGCGGTCTCCCTGGACCTTTTCGTGAAGAACGTGGAGACCCTCATCGTCAAGATCTTCGAACTCAACACCTTCAACTACTACACGGCCAAGCTGGCGGAGATCGACACCGCCGTCGATCTCGACGGCCTGGTGGCCTCCCGCGAGGAGGTGGTCCGGTACGACCTGCCCGCCTTCCGCCGGGTCCGCCGGACCTTCTCCTTCCCCGGGATCGACCGGCCCGGCGTCTACGTGGTGGAGTTCATCGGAAACGGCCGGTCGAGCCGCGCGGTGATCCGGAAGGGCAAGCTCTTCTTCACCGAGAAGATCGGCCCCGCCGGCCACGAGTTCACCATCTACGACGAAACCAACCGCCACCGGCCCGGCGCCACCCTCTGGATGTCGGGGCGGGCGTTCGCCGCCGACGAGACCGGTCGGATCATCGTGCCCTTTTCCACGCGGCCCGGGCCCCGCAAGGTGGTCCTTCGGGAGGGGAATCTCTGCTCCCTGGCCGAATTCGACCACCAGGCCGAGACCTACCGGCTCGACGCCGGGTTCTACGTCGACCGGGAATCGCTCCTGTCGCGGCTTTCGGCCACGGTGGCGGTCCGGCCCGAACTGACCGTCAACGGCCATCCGGTGAGCACGAGCCTTTTGGAGGAGGTCCGGCTGGCCATCGAGTCCGTGGACATCCACGGGGTCTCCACCACCCTGGAGGTCCCCGATTTTGCGATCTTCGAGGACCGGGAGTCGACCCATGAATTCACCGTGCCCGAGGACCTGGCCACGGTCCGGTTCTCCCTCCGGGCCAAGGTCCGGAACATCAGCCGGAACGAGAAGGTCGACCTGGAGGACGGGGACACCTTCGGGGTCAACGCCATCGACGCCACCCTCAAGGTCCAGGACCTCTTTCTGAGCCACCAGGGGGGCGACTACATCCTGGAGGTCCTCGGCAAGAACGGGGAGCCGAAGCCGGACCGGCCGGTCCGCCTCTCTTTCAAGCACCGGTACTTCCGGGAGCCGGCGGCGGTGGTCCTCCAGACCGACGGGGCGGGACGGATCCGCCTCGGCCCCCTGCCGGGCATCGAGGAGGTCCGGGCCGAGGGACCCGAGGGGGCCGCCCACACCTGGCCGTTGCTCCCGGACCGGAACCGGCTGCCCGCCAACCGCCACGGCGAGGCCGGGAAGAGGGTCCGGATCCCCTACCCGGCCGGCGGGTTCGGCGCCGGATACACGCTTTTGGAGAAACGGGGGGATGTCTTCGTCCGGGACCACACCGACGCCGCCTCCCTGGAGGACGGCTACATCGAGATCGACGCCCTTCCGGCCGGAGACTACCTCCTTTTCCTCCGGAATCCGGAATGGGGGATCGACATCCGGCTCACCCAAGGGGAGCGGAAGGACGGGTTCGTCCTCTCCGAAACCCGGGTCCTGGAGACCGTCAACGAGACCCCGCTCCAGATCAGCAAGGCGGACGTGTCGGGGTCCGCCGTAACGGTGACCCTGGGCAACGCCACGGAATTCGCCCGGCTCCACGTCTTTGCCACGCGGTTTCTGCCCCCCTTCGACCCCTACACCCACCTCGATCCGCCGCCCCCGCCGGAGCCCTACCGGTTCCGGCCGGCCCGTCCGGAGTCCCAGTACGTGGCCGGACGGGACATCGGCGACGAGCACCGGTACATCCTCGACCGGAAGTACGCCGAGAAGTTCCCCGGGGTCATGCTCCGCCGGCCGGAACTCCTCCTCAACCCCTGGGTGGTCCGGAAGACCGAGACCGCCGTGGACCGGGCCGCCGGCGGGACGGCCTATGACAGCAAGGATCTCGCCGGGGACATCCGTCAGGATGCCGGCCGGGCCCCCGGGGAGCCCGTCGCGCCGGCGACCGATTTCAGCAGCCTCGACTTTTTGGCCGGCACCTCCCCGGTCCTGCTCAACCTCAAGCCGGACGACGACGGCCGGGTGACCATCGACCGGGAGCTTCTGGCGGGCCGCCCCCAGGTCCATCTGGTGGCGGTGGATCCCTTGAACATCGCCCACCATAAGCTTTCCCTGGCGCCGGGGACCGTGGAACGCCGGGATCTCCGGCTTCCGGGCGCCCTCGATGCCGGCGAGCACTTCACCGAGCAGAAGAAGATCTCGGTGATCCGGCCCGGCGACACCTTCCGGATCGGCGACATGACCGCCGCCGACTTCGAGGTCTACGACACCCTGGGCAAGGTCTACCGGCTCCTGCTGACCCTGAGCGGAGACGAGACCCTGGAACGGTTCGGGTTCATCCTCGGATGGCCCGGGATGGACTCCGCCGAAAAGGGGGAGAAGTACGCGGAGTTCGCCTGCCACGAACTCCATTTCTTCCTCTTCCACAAGGACCGCCCCTTCTTCGACGCCGTGGTCCGGCCCTATCTCGCCGACAAGAAGGACAAGACCTTCCTCGACCAGTGGCTCCTCGGCGGGGACCTCTCCGGATACCTTGCGCCCTGGGCCTACAACCGCCTCAACATCGTGGAGAAGATCCTTCTGGGCCGCCGGGGTCCCGGCGATCCGGAGACGGCCCGCCGGTACGTCAACGACCGGTACGACCTGCTCCCGCCCGATCCCGAGACCTTCAACCGGCTCTTCGACACGGCGGTCAAGGGGCGGGCCATGGAGGGGGACCTCTTCGGGTTCGACGACGCCAAGGGCCGGGCCCTGGAGGAGATCGCTTCGGACCTGCGGAGGGAACCCGAAGCCGAGGGGATCGAACTCGATCTGGACGAAGAGCCGGGCGAGATGACGAGGGCCGCCATGCCCCGGTCCAAGGCCATGGATTTCGAAGCGGCCGAGGCGGCCCCCGCGCCGCCGGCCCCGTCCGCGGCCCAGCCGAAGATGGCCCGGGCCAAAAGACAGTTCCGGCCGGAACGCAAGGAGCAGCGGGAGGCGGCCCGGCCCTTCTTCCGGAAGCTCGACAAGACCAAGGAGTGGGCCGAGAACAACTATTACCACCTGCCCATCGAGGACCAGAACGCGGACCTGATCACCGTCAACGCCTTCTGGAACGACTACGCCGCCAGTGATCCGGAGCGGCCCTTCTTCTCCAGCCATTTCATCCACGCCGCCGGCAACTTCGCCGAGATGATGCTGGCCCTGTCGGTGCTCGACCTCCCCTTTGCGGAAGGGGAGCACGCCTCCCGGACCGATGGGCGGGCCTTCTCCATCGACGCGAAGAGCCCCATGGTCGTCTTCCACAAGGAGATCCGAAGGGCGGCGCCGGCAAAGGCGCCCTCCCCGATCCTGGTGAGCCAGAACTACTTCCGGCCCGACGACCGGTACCGCTACGAGGGCAGCGAGCGGTTCGACAAGTTCGTCACCGACGAGTTCCTCCGGGGCACCGCCTACGGGTGCCAGGTGGTGATCGGCAACCCCACCTCGGCCCGCCGGCGGCTGCGGCTCCTCCTCCAGATCCCCGAGGGGGCCCTGCCCCTCGGGAAGGGGTTCCGGAGCCGGGGGCTCCCCATCCTCCTGGAGCCGTACGCCACCCGGACCCACGAATACCATTTCTACTTCCCCCGGACGGGGAGATACCGCCATTACCCCGTCCAGGTGGCCAAAAACGAGGATTTCGTGGCCGGGGCGGATCCCACGGTTCTCACGGCCGTGGCCCGGCTCAGCCGGGAGGAGACCGGGTCGTGGGCGTGGGTCTCCCAGAACGGGACCCCGGAGGCGGTCCTCGACTTTCTGTCGACCCACAACCTCAACCGGATCGATCTGTCCAAGATCGCCTTCCGGATGCGGGACAGGGCGTTCTTCGAGAAGGTCCTCGACCTCCTCTGGTCCAGGCGCGTCTACGACCAGACCCTCTGGTCCTACGGGATCCTTCACAACGAGCCCGGGGCCGCCGGCGAGTACCTCAAACACTCCCCCTTCGCCGACCAGTGCGGCCTGTACATCGAGACCCCCCTGCTGACCCTCGACCCGGTGGCGCGGAAGGACTACCAGCACCTGGAGTACCGGCCCCTGGTCAACGCCCGGATCCACCCCCTGGGGGAGGGGAACAAGATCCTCAACGACCGGTTCCACCGGCAGTACCACCGGTTCATGGAGTATCTGAGCTACCGGCCCGATCCGACATCGGAGAACCTGGCGGCGGTGACCTACTACCTGCTCCTCCAGGACCGGGTGGCCGAGGCCCTCGACTTCTTCGGGCGGATCGACCCCGAGGGGTTGGAGATGGAAATCCAGTACGACTACCTCCAGACCTACCTCGACTTCCACACCCGGAACCTCGACCGGGCCGAGGCGACGGCCGCCCGATACCGCGACTATCCCGTTCCGAGGTGGCGCAAGTTCTTCGAGGCGGCCGCCGACCAGCTCGCGGAACTCAAGGGGGAGGCCCCCGGCGTTGCCGACCAAGAGGACCGGGACCAGGTCCAGGCCCGTCTGGCGGCCACCGAGCCGAGCTTCGACTTCTCCGTCGCCGAACGGCGGATCACCATCCGGTACCGGAACATGGACCGGGTCCGGATCAACTACTACCCCATGGACATCGAATTGCTCTTCTCCAAGAACCCCTTTGTGGACCAGGCCGCGGACCACTTCGCCTATATCCGGCCCAACCTCTCGGTTTCGGTGGACCTGGATGGGGAGGGGGCGGTCCATGAGGTGGCGGTGCCGGAGCGGTTCCACAACAGCAACCTGATGATCGAGATCCTGGGGGCGGGCAAGAAGCGGTCCCGGGCCTACTACGCCAACTCCCTGGACGTCCAGGTGATCGAGACCTACGGCCACATCGGCGTGGTCCATCGGGAGACCCGGAAACCCCTGCCCATGGTCTACGTCAAGGTCTACGCCCGGATGAAGGGGGGCGGGGTGCTCTTCTTCAAGGACGGGTACACCGACCTGCGGGGGCGGTTCGACTTCGTCTCCCTGAGCACGGACGAGCTGGACCGGGTGGAGCGGTTCGCCCTTCTGGTCCTGAGCCCGGAGCACGGGGCCGTGATCCGGGAGGCCGATCCCCCAAAGGGATGATCCGGCGGCCCGAGGGATGAAAATCGAACCCGCCGGGGGAGGGGAGGGGATCCTCCGCCGGCGGAAATTTCCAGATGCGGAGATGGTATATGGCTTCCCAAGAACAGCCCGACCGACAGAAGATCGTCGTCTTCCAGCAGAACGGCAGCGGCGAACCCAAGATCAAGGGGATCCGGGACCACGGCGGCGACGCCTTCGACCTGGAGGTGGTCTCCATCGACGAGGCCCTGCCGCCGGTGATCGACGACGCCGAGGGGATCCTCCCGGAGAAGATCGAGGCGGACATGGTCCTCGACTTTCTCAAGCATCCGGACCTCTCCCATGAACTCGCCGCGCTGTGCCACCGGGAGCGGATCCCGGTGGTCGCCTCGGGCAAGAAGATCCGGATGAAGGGGGTCCATGCCCCGCCCACCTGATGCGGCCTGTCCAGCCAGGTCGGGCTGGGACGGTATGGCGAGCGGTTCGGCGCGCCGGCTTTCGAGATCGATGTGGAGGAGGGGAGGGTGGCCGACATCCGGGTGGTGCGCGGCGCCCCCTGCGGCGCCACCTGGGAGGCGGCCCGGAAGGTGATCGGCATGGGCGAAGAGGAGGCGATCGTCCGAATGGGGCTGGAGACCCAGTTCTTCTGCGTGGCCGATCCGGCGGGGTGGGACCCGATCCACGGCAAGAGCCCGGTCCACTTCGCCGGGGATGTCCACAGCGCGGCGCTGAAGCGGGCGCGGGACCGGAAGAAAGGGGGGGA
>CAYSLC010000056.1:0-26297 GCA_964431545.1 uncultured Desulfobacteraceae bacterium | reverse complement strand
GGCTGCCGCCGAATCCGAGGGCCACCAGGGCGATGACCGCTTCACGCGTTCCCATGCCGACGCTCTGGATCAGGAAGGTGAAGTACCCGGCAACCGCCGTCAGGGCCAGCCCGGCGACCATGAGACCGGTCACGGTGCCGCCCTTGAAGGCCATGGACAGTCCGGAGGGCAGCCCCCCGAGACGGGCGGCTTCGGCGGTCCGCACATTGGCGATGACGGAGACCCGCATCCCGATGTATCCGGCCAGGTAGGAGGCCGCGGCGCCGATGAGGAAGCCGAAGGCGGTGTAGGAGCCCAGCGACCAGGCGATGATCACGAAGATGATGCCGCCGGCGATGGCGACGCTGATCAACTGGCGGTTGAGGTAGGCGATGGCGCCTTCTTGGATGGCGCCGGCAATCTGCTGCATGCGCTCATTGCCGGCCGGTGCGCTCTTGACCACCTGCGCAAGCAGAATCGCGAAGACAACGCCGAAGACGCCGACCAGGGTGCTGTAAAGGGGTACATTGGCCAAAAATGTTTCCATTCTCTTCCTCCATCTACATTAGGTTAACAGATCTTTCGGTTGAACTCGTTCATGCTCTCCCTTGCCCCGTGGCAAAGGATACTCACCACCGCGTCCCGGGACCGGTCGACGATCGATTCCATGGCCTTGAACTCCTCCTGTCGGAAGGTTTCGAGCACATGGTCGACCACGTCCCTTCCGGCTTCGGAACGCCCGATGCCGATGCGGAGGCGGGCAAAGTCGCCGCCGCCGAGGGCATCCATCAACGATCGCAAACCATTGTGTCCCCCATGACCTCCTTTCTCTTTGATTTTAATTCTTCCAAATTCCAAGTCTATATCGTCGTGCACCACTACCATATCCCGGGTACGGATGTCAAAATAGCCGGCGATCCGCCGCACCGGTCCGCCGCTTCGGTTCATATAGGAAAGGGGTTTCACCAGCAGGGTGTCGATCCCTTCGATCCGCCCCCGGCCCATGAGCCCGTTGAACTTCTCTTTGTCGAACCGGATGGCATAGGTTTCCGCGATCCGGTCGAGAACCATGAAGCCCACGTTGTGCCGGGTCTTTTCGTAGGCCTTTCCGGGGTTGCCCAAGCCCACCACCAGGCATCGCCCGACCGTGTCCATGGCGGCGGCGTGATCCGACCCCGACGGGGCGGGTTACTCCGCCTCCTCCTGATCGGCCTCGGCCGCTTCCCCGGCCTCCTCCTCTATTCCTTCTTCCGCTTCGAGGCCCGCTTCGGCCTCCTCCTCGGCCTCCTCGGGAAGCTCGATCCGGGTGGGGGTGGAGACGGTGACCACGGTGAAGTTGACGTCGGCCGGGATCTCGACACCCTCTTCCACGGGGATGTCCTCCACATGGATGGCGTCTCCGATGTCGAGTTCGGAGATGTCGAGTTCGAAGGATTCGGGGATCTTGTTGGGGAGGCAGTAGACCTCCAGCTCCCGCCGGACCACCTGGAGAATCCCCCCCCGTTCGACGCCCACCGCCTCGCCGGTGGTCACCACCGGCACGGCCACGGAGATCTTCCGATCCATGGCGATCTCATAGAGGTCGACGTGGAGAAGGTCCCCGGAGATGGGATCGGTCTGGAGTTCCTTGATCATGGACGACTTGGTCTGGGATTGACCGCCGTCCTCGATCTTCAGTTTGAGGAGCAGTTGGGCCATGTTGTGCTTGCGAAGGATGTTCTCCAGGCCGCGGATTTCAAGGGAGAGGGGGGTGGTCTTGGCCCCCGGGCCGTAGAAGACTCCGGGCATGATCCCCTCCCGGCGCAGCCGACGGGCCGCCCCCTTTCCGGTCTCCCGCCGGGTCTTTGCTTTCAAATCGATCAGTTCCAAAAATCGGTCCTCCTTACCTGTTCTTCAGTTCGGTTTCGTGTCGTAAACGTGGATCCGGAAGGGCGCCTAGACGAACAGGGAGGTGACGGAATCCCCCCGGTGGCTTCTGATGATGGCCTCCCCCACGAGTTCCGCGATGGAGAGCACCTTGATCTTCTCGCAGACAGCCGCGTTCTCCTTCAACGGGACGGTGTCGGTGACCACCATGGTGGAGAGTTCCGAATCGCAGATCCGATCCACCGCCGGGCCGGAGAGGACCGCATGGGAACACATCCCATGGACCCGTCGGGCCCCCTTGCCCACCAGCGCGGCCGCCGCTTCCGTCAGCGTGCCGGCGGTGTCGGCCATGTCGTCCAGAATAATGGCCGTCTTGTCCTTCACATCTCCGATGACCGCCATGGCCTTGGCCTTGTTGGGCGCGTCCCGGCGTTTGTCGATGATGGCCAGGCCGGCGTCCAGTCGTTTGGCGAAGGCCCGGGCCCGCTCCACGCCGCCGGCGTCCGGCGAGATGATGACCAGTTCGTTACGGTCGAAGTTTTCCCGGATATACTTCAAAAAAACAGGGGTCGCGAAGAGGTTGTCCACGGGGATGTCGAAGAAGCCCTGAATCTGCCCGGCATGGAGGTCCATGGTGATGACGCGGTTGGCGCCGGCCACCGTGATGAGGTTGGCCACCAGCTTGGCGCTGAGCGGCACCCGGGGGGCCACCTTCTTGTCCTGTCGGGCGTAGCCGAAATAGGGGACCACCGCGGTGATCCGGCTGGCGGAGGAGCGTTTGACCGCGTCGAGCATCAAAAGGAGTTCCACCAGGTTTCTATTGACCGGCGAGCAGGTCGACTGGACCACGTAGATGTCCTTGAGCCGGACGTTCTCGTCGATTTCGATCTGGATCTCGCCGTCGCTGAAGGTCTTGACCTTGGCGCCGCCCATGGGCATTTCCAGATATTTGCAGATCCTTTCGGCCAGCACCGGATTGGAGTTGCCCGAGAAAATAGAGAGCCCCTTCATGATCCCTTACGTCTTGCGTTCCCTTCCGTTTGTATGGTGCCTGTCGTGACGCGGTTTGATGGTGTCCCCCCGATAAGGCCGTTTCGGCATCGGGGGTTGGCTGGGGCGGGAGGATTCGAACCTCCGAATGCAGGAACCAAAATCCTGTGTCTTACCGCTTGACGACGCCCCAGCGGGTAAATCGGTTGCCGACGGCCTCCGGGCTGATCGGACGGGTCTGTCCTGTTGCTCTGACCTTCTAAACGGTCCTTTTGGCCTGGTCTCCTGCTCTGGCCCGTTTTGTCAGGGACGGCCCCGGCGGATGGTCTCCGATGGGCGCACCAGCAACGGCGCCGGGTAGAGGCGCCATCGGCTAAGGGGCATGGCCTCCTTGACCCGCCGGGCGGCCGTCTCGTCCTCGAAAAGGCCGAAGACGCAGGGGCCGCTGCCGGACATCAGGGCGCCGATCGCCCCGTGGTCGAGCAGGGCCTCCTTGGCCGTCAGGACATCGGGGCAGATCCGGGCCGTCACCGTCTCCAGATCGTTGCACAGGTGGCGTCCCGCATCGAACCCCTGGCCATTAAGAGGCCAATTCTTAGTTACTTTTTCGCAATTTGTCAATGCCAAATTGAGGTTTTTATAGACCTGGGCGGTGGAGACGGGGATTGGGGGATGGACCAGGAGGGCGTGGAGGGGGGGAAGGGATCGGAAGGGGGAGAGGCGGTCGCCGATCCCCGTGGCCAGGGCCGGCGTCCCGCCGATGAAGAAGGGGACGTCCGCCCCCAGGCGTGCGCCCATCCGCTGCAGCCGTTCGCCGGAAACGGGGTTACCGTACCAACGGTCGAGGGCCGTGAGGACGGCGGCGGCGTCGCTGGAACCGCCCCCCAGGCCGGCGGCCACCGGGATCTTCTTGTCGATGGAGATGGCGACGCCGCGCTTTACGCCCGCCCTCCCGACGGGGGATTCACGGAAAAAGAGATCGGCGGCCCGGGCGGCGAGGTTGGTGCCGTCCGAGGGGACCTCCGGGTGGGTGCAGACGACCGTCGTTTCCGGTTTTTCCAGTTCGAGGGTCACGGTGTCGTAGAGGCCCACCGGACACAGGAGGGTGACCAGATCGTGGTAGCCGTCGGCGCGTCGGCCTTTCACCCGGAGAAACAGGTTGATCTTGGCCGGCGCCCGGACCACCATCCGCGCGCCGGACGGGGGCCGGGCCTCGTGATCCGTCATTTGGTCAGCTTGACCACCATGAAGCCGACGTTGATCCGCCGGATGAAGAGGTTGAGGGTCTCGCCCTCCGCGGCGGCCGTCACCACCTCGTTGAAATCGGCCACGTTTTCCACCTTCCGGCGGTTGATCTCCTTGATGATGTCCCCGGACATCAGACCCGCCTCCTCGGCCTTGCTCCCTTTGGACACCTCGGTGATCATCACCCCGTCGGTCTCGTCGATGTTGAAGCGCCGGACGATCTCCGGCGTCAGGTTGCTCACCCGGATCCCCAGTTCCTCCCGCCCGTCCTCCTTCCGGGGCGTTCGGGCGAGGATCTTCTCTTCATCCCGTTTGGCGATCCGGACTTCGAAGCGTCTCTTCCGGTCGTCCCGAATCACGTCGATCCGGGCCCGGTCCCCCACCTCGATGGCGGCGATCATCCGGGTCAGCTCCCGGCTGGAGTCGACGGGACGGCCGTTTACGGAGGTGATCACGTCCTTGGCGCGGATTCCGGCCCGGTCCGCCGGGTCATCCTCGAAGACCTCGGTCACCAGGACCCCCTTGCCGGGCTCCAGGCCGTAGTACTCGGCGATCTCGGGGGTCAGATCCTGGATGGCCACCCCGAGCCAGCCCCGGGTCACCTCCCCGTGGCTCTTGAGCTGGGAGATGATCCCCTTGGCCATGTTGACCGGGACGGCGAACCCGATCCCCTGCCCGCTGGCGATGATGGCGGTGTTGATCCCCACCACCTCCCCCTCCATGTTGATCAGGGGGCCGCCGCTGTTGCCCGGATTGATGGAGGCGTCGGTCTGGATGAAGTCATCGTAGGGCCCGGAGCCGATGACCCGGCCCTTGGCCGAGACGATTCCGGCGGTCACCGTGTGCTCCAGCCCGAAGGGGCTGCCGATGGCCACCACCCACTGGCCCACCTCCAGGGCGTCCGAATCCCCCAGCCGCGCCAGGGGCAGGGCCCCGTCGGCGTCGATCTTGATCAGGGCCAGGTCCGTGTTGGGATCCCGGCCCACGATCTCGGCGCTGTACTCCCTGCCGTCGGTGAGCTTGACCTCGATCTGGTCGGCATCCTCGATGACGTGGTTGTTGGTGACGATGTGGCCGCTTCCGTCGATGATGAAGCCGGACCCGAGGCTGCGCTGGGTGAAATCCCGGCCGGGGCCCCGATCGCCGAAGAACTTCTCGAAGAACTCCCGGAAGGGATCCTGGTCCCCGAAGGGGCCCCTGAAATGGCGGAAGCCGCCCCCTTGCCCCTGGAGGGTCTTCTCGGTGCGGATGTTGACCACCGCCGGACTGACCTTTTTGGACAGTTCGCTGAAGTTGCCCGGGGTGGTGAACGCGGCGGCGGGCGCCGTTGCGGTGGTGGACAGTCCGAACAGGATCGCCGTCAGCAGGACGAGGGCAAGGACCCCTCGGTGGACAGCCGCGGCGGGCCGATGGTCGAAGCGCATGAGGTGATCTCCTTTTCCGGTGGCCGGGCTTGGGTGGGCTACCCTTTCTCCTTTACGTAAAGGATCCGCAGGTCGTAGAGGATGTTCTTGAGCATGTTCTCCTCCTCCTTGGTCAGGTTGCCGCGGGTCTTCTCCTCCAGCATGCCCAGGATGTCGATGGTCTGTTTGGCCATGGGCAGGTTCTTCTCCTTCTGGCCGGTGGCCGGGTCCTCCAGGAGGCCGAGCTGTACGAAGACCGACGAGTTGAGGGAGAAGATGAAGGTGGCGAAGTCGATCTTGGGAAGCTGGTACTCCTGGGACTCCCGTGGGGCGCTCCCGGCGGGGGGCGGTTCCTCGGCTTTTTCGGCGGCGTCGGCCGCCTGTTTCGCCCGTTTTGCCTTCTCTTCCGAGGGGGCATCCTCGGTCTGGTGGGCGAACCGGCGGTCCTTGATGACAAAATCCTTCTTCTCTTCGTTCTTGTCCGACATGGTCCGAACCTCCTGTCCGATGGCGTTTTTTGTGATGGTCACGGTCCCCGCTAAAGCTCCAGCGGGGTGACGCTGATGATCAGCGGCAGGGCGCGGATCTTTTCGATCACCTCCGACGGGATGGGGGTATCGGTCCTCATGAAGATGATGTTGTTGTCCCCGGCCTCGTCCTGGCCCACCTGCATCCGTCCGATGTTGATGTTATGGTCGCCCAGCGTGGAGCCGATGCTGCCGATCGCCCCCGGCCGGTCGAGGTTGTGGATGATCACCGAGTGCCCCTTGGGCACCATCTCCAGCCGGAAGTTGTTGATCTTGACCACCCGGGCCTCCTTCTTGCCGAAGAGGGTCCCGGCCACGGTGGTGGTCGCCTTGGCCGTGACGCTGCGCACCGTGATCAGGTTGAGGTAGTCCTCGGCATCGGTGCTGGCGGTCTCCGTCACCTTGATGCCGCGGTCCTTGGCCATCACATGGGCGTTGACGAAGTTGACCTGGTCCTTGACCTCCGGTGTGAGGAGGCCCTTGAGGACGGCGGTGGCCACCGGCGACATGTCGAGCCCCTGGTAGTCCCCCCGGAACTCGATGATCACCTCCTGGAGCGGACCGGTGGAGAGCTGGGAAAGGAGGCAGCCGAGCCGGTCCCCCAGGGAGAGGAACGGCCCCAGCCGGTTCAAGAGTTCTCCGGTGACCGAGGGGACGTTGACCGCGTTGACGATGGTGCCGCTTTTGAGATAGCCGATGATCTGCTCGGCCACGTCCACGGCCACGTTGGTCTGGGCTTCCCGGGTGGAGGCGCCGAGGTGGGGGGTGCAGATGACGTTGTCCAGCTTGAACAGGGGGTGTTCGCCGGGGGGTTCGGTCTCGAAGACGTCCAGGGCGGCGCCGGCCACCTTGCCGGAGACCAGGGCGTCATAGAGATCGGCCTCGTTGACGATGCCGCCCCGGGCGCAGTTGATCACCATCACTCCGTCCCTCATCTTGTCGAAGGCGTCCCGGTTGAGCATGCCGGCGGTATCCTTGAGCTTGGGGACGTGGACGGTGATATAGTCCGACCGGGCGTAGAGATCGTCCAGGGATACGGCCTCGTATCCCGCCTTTTCGATCCGTTCCGGGGTGACGAAAGGATCATGGACGATGACCTGCATCTTCAGCCCCCGGGCCCGGTCGGCCACGATGGCGCCGATCTTCCCGAACCCGACGACGCCGAGCACCTTGTTGTAGATCTCGCGGCCCTGAAGCTTCTTCTTCTCCCACCTGCCGCCTTTCAGCGTGGCGGTGCCCCGGGGGATGTTCCGGGTCAGGGACAGCATCATGGCGATGGCGTGCTCGGCGGTGGTCACCACGTTGCCGCCGGGGGTGTTCATCACCACGATCCCCCGTTTGGTGGCGGCCGGGATGTCCACATTGTCCAGTCCGATGCCCGCCCGCCCGATGACCCGAAGCTGGGTCGCCGCCGAGAGCAGGTCCTCGGTCACCTTGGTGGCGCTCCGGATCACCAGGGCGTGGTAGCCGCCGATGATCCCCTTGAGTTCCTCGGGGGAAAGCCCGGTCTTCACGTCCACTGAAAGGTCCTTTTCCCGCTGAAACATCTGAATGCCGATCTCGCCGAGATTGTCGCTGACCAGTACGTTCATCATTCTTCCCTTTACGCTCCGTCGGGGTTTGAATTGGAAGGATCGGGAGGTATGGGCCATCCCTTTCTCGCCGGCCGGATACCGATGGGTAGATCCCGGGTACAAAATAAATCAGCATATAAATCTGGCTCGGTTTGTCAAGAGCAAAGCCGCGGGTGCCGGAAGGCCGCCTCGCCGGATGGACGGTCAGAAGGCCATTTTTTCCGGGGGCCGCCGCTCGGGCACATATTCGTGGGGGATCTTCTCCTCGTTCCAGGCGTTGGTGACGTAGAGGTTGCAGTAGCAGCTCCCGTACTCCGCCACGTCGGGCTCCCGGTAGACGCAGGGGCAGATGATGTCCTTGTCGGCCTCCCGGTCCTCGGCGGCCAGCCGGCACGGGCAGGCCATATAGCCGTACCGCTCCTTGTTGACGATCAGGCCTTTCAGGAGGTCGAACACCCGTTCCTTGTCCTTGTTGAAATAATATCCCTTCGGCTCCTGGGATTTCTTGAGCATGTCGTAAAGCTTTTCGACCTCCATCAGATGCCCAGCGCCTCCTTGATCTCTTTTTCCTTGTATCCCACGATCACCTTCTCTCCGATGATGATGGTGGGGAAGGTGCATTTGGGGTTGAACTGCTTGATGTCTTCCAGGATGGCCTTCCGTTCGTCGCCTTCCAGTTTGTCCACATCCACCACCTGATATTCGACGGTGCAATCGTCCAGGAATCTCTTGGCGGCTTTACAGTGGCTGCATGTGCTCAGGGCATAGACTTGGACGTTCTTTTCATCGGCCATGTTCTGCTTTTCCTTTCTTTCTCTCCTTTTGTCGTTGGGGCATGAGGCCATCGAGGTTCCACCAACCCCGGAGGTCGTTCGATGGCGGGGGTGATCTTGATGCTCGGGTCGCGAGCCGCGCCCGCGGTGGAAGACGGACCTCCGGGAAAGGCGCCGTGCGCCGGAACCCTTTTTCGGCATTCGTCGCGCCGCGGCAGCCCCAGTTCCCGTAACAGGGCGACCGTCTCCGGAGCCGTGGGCCGGTCCGGGGCGGGATCCATGGGAAAGCCGCGAAGGTCCGCCTCCCGGTCGATGTCCCGCCAGACCGGCAGCAGATGGACCTCCCGTCCGTCCTCCTTGAGCCTCTCCAGGGTCGTTTCCAGCACCCGCGGGGTGCTCCAGGGGATCCCCTCGAAGATGCGGGGGAAGAAGGTCTCCCGAAGAAACCCCACCAGATAGTAGCCGCCGTCCATCGCCGGCCCCAGGACGATCCCCTCCCGATCCAGGGCCGCAAGGCCCTCTTCGATGATCCGGGGGGGCAGGTCCGGGATGTCGGTGCCCATCAGCAGCAGCCCTTCGAAGCCGTCGAGGAAGGCTCTTTCAAAGGCGTCGGCCATCCGGCGGCCCAGGTCGGCGCCGTGCTGGGGCATGAACCGGTACCCGTCCCCGATCCAGCCGGCCAGTTCCGCCCGGGCGTCGGGCGGGTCGTGGCAGATGATGACCGGTCCGCCCACCGTGGCCAGGGTCCCCAGGGTGTCCCGGACAAAGCGCCGGTAGAGGCGGACGGCGGCATGGTCGCCCAGGGACGCCGCCAGCCGGGTCTTGACGGCGCGGGGCCGGGGCGCCTTCAGAAAGACGATCACCCCTTTGCCGTCGTCACGGGGGCCGGCACGGCGGGTTCCCGCGGGGGCCATCCGGCGGGTCTACTCCGTCCCCGCCGGATCGATTCCTTCCAGGGCTTCGACCAGGTTCTCCAGCTTCGGCCGGACGTTGATGTCGGCCACCTCGATATACCGGAGGGTCCCCCCCTTGTCGATGACGAAGAGGGACCGCTCGGCGGTGCCGTCGGAGCGCAGCACACCGTAGGCGTCGGCCACCGCGCCGTGGGGCCAGAAGTCGGAGAGGACGGGAAACCAGAGGTCGCCCATCTGGTTGGTCCAGGCGTGAAGGGTGGGGACGTTGTCCACCGTGATGCCCAGGAGCACCGCGTCGTTTTTTTCGAAGATGGGTTCGGCGATGTTGTACCCCGGCCACTGGTCGGAGCAGACCGGGGTCCAGGCCGCCGGCACGAAGGAGAGGACCACGTTCTTCTTCCCCTTGAAATCGGAAAGGGAGACCGGCGGACCGGAGACCGAGGGCAGGGTGAACCCCGGGGCCTCATCCCCCGGGCTCACCTTCAGGACGCTGTCCACCGGCTTGAGCCGTCCGGGGTCGTAGATGTTGTCTTTATAGGCCTCCGAGACCCCCAGGGCGGCTCCCGGAAAAAGCGCCAGGGCGGCCGACAGGACCGCGGTCATCCCCATCTGAATATATGGTCGGGCGTTCATCGCGCCACCTCCTTTCCTCTACTGTAATTTCAAACGGTCGAGAATCAAGCGCAAAAATTGATCCGGGTCCCCGATCCCCCCCAGTTTCGAGTAGACCACCTCGTGGCCGCCGTCCCCGGAGAGGGCCGCCACCACGAAGTAGGGGGTGCGGACCTCTCCGAACATTTTATGGATGGAAAAGTCGCCGTCCGGAAAGAGGGGGAAGGGGATGTCGTAGGTCTTCCGAAAGTGGTCGACCTCGAACCGGGTGTTGCCGACCCCGATGCCGATCATCTTCAGGGCCGCTTTCAGTTTGGGATCTTCGGAGAGGGTGTGGTACAATCGATTGATCACCGGGGCCTCCCGCTGACAATGGGGGCAGTACATACTGAAGATCTCGATGATCACCGCCCGGGCGTCGATCTCCGGAACCGTGAAGGGGGCGTCCCCTTCCAAGCCGAGATAGGCCCGATGTTCCGCGGAATCGGGCGCCGGGAGCCGGAATTCGGGGAGCCGGCCGCCCACGTCGGGCGGTCCGCCCTGGCCCAGGGCCGGGAGGGGGGAGAAGAGGAGCCATGCGGCCGCCGCCGCGATGGAGAGGATCGAACCGAGTGGGTGGGTCATCGTCTGCCTCCTTTTTTTTTCAATCGGTCGGGTTCGGTCCGTCGTTGGGGACGGAGGGATCATCTCTACCATGTCTGCATCAGACTATAATAAAAAGGATGGAAACGGTAACAATTTTTTTCTTGACATCCGGGAGTCGATCGCATATTCCTTTATTAGGAATGATTCCTAATAACATTATTTGATTCGTCCAAAAACGGAGAACATAGAACCGACATATCCACATGTAAAGCCAATGGAGGAACCATGACCGAGAAGAAAAAGACCGTGGCCAAAAAGACCGATGTCGACAAAACGCCCAACTATCGGGAGATGACCATCTGCGACGCGACGGCGCGGATGCTCGAGAAGGCGAACCAGGACGGTGTCGAGACCGCCTTCGATCGGTCCGCCAGCATGAAGGCGTGCCCCATCGGAGCCGATTCCGCCTGCTGCAAGCACTGCGCCATGGGCCCGTGCCGGCTCAACGCCAAGGACCCGTACGGAAAGGTGGGGGTCTGCGGCGCCACCATCGACACCATCCAGTCTCGGAACTTCTCCCGGATGGTCGCCTCCGGATGCGCGGCCCATACGGACCACGGCATGGCGATGCTCGACCTGTTCCGGGAAGTGGTCGAGGGACACATCAAGGACTACCGGATCAAGGACGTTCAGAAGCTGGAGCTGGTGGCCAAGGAGCTGGGGATCGAGACCGAAGACCGGGAGCCGGAGGAGATCGCCAAGGATGTCTACCAGGAACTGGAGCGGACCTACACCCAGGTGAACGGAGAGATTCCCTTCATGAAGCGGGTCCCCGAGAAGACGCTGGAGACCTGGCGGAAATACAAGATGGTTCCCCGGGGCGCCATGCGCGAGATCATGGAGCTGATGCACCGGACCCACATGGGCGTGGACCAGCACTACGAGAACATCACCAAACAGTTCACCCGGACCGCCTTGGCGGACGGCTGGGGGGGCTCCCTGGTGGCCACCGAGATCTCCGACATCCTCTACGGGACGCCGTCGCCGGTAAGCGTCGACGTCAACATGGGCGTTCTCAAGGAGGACCACGTCAACATCATCGTCCACGGCCATGAGCCGAACATGTTCGAGTCGATGCTCGAGTCGGTCAATGAGCCGACCCTCATCGAGGCGGCCAAGGCGGCCGGGGCCAAGGGGATCAACCTGGCCGGCATGTGCTGCTCCGGCGCGGAGATGATGTCCCGCCACGGGGTCCCCCACGCGGGCAACTTCATGTCCACCGAGGCGATCCTGGTGACGGGCGCCGTGGACGCCATGTGCGTCGATATCCAGTGCATCCAGCAGGCCCTGGTGAAGGTGGCGGACTGCTACGGCACCCCGCTGATCACCACCAACCCCCGCTGCCACATCGAGGGGGCGACCCACATCGAGTTCGAGGATCACACGCCCAAGGAGTGCACCGACGAGGTGGTCATCAAGGCGATCACCCGGTTCAAGAACCGGACCGCCAAGATCGACATCCCCAATATCCGGAACGTGGGGATCCACGGCTTCTCCTACGAGTACATCAACTACATGCTCGGCGGCTCCTTCCGGGGCTCCTACACCCCGTTGAACGACAACATCATCAACGGACGGATCCGGGGCGTCGCCGGTGTCGTGGGATGCACCAATCCCCGGGTCAAGCACGACTGGGTCCATCTGGAACTGGTCAAGGAACTCATCAAGAACGACGTGCTGGTGCTCCAGACCGGGTGCTCCCAGGTGACCCTGGCCAAGGCGGGCATGTACACACCCGAGGCGGCCCATCTGGCCGGACCGGGGCTCCGGGAGGTCTGCGAGACGGTCGGCATGCCGCCGGTTTTGGGGCTCGGCTCCTGCGTGGACAACAGCCGGATCCTCATCGCCGCCGCCGAGATGGTGCGGGTGGGCGGACTGGGAACCAGCATCGCCGATCTGCCCGCGGCCGGCGCGGCGCCGGAGTGGATGAGCGAAAAGGCGATCAGCATCGGGCAGTACTTCGTCGGATCGGGGGTCTACACCGTTTTCGGCGCGACCTTCCCGATCACCGAGAACACCCGGTTCCACGACCTGCTGTTCAACGGCCTGGAGGAGTGGGGCTTAGGAAAGTGGGGCTTCGCCAAGGATCCCTATGAGATGGCCCAGTTGATGATCGCCCATATCGACAAGAAGCGTCAGGCCCTCGGCATCGACAAGGCCCGGGAGCGCGTGCTCATGGATATGGCCGACCGGATGAAGCTCGAATCCGCCTGATCCAATCTCAACCGAGCGCCCCGAGGGTCTCTGGGACCCCGGGGCGTTCTTGCCCATCCGGGCCCCGGCTCCCCGGCCGGGGCCCGTCTACCGCTCCCCTTTTCCCACCAGGAAATCCCCGAACGCCTTGTCCGTCTCCATGATGTGCTGGGTGAGCCACCCTTTGAGGAAGTTGCTGATCTGAACCGGGCTGGAGATCTCCCCGGACCGGTACCGGGCCTGCAGCGAAGCCACCTTCTCGGCCATCTTCCGGTGTTTTTCCCGGTGGGACTCGAACGCCCCGTAGCCGTGCCGGCGCATCAACTCCTCCTCCGCGGCGAAATGGCGGGCCGCGTACCGGATCAGGCCGTCGAGCACCTCCCCCAGCGCATCCCGCCCGTGGCCCTGGTACATGGCCTCGTAGAGCCTGTTCAACAGGTTGACCAGCTCACGGTGCTGTTCGTCGATCCGCCGGATACCGACGCTGTATCGGTCGCTCCAGGTGAAAAACGTCATGGAAAATCCTCCGTCAGGGTAGAGAGGCGTCGTCGAGGAGGACGGGGAGCCGGCGGTGGAGGGAGATGGCTCGAAGGTCGATCCGGACATCGTACGCCAGGATCTCCACCCCTTTGGCGGCGGCCCGCCTCAGGGCCTCCCCGTAGGCGGGGTCGATGGCGTCCGCCGGGGCGAACCGGTCCGCGTCCATCCGTTGCACCAGGTAAAACATGACGCAGCGGTCTCCGTCAAGGACCCGTTTCTCCAATTCCGTGAGATGTTTCAGGCCCCGGGCGGTGACCGCGTCGGGAAACCGGGCCACCCCGTCGCCCGCCACCAGGGTACAGTTCTTGACCTCCACGTAGCAGCGCCGGCCTTCGGCGTCGGTGAGGACCATGTCGATGCGGGAACCCGCCCCCACCGGGACCTCCCGCCGGATCTCCGGGTATCCGGCCAGTTCGGGCACCGCCCCGGCGGCCACGGCCGCCGCCGTCAGACGATTGGGAACCAGGGTGTTGATCCCCACCAGGGAGTCGGTCATCTCGATGAGTTCCCAGGTGTACGGGAGTTTGCGGCGGGGGGAGTCGTGGCGGGAGAGCCAAACGGGCCGGCCGGGGTCGCCGCACGTCTTCATGCTGCCGGAGTTGGGGCAGTGGGCCGTCACCGTCTCCCCGGCGTCGAGGACCACGTCGGCCAGAAACCGCTTGTATCTTTTGACCAGGGTGCCCCGGACCAGCGCCGGCCATGGAAGGGCCGCGCCGGGAGTGGAAACCGGTTCGTCCATCGGGGGCGTCGGCCGCAAGTCGGATTTTTCAGGCATCCTCGTTCCTCATCCGCTGGGTCCTCGCCGGCGCGCCGGCGCTCCCTTCCACATAGGCCGAATCGCCGAGAAAGTCCATCCCAAAAAACGATCCGACCCGAAGTCGGGACGGAGGGGGACGATTCCCGGAAGATCATCTTGGTAGATGATCCCGGGGGTTGACATTTCCGGACGAGCCTTGTAGTGGACCGGGGAAGACCGATGGTGATCGCGGCTCTTTCGTTCCCCCTGGAAAAGGAGGCTGCCCCATGGCATGGCTCGCCGATCCCCAGATCTGGCTGGCGCTGGTGACCCTCACCGCCCTGGAGATCGTCCTGGGCATCGACAACATCATCTTCATCGCCATCCTGGCGGGAAAGCTCCCCCCGGAGCAGCAGGCCCGGGGCCGAACCATCGGGCTCGCCCTGGCCATGGTCACCCGGATCGCGCTCCTGTTTTCCATCACTCTGATCATGCGGCTCACCGAACCCCTCTTCACGGTCCTGGCCAATGAGATCTCCGGACGGGACATCATCCTGATCCTCGGCGGGCTCTTCCTTCTGGGCAAGAGCACCCTGGAGATCCACGGCAACCTGGAGGGGGACACCGAGCACGGGACCGACAGCCTCAAAAAGGCCGCGGCCTCTTTCGGCGGCGTGATCTTTCAGATCATGCTGCTCGATATCGTCTTCTCCCTCGATTCGGTGATCACCGCCGTGGGGCTCGCCGACCATGTGGGGGTCATGGTGGTGGCCATCGTCATCGCCGTGATCTTCATGATGTTCCTGGCCGGCGGGATCAGCCGGTTCGTGGAGGACCACCCCACCATCAAGATCCTGGCCCTCTCCTTCCTTCTGCTGGTGGGGGTCTCCCTGATGGGGGAGGGGCTCGACCTCCACATTCCCAAAGGGTACATCTACTTCGCCATGGCCTTCTCCGTCTTTGTGGAGATGCTCAACCTGCGGATCCGGAAAGGGCCCCGGAAGCCGGTCCGACTGCGCAACCCCAGAACCGGAAAGGTGGTCGAAGACCCGGAACCTGCCTGATGGACCCGCCGTTTCGCATCGCCTTGGTGGCCGCCCCCTGGCCGCTGTTCAGTCGTCCCTCGGTCCAATTGGGGACCCTCAAGGCCTACCTTCGAACCCGGTTCCCGGAGATCGGGGTGGACGCCCACCATTTCCACCTCCGACTGGCCGGGGCCGTGGGATACCCGGTGTACAAGGCGGTGTCGGAGCGGACCTGGCCGGCGGAGGCGGTCTACGGGGCCCTGCGTGAGCCGGTTCGGCGCAAAGAGATCGAGGCCCTCTTCCGCAGGGAGGCCCGGAGGGCCCCGGCGCTCGCCGGGATCGACTTCAAGAACCTTCTGGCCAAGGTCGACGCGGCCACCGACGACTTCCTCGACGGGGTGGACTGGCTGGGATACGCCGTAGTCGGGTTCTCCGTCTCCCTCTGCCAACTGACCGCCTCCCTCCGGCTCGCGCGCCGGATCAAGGACCGGTATCCCCGGCTGCCCATCCTCTTCGGCGGCGCCACCCTGGCCGGCAGCGTCGGGCCGGACCTCTTCGAGGCGTTCCCCGAGATGGACGGCGTGGTGGTGGGGGAGGGGGAGCTGCCCCTGGCCCGGCTGGTGGAACACTTCCGCCGTCACGGCCCATCGGCGGGGCTCCCCGACGACATCGAGGGGCTGGCGACCCCCGGAAACGCCGAAGGCCCGGTCCGCTTTTCCCAGATGGCCGATCTCTCCGAGCTGCCCCCCCCGGACTACGACGACTACTTCCGGTCCCTGGCCTCCATGGGGGCCGCCTCCGCCTTCTTTCCCACGCTTCCCCTGGAGATCTCCCGGGGATGCCACTGGCGGTGCGCCGACCCCGAGGACGGCGCCTCGGGGTGCGCCTTCTGCAACCTCAACCTCCAGTGGGAGGGGTACCGCCGCAAAAAGACGGATCAGGCCGCCGGGGAGGTGGAGCGCCTCTGCCGGCGCCACCGCCTTCTCTCCGTGGCCTACATGGACAACGCGCTGCCCCCCGGGGAAGCCCGGCCCCTCTGCCGGGTCCTGGCCCACAAGGGGATGGACCTCGACCTCTTCGGGGAGATCCGGCCCACCACCGCGGGGGCGACCCTGGCGGCCATGGCCCGGGCCGGATTCACCGAGGTCCAGATCGGTATCGAGGCCCTGAGCACCTCGCTGCTCGGGAGGCTTCGAAAAGGGACCACCGCCATCGACAACCTCCAGATCATGAAGGCGTGCGAGGAACTCGGGATCAAGAACAACGCCAATCTCATCCTCAACTTTCCGGGGAGCGACGACGGCCACGTGACCGAAACCCTCCGAGCCATCGACTTTGCCCAGCCGTTCCGCCCCCTGCGGGCCGTCGCCTTCTGGCTCGGGCTGGAAAGTCCGGTCTGCCGGAACCCCCGGCGATACGGGATCCGGGCCGTCTTCAACCACCCCCACTACCGGGCCCTCTTCGGAAGGTCGGTTTCCCGGCGGGTCCGGTTCATGATCCAGGGGTACCAGGGGGATCTCACCCGGCAGCGGCGCCGCTGGGCCCCGGTCAAATCCCGGCTCGCGGAGTGGAAGGACCGATACGGGCGTCTCCATGAAGGTCCGTTCCGGGGGCCGGCCCTGGGGTACCGGGACGGGGGGGACTTTCTCATCCTCCGGCAGCGGCGCCCCGGCGCGGAGCCCGTCAACCACCGGCTGACCGGCGACTCCAGGAACATCTATCTCCTCTGCGGCCGCCACCGGTCGGTCCGGGGGATCCTCGACCGATTCCCCCACCTCACCGGGGAGCGGCTCCTCCCGTTTCTCCGGATGATGGTCGACAAGCGGGTGATGTTCGAGGAGTCGGGGCGGTATCTCTCCCTGGCGGTCCCGGTGCGGCCGGGCCGCCCCGAAGGCGAGGAAGGCGCCAAAGCGGGGGAGGTTGTCCAAAAGAAAAATTTCAGTTTTTGATGTTGATATTTTTTAAAAAGTATATTAAGCTAGACTAGCTCTGTTCAATAAATGAATGGGTTTCAGATCTTCTGCCCGGTCGTTCGCACAGATGCGCGCACATGGATTCGACAGACCGCTTGCTGTAGGCTCTGGGAGCCGGTTCCGAGACTTTAGAGCCATTTCCATCGGGGGAGGGCCTGGGAAAGGGAGCCGTTTTGTTATTTTTCTGTTTCAAAGGAGGTTAGTGTTATGGCAAATGGGGTAGTGAAGTGGTTCAGCGACAAAAAAGGGTTCGGTTTTATCGAGCAGGAGGAGGGCGGCGACGTGTTCGTCCACCACACCGCCATCAACATGCCGGGCTTTAGGACCCTTTCCGAAGGCGACCGGGTGAGCTTCGATATCGAAAACGGCACTCGGGGACCCGCTGCCAAAAATGTCGTAAAAGTCTAGTCCCCCCAACCAGGCGGTTACGCCAAGGGCATCCTCCCGTCCCAGGGAAGATGCCCTTTTTGATGCCTCCCCGCCGGTTTCCCTTCGAAGCCCGCCGCACCGGCCGCCGATCCGCCTTCGCCATGGAAGTGCCCCCGGTCCACCCCCACGTTTTACTCATTTTTTAGTTGACACTCCGTGTCATTTTAGCGTACATTATTATACGATAATGATTTTCCGGAATTTGAACCCAAGAGACCCAATGCGGTAAGGGGGCTGATGACATGAACCCATCACGGGAGCGTTTGAAACAGATGACGGAGCAGGTCAAGGCCCTCGGCTTTCGGATGACCCCCCAGCGGCTAGCCGTGCTGAAGGTGTTGGCCGAAAGCACCGAGCACCCGAGTGTCGACGAGATCTACGATAAGGTCCGCCGGAAGTTTCCCATGACGAGCCTGGCGACCATCTACAAGACCGTGACCATGCTCAAGGGTATCGGCCAGGTGATGGAACTCTCCGTCGGCGGCGGAAGGAGCCGCTTCGACGGCCACAACCCCGACCCCCATCCCCACCTGATCTGCATCCGATGCGAGCGGATCATCGATCCCGATATCACCACGGCCGAAGATCTCTCCCGGGAGCTTGCCCGGCGGACGGGATACGAGATCGTCAATCAGCGGCTCGATTTCTTCGGCATCTGCCCCGCCTGCCAGGGGGCCCCGGCCGGAAACGCATAGCCGTCGCCCTTCCCCGGCCGGGCCATTCGGCGGCCGGGGGGAGCCGGCTTCCCGCGGACCCCGGCTCAGGCCGCGCCGGGCGTGCGCCCGGCGGTTATTGATTGCAAATTTTGGGAAAATCGCCTATTATTTGACCTTTGGAACGATTCGGATGGAGAGCGGATCGGGGGTCCCGCCGCCGACGGGGAGCGAACTTCCCGGGCGGAGACCCGATCCCGAACGGACAACCGACACACGCAAGAGGAGGAGAGATGGCCGAGAAACTTCAGGTGTACAAGTGCGAAGCATGTGGAAATATCGTGGAGGTGCTCCATGGCGGCGCCGGAGATCTGGTCTGCTGCGGGGAGAACATGAAGCTGATGACCGAGAACACCGTGGACGCGGCCAAGGAGAAGCACGTCCCGGTGATCGAAAAGACCGCCGACGGCGTCAAGGTGGCCGTGGGATCGAATCCCCACCCCATGGAGGACGACCACTACATCGAATGGATCGAAGTGGTCGCCGACGGCAAGGCCTACCGGCAGTTCCTCAATCCCGGGGAGGCCCCCGAGGCGACGTTCAAGATCGATGCATCCCAGATCACGGCGCGGGAATACTGCAACAAGCACGGCATGTGGAAGTCCTAGCGTCTTGTTTGGGAAATTCGGCACGAGGAGGTGATACCATGCCAAGTTGGAAATGCAGCAATTGCGGCTACACCATGGAAAAGGACCAGCCGCCCGATACCTGTCCGTCCTGCAAGGAGAAGTGCGAATTCCTCGACAACACCTGCTACACCCCGGACTGCCAGGTGGAAGGCGTCGATAAGCGAATCGGATAAAGGAGACGGGAGATGCCCAAGGCGCTTGTCGTGTATGCCAGCCGTACCGGCGAGTCCCGGAAGATCGGTGAACTCATCGCCGAAGGCCTCCGCCTTTCCGGGGTGGAGGCCGACGTGGCCGGGGTCGACGAGATCAAGAGCGAGGCCGATCTTCGGGGGTATGAAGCCGTCGTCCTCGGTTCCGCCACCTACCATGGCGACATGATGCAGAAGATGAAGACGCTGCTGTTCATGGGAGAGAAGGCAAAGCTGGACGGAAAGATCGGAGGCGCCTTCGGCGCCTACGGGTGGAGCGGAGAGGCACCGGAGCGGATCTACAACACCATGAAGAACATCTTCAACATGGAGATGGTCAACGGCCCCCTCCGCCTCAAGTCGAGTTCCCTGGGCGGCGGGATCAAGATGGCCCAGGATTACGGTCGGGAGATCGCCCGGAAGCTGGGCGGATGACCCCCGCGGTCTCATTCGGAAATTCAATCAACCCCAATGAAGAAGAGGAGGTACCCCTATGGCTCCACAGAACGCAACCACGCCCCAACACTGCCCCGGTTTCGAAACGACCCGCAACCTGTCGGCCTTCACCTGCAAGTGCCCCGAGTGCGGCGCCGAAAAGGAGATCTTTTCCGACGAGTTCGACAAGCCCCACACCTGCGGCTCCTGCGGCAAGCCGATCGATTTCACCCAGTGCAGCTTCGACGCCGGAGCCGCGGACACCTCGGATCGATAGCATGACCGATTGAGGACCTCCGCGGCAGCCCGGAGGTCCATACACCGCCGGGGGGCCTTCGGTCCCGTATCGGACGACGGGCCCCCCGGCCGCTTCGACGCCCATCCTCGTCCACGCCGGAAGGAGATGCTCATGGATCCCCTTTTTCTGTCGCGACTACAGTTCGCCGCCGCCACCTGATCATGCTCATTGTGGCGGCCGTCTTTGTGCCCATCGTCATCGCATACCAGATCTGGGCGTACAATCTATTCAAGGACAAGGTCACCCGGGAGGACCTGGCTTACGATGAAGCTTACTAATCCACGAGAGAAAAGGAGATCTCCTTCGATGCCACGCATGCTGTTCTTGGCCGTCGCCCTGATCGGAATCTGTATCGTGATGGTCTCTCCGTCGGCCGGGGAGAAGAAAACGGATGCACAGGATAAGGGGGCCGCGGATATGGTCCTGGAGGGCGGGTCCCGGGGGAAGGTCCCCTTTCCCCACCGCTCGCACCAGGAGACCCTCGAGGACTGCGACCGCTGCCACTCCCTGTTTCCCCAGGAGCCGGACGCCATCGCAGCCGAAATAGAGAAGGGCGCTTTGAAGGAGCGGCAGGTGATGAATGAGCTGTGCATCTCCTGCCACCGCGAAAAACGGCGGGAGGGCGCCGCCACCGGCCCGGTCACCTGTTCCCGGTGCCACCAACGATAACCCCACAGAAGCCCGACGGCTGAGGGAGGACCGCCCATGCTGGTACTCGGACTCCAGGGAAGCCCCCGCAAAAAGGGAAACACCAACTATCTGCTCTCGACCTTCCTGTCGGCGGCCGAGGAGCTGGGGGCCGTCACCCGGACCGTGGCGGTGGACCGGATGAACATCCTTCCGTGCAAGGAGTACATCGTCTGCGAGAAGAAGGGGTTCTGCCCCATCGACGACGACATGAAGGAGGTCTACCCCCTCCTGCGCCAAGCCGATGTGATCCTGGCGGCCACCCCGGTCTTCTTCTACAACTGCACGGCCCAGCTCAAGGCGCTCATCGACCGGAGCCAGACCCTCTGGGCCCGGCGGTACAAGCTGAAACTCACCGACCCCGGCCACAAGAGCCGGCGGGGGTTCCTGCTCTCCGTGGGGGCCACAAAAGGCAAAAACCTCTTCGAGGGGCTCCACCTCACCGCCCGGTACTTCTTCGACGCCGTTTCCGCCCGCTATGACGGCGGCCTCACCTACAACCGCATCGAGCACCCCGGCGACATGGAGAAGCATCCCACGGTGGCCGAGGAGGTCGGAGAGGCGGCCGCCGACCTGCTCACCCCGCTGCTCAACCGGAAGAAGGTCCTCTTCGCCTGCCGGGAGAACGCCTGCCGGAGCCAGATGGCCGCGGCCTTCGCCGGATTCATGGCCGGAGACCGCATCGAGCCCCTGTGCGGCGGCAGCGAGCCGGCCGAGAAGATCAATCCGGCCATGGAGGAGGTGATGGCGGAGAAGGGGATCGACATGGGGTTCCGGATCCCCCGCTCCATCGACGCCGCCATGGAGGGGGTCGCACCGGACCGGATCGTGACCATGGGGTGCGGCGAGGCATGTCCCCAGGTGCCCGGCGCCGAGGTCGTCGACTGGGATCTCCCCGATCCGGCCGAAAAGGATATCGGCTTCATGCGGGAGGTCCGGGACGAGATCGAGGGGAAGGTCAAGGGGCTGGTGGAGAGCCTCGCGGCAAAGGCGTGAGGTCCGCGCCGGGGGCGCTCCCCCGGTTCCGCCAATACGAAACCACTTGCAATGGAGAAGGAGGAAGAACGATGGATCGATATGTCTGTACGGTATGCGGCTATGTCTACGACCCCGAACAGGGAGACCCCGACAACGGCGTCGACCCCGGCACCAAGTTCGAAGATCTCCCGGACGACTGGACCTGCCCGGTCTGCGGCGCCGGCAAGGAGGACTTTGAGAAGGAGTAGACCGGAGCGGCAGCGACATCCGGGCCGTTCGACGACACCGATGCCCTTGGCCCCCGGAGGAACCGCTTCCGGGAGAAAGGGCATCGATCTTTTGATCCCCCCACTGATTGAGGAAGGAACATGAAACCGGTTGAGATTGCGGAAGGAATCTACGACGTCGGCGTGATCGATTGGAATATCCGGGATTTCCACGGCTACTCCACCCACAGGGGCACCACCTACAACGCCTATCTCATCCTCGACGAGAAGGTCGCCCTCATCGACACCGTAAAAGAGGAGTTTTCGGACCACCTCATCGAGAACATCGCACGGATCATCGATCCCAAGAAGATCGACCTGGTGGTCAGCAATCACACGGAGCTGGACCACTCCGGCGGCCTGCCCCGGGTGATGCACCGGATCGGCGAGGACAAGCCGCTGTACACCTCCAAGATGGGCCACAAAAACCATTCCCTTCACTTTCCCCAGAAGTGGAACTACCAGCCGGTGGGCAGCGGCGACGAGGTGAGCCTGGGCAAACGGACCCTCGCGTTCCTGGAGACCCGGATGCTCCACTGGCCCGACAGCATGGTCACCTACGCCAAGGAGGACCAGATCCTCTTCTCCTCCGACGCCTTCGGCCAGCACTACGCGGGCCAGGAGAAGTTCGACGACGAGGTGGGGGAGGCGATCATGGAACACGCCCAGAAGTACTTCGCCAACATCCTGCTCCTCTACGCGCCCCTGATCACCAAGCTGGTGGACCAGGTGACGGAGATGGGCCTGACCTTCAAGATGATCTGCCCCGACCACGGGATCATCTGGCGCAAGGACCCCATGAAGATCATCGAGGCCTACGTCAAGTGGGCCAAGCAGGAGGAGACGAAAGACCTGGCGGTGATCGTCTACGACACCATGTGGCACAGCACCCAGTTGATGGCCGAGGCGATCGCCGCCGGGGTCCACGAGGCCGGGGCCAAGGCCAAACCCATGAAGCTTCGGGAGTGGCACCGAAGCGACATCATGACCGAGGTCCTCGACGCCAGGGCCGTGGTGGTGGGCTCCCCCACCCTCAACAACGGCCTCTACCCCACGGTGAGCGACTTCCTCACCTACATGAAGGGATTGAAACCGAAGAACAAGTTCGGCGCCGCCTTCGGCTCCTACGGGTGGAGCGGCGAGTCGGTGAAACTGATCCACGGGATCCTCTCGGACATGAAACTCGCCATGATCGACGACGGCCTCAAGATCCAGTACGTGCCCCAGGCCGACGGGATCGAGAAGTGCGAGGCCCTGGGCCGGACCATCGGCAAGGCGATCAAGGGGTGACCGGCCGGATCATCGATCGAAAGGAGGAGATCGCTCGACATGAAAAAAACCGCCATGTTCGTCTTCAACGGCGACCCCATGTGCTTCATCCACGTCCTGCTCAACACCCTTGACATGGACGGGCGGGGGGACGAGGCCCGGATCGTGGTGGAGGGGTCGGCCACCAAGCTGATCCCGGACCTGGACCGGAAGGAGAACCCCATGAACCAGCTCTGGGTCAAGGTCAAGGAGAAGGGGCTGGTGGCCGGGGTCTGCAAGGCCTGCGCCACCAAGATGGGCACCGCAAAGGACGCCGAGGCCCAGGACCTCCCCCTCTTGGCCGAGATGTCCGGCCACCCGAGCATGGCCCGGTTCCGGGACGAGCTGGGGTACGAGATCCTCACCTTCTGATGTGTTCCCATTCCACCATACCGGCGGGACACGGGAGCACGCCTTGACCGGGGATCGAACGGATCCAACGGATCGAACCGGGGGCCGGGCCCTGAAGCGGCGGTTCCGGGACCTGCTTCTGGGCGACGACATGGACGCCGCCCTCCGGGAGATCCGGACGGTCCCGGCCCGCCGGGCCGTCAACCCGCTCTTCTCCTTCTTCCACGCCGGGGACCCGGTTCTCAAGTGGCGGGCGGTCGAGGCCATGGGCCGGGTGGTGGCCGATCTGGCCGAAACGGACCTCGAATCGGCCCGGGTGGTCCTGCGCCGGCTCATGTGGAACCTCAACGACGAGTCCGGCGGGATCGGCTGGGGCTCCCCCGAGGCCATGGGGGAGATCACGGCCCGGAGCGGGCGGCTGGCCGGGGAGTTCGCCGACATCCTGATCTCTTATATCAGGGAGGAGGGCAACTTCCTGGAGCACCCCGTGCTCCAGCGGGGCTCCCTCTGGGGGGTGGGGCGCCTGGCTCGTGCCCGCCCGGACCTGGCCCGGAACGCCGCGGCCCCGCTGGCCCCGTTCCTGGAATCGGAGGACCCGGCCCTCCGGGGCCTGGCCGCCTGGGCCGCCGTCCCGGTCGCCGACGAGTCGATCTTTCCCTTGCTCCGGCGGCTCGTCGATGATAACGAGATCATCGAGGTTTTCGAGGAGGGCCGGTTCGCCCCATACCGGATCGGGGATCTGGCCCGGCGTCCACTGGAGACGGGCCCGGAACAGGGGGACGGACCGTAACGGGGCGGCCGCCCGACCCCAACCCATAAAAAAATAAGGAGATATCGACCATGAACCCAGCGGATCTGATCCCCACGGCCGACGCCATCCCGGTCCCCTGGGGCTGGTTCCAGATCCTTCTCATCGCCACCTTCACGGTCCACCTGCTCTTCATGAACGCCATGGTGGGGGGCGGGATCATCGCCCTGGCCGGCCACATCAAGGGGAATCCATCCTCCGAGCCGGTCCGGCGGGACCTCTCCGGCCGGCTGACCATCATCATCGCCCTGGCGGTCAACTTCGGGGTGGCCCCGCTGCTCTTTCTCCAGGCCCTCTACGGGCAGTTCATCTACGTCAGCTCCCAGCTCATGGCGGTCTACTGGCTCTCGGTGATCGGGATCCTCATCCTCGCCTACTACGGGGCCTACCTCTACAAGTTCAAGTACGACGTCCTCATGGACAAGAGCGTTCCGCTTCTGGGGGTCACGGTGGTCCTCCTGCTGGCCATCGCCTTCTTCTTCACCAACAACATGACCCTGATGCTCCGGCCCGAGGCGTGGATCCGGTACTTCGAAAACCCCCAGGGGACGATCCTCAACCTCTCGGATCCGACCCTGATCCCCCGGTACCTCCACTTCATGACCGCATCGGTCGCCGTGGGCGGCCTCTTCATCGCCCTGGTCTGGACCCTTCGGGAGAACAGAGGGACCCCCGACGCAAGGGAGCACATCGACCAGGGGATGCGCTGGTTCACCCACGCCACCCTGCTCCAGATCGTCATCGGGTTCTGGTTCCAGATGAGCCTGCCAAGGGAGATCATGCTGCTCTTCATGGGAAAGAGCCCGGTCCACACGGGCCTTTTCCTGGTCGCCCTGGCCCTGGTGGTGGCGGTTCTCCTTTTGGGGATCCACCGGAAGGTCCGGCTCACGGCCGGGGCCACCCTGGCCCTGGTCCTCCTCATGGTCGTCATGCGGGACCTGGTCCGCGCCGCCTACCTCAGCCCCTACTACACCCCGTCGGACCTCGCGGTCACCGGCCAGTACTCTCCCTTGGCCGTCTTCCTGGCGGCCCTGGTCGTCTGTTCCGGGGTGATCTTCTGGGTGGTGCGGGAGGCGTGGCGGGTGGCGGAGTGATCAGAGCTTGCCGGCGGCAACCAGAGCGGTGTGGATGGTCTTGAGGGGTAAGACCAGGGAAAGTGGCGCGTCCAGCAGCGGGACGGCGCCGTAGCCGGCATACCATCGAGCGATCCGCTCGTCTTTGGCATCGATAAGCAGGGCCACGCCTCCGGCCTGGGATGCGACGCGGAGGCAGCGTCGGCCCGCCGCGAGGAGAAGCTGGCCGCCGAGCCCCTGCCCTTGTATCGAACAATCCACTGCCAATCTCGCCAATCTGAACATCGGGACTTCGTGGCGGGCGAGCCCGCGTTTGATCAGCACGGGGGTTCGGTCATAAGCCACGGATGCGGGGGCAAGGCTGTAAAACCCGAGAATCGTCTTTCCATCGATGGCGTCGATCGCCAGAAAGGTCTTCGCCCCACCCAAGGCATGGCTCTTCCGCGCATACCTGTGCAGGAACGTATTCAATTCATCATCGCCGCAATCGAAGGCCCGCCGATCATACTTCTTTGAGATCGGTTCTTCATGCCAGAAGGGAACCGTCACGGGAATTCAGGGAGTCCTTTCGCCGCTTCCATCAATTTTGTATTCGGAGGCGGGGGGTTTTCCAAAAGGTCGAGCACGTGCAGGGTGTCGCGTTCGCTGAGAGCAATCCGCTCGGATTGTTCGATGACCTCCCGCGCGGCTTCAACCGATGTTCGAATAACAAAGTCGGTCAGGCTGGTTCGCTTCAGGGCCACCGCCCGCATGATCAAGGCTTTTTCTTCGGCTGGAATCCGCAGGGACATCCGGCTGTTGTTTTCAATGGCTGGTTGGGGCATCGGCGCCTCCTTTCTTCTTGTGTGTCTTCAAAACATACAGGTCCATAAAGGCGGTGTCAACCCAAACGGACATTGCTTGCTTGAATGCCAATCATGTTCTCGAACTGGCTGTTGCGTCGCAGGTCAAAAACATAACCACTTTCAACGTCAAGGATTTCAAAGGTGCCGAACAGTTTGGCGTCAAAATCATTTCTCCGAGACGTTTGCTGGAGGAGATAGGATGGGAGCATTGAGCTTACGATTGCCGGAATCGATCCACCGCCACATACGAGACATCGCAAAGGCGGAAGGCGTCTCCATCAATCAACTCATTTC
>CAYSLC010000055.1:0-26404 GCA_964431545.1 uncultured Desulfobacteraceae bacterium | reverse complement strand
ACCGCCGCAGCACCCCCGCGCCCCCTTCGGCCGATTCGTAAAACAGGATCATCCGGCGATCCATGAAACCCGGCAGCGGTTCCGCCGCCAGTTCGTTCTCCTCCAGTTGAAACCGGACCTGAACCGCGTTTTTCAAAGCCGATTGCAACGACGCCATCTGGTGGTCCTCCAGGATCGCCTCCGGCTGAAAGATCAGGCAATTGCGCCGGTCCTCCACAAAGGGGATGACCCGGGCCACCAGGGGCGACAGGCCATCCTCGTTGTCGGGCGGGTCGCCCTCCGGCCTCTTGCCCCAGTAGCCCCGCTCCATGTCCAGCAAAAACCCCTGTTCGCCCCGCTTCCGGCGGGTCCACCCGAAATTGATCCGCCACAGGGTCGCGGCGTTGCCGTAAAAAAACGTGGCCACTTCGGCTCCGTTCCGCCGGGCCGTCGCCGTCCGGTACGACGGCTTGCCGTCCCGCTCCGGAAACCGGAACCCCGTCTTGATCTCGTAGCCCATCCGGAGCCGGTCCTCCTCGTCGGCGCTGATCTTTTCCCGCCGTCGGGTGGAGACGTTCTGGAGACGGAACATCCCGGATATGGCCGCCCCCAGGGATGCCCCGCACCGCTCGCACAGGTCCACTACGTCGGTTTCGCCCAGCGGATGCAGATATCCGCACGCCTCGCATAGCTTGGTCCCGAACAGGGGCGGGTCCTCGCCCTCGAAGGGCGGCAGGATGGCCTTGTGAATCTGATACCGGGACCCCTCGTGGTAGACGATGGCCTGGGGACCGAATTCATAGACCGCCAGAAACCGGGGCCGGGTGAGGATCAGCTCCAGCATGACGTAATTGGTCAGCAGGATGTCCGGCGGACGGGCCACGATGGCCTCTTTTTGCTCGTCGGACTCCTGGCCGGTGTACTTCTGGAAGGTCGCCGGCCCGTTGCCGCCGGGGTAGCCGTCGCAGAGGAACTTTTCCAGCTCGCCGAACTGGCTGTTGGCTAGCGCATTCATGGGATAGACGATGATGGCCCGGATGCCCTTGCCGCCGCCGGTCTTGAGGACGTGATCCACGATGGGGATGATGTAGGCGAGGCTTTTTCCGGACCCCGTACCGGTGGTCAGAACGTAATTTCGGCCGGCATGGGCCGTCCGGACCGCTTCGGCCTGGTGCCGGTAAAGGCGGATGGGCCGGCCCGCCCCTGACGATTTACCGGCCCGGAAGAGCCGGGAACACTCCCCGTGGAGAACGCCTTCCGATACCGAGTCCTCCACCGATTCCCCCATTTCAAAAGACGGGTTCAACTGGATCAGCGGCTCGGGCCACAGGAGCGCGCCCGTCAATTCCGCCTCGACCGATTCCGCGATCCGCTCATCCTCGATGCGGATAAAGCCGCGGATGTAATCTGCGTAATCCCTGACCAACTGGTTTCGGAAGTCGAAGACGTTCACGGGTGTTGTCCTGCTTTAGGTTCCACTGGATGAATCCACCACTAATCCATACGCAACCGGTCTCGTTTCCTTATAGGAAATGGTTTGAAAAGTCAATGTTTTCGTAACAATGACAAGATGTCATTGATGATACTAAAGCATTATAACCGGTCGCGTTCCTGAAATCCTGCTCACAAAACCATAACAAAATATTAACATTTCCCTGACAAACATTTGGTAAAGGATTCCCGCAGACGGGCATAACAGGCCACGCTGGATGGTGCATTTTCAACACTGCATCAACCCACAGAAAATGGAGGCGTCACGGAAAGGCAGACCGATCTGAACCGCGGGGATTTTTTCTAATTCAGCACGTCTGGGACAGTTTGGACAACCCTTGCTGCCGCCGCCGCTCATGACAGATCTCATGGATGATAGGAATCGAAGGGAGTACTATGCGGAATTGAAACCGGAAGGCCTCATTGCCGACGATCTGGACTTTGAGGATGTTCTGCCGGCCCCGGAAACCCTCTATCGCTCGCCACATCTGTTTATCGCAGGTCCGGGAGCGGCTATGTCATCATCATGCCTATACCGACGGGCTGATCGCCCATTGGAATTTCAACACCATGATGGCTTTGAGTCTGTTCGAACAATATCGGGCGTTTCACGGTTTTCGTCTTTTTGCGGCCGGGTCTCATGGGGCCTGGCGGCCAACCGCTTCAAAATGCAATAAGAGTGCTGGTGTGAAACGAACCTTTCATATTCGCCAAATAACTGACCAACTTCCCGATTTGTTCCGGCTCGACGAGCCTGCCTGCCGGTACGACCTCCCTTATAAAGGCGCTTCTTGTTTTTTTAGGCCTTGGAATGGCGGTTTGCATCAGCTTCGAAATTCGCCTAAAAAGTTCGAACTGATCCCCGGGACATAGAGCAGCGTTTCTCCAGCCTGAATCAATAGGCCGGCGCAGGTGTACCGCAGATTATGTTCGCGTCTCTATTTCAAACCGTCCTTTTTACATGCTGTGAAATTGGCAGTTCCTATCGCAAGCCAGCGACCGCCTGCATAGCGAATAACGCCTCCCCCATCCCGATCTTCCCGTCCCCGTCCACATCAGCCTCGGCATAAACCGCCGCCGCGGGCGTCACTCCGGCCGTGACTTGCAGGGCCAGAACCGCGTCATCCAGGTCCGCCTCGCCGTCGCCGTTCACGTCGCCGGGCTGGATGATGATATTGAGGCCGATGCTGCGGGAGGTCAGCTCCCCGGCCGGTAGATTCACATCCTGGCTGGCCGGTTGATACCCGTCGGCCGTCACGGTCAGGGAATAAGTGCCCGGCGTTACCTCGTCCAGGAAATAGCCGCCGGTATCGGTATCGGAGGCGTCGCCGCCGATCTCCACGCTCACATTGCCGATGGGCTGGCCGGTGGCGGTGTTGTAAACATGGCCCTCGAACCAGGCCGGGACCGGGTTCTGGAAGTTGGTGGAAAAGGTCCCATGGGGCTGGCCGGCGACCGGCGGATGGTTGGGGGTCCGGGCCCCGTATTCGTCCACGGCCAGGACCTGCCACAGATAGTCCGTGGTGTCGGCCAGGCCATATTCGGCCTGATCGATCCGGCACAGGCTCCGTTCCAGTCCCTCAATTTCAACCACGGGAGCGGCAAAGCCGGGGTCATCGCCGGCGGCGATCCGCACCGTGTAGGTAATGCGATCTCCATCCGGATCCGAGGCATCGTCCCAATCCAGCACAAAGACGGCGGCCACTTCGGCACCGTCCGCCGGCAGGGTCAGTTGGAAGGGGTCGGGGGCGACGTTGCCGGCCAGGCTCTTGTAGACAAAGGCCCGCTGGAAGGGCGAGATGAGTCCCTGGGTGTCCCGGACATAAAAATAGAGGGTATAGGTCCCCGGCGTCGTGAAATTGTAATAGTTCACCTCATACCGGTTCGCACCCGCGTTCAGGGCCATGGGCCGCTCCACCAGTTCCACGGTTTGCTGGGCGTCGCCGCCTTCCAGGGTGAGGCCCGGCTCCCGGATCTCCACCCAGACGCTGTCGGCCCGGGACGGGTCGTTCACTTCGGCCCAGAGCAGTGCTTCGGCTTCCGATGTCAGCGGAACGTCGGGCTCCGATCCGGCCCCGGTCACGGTCACCGGTTCAACCCCGTCGGCCCCATAGCCTAGATACATCCACTCGGCGGCCGCCCCGTCGCCCGAAGTCAATCGGTTGCTTCCCACCCCGTCGCCGTTGTCGTCGAGCATGGGGTGTTGCCGGGCCGTATCGAAATACGGGGCCGGGGTCTCGGGATACCCGCTGTCGGTGAAGGTCTCGGTGAGATCCACCGCCCCCTCGAAACTCTGGGCCAGATCCAGGCCCCGGCCCAGGCCGTTGAACAGGGCGGTGATGAAGAATTCCCCGTCCCGGACCCCGCCCGGGTCCTTGGGACCCCGGTAGGAGGGTTCATCGGCCGGGGTGCTGGTCACGATGATCCGGCCCGGGCCCGACAGGGCGTCGATAAAGGAGCCGGAAAAGCAGGTGCCCAGGATCACGACGATGTCTTCGTCGATGCCCGCCGCCGCCATGCCGGACTCCAGGGTGGACAGCCAGTCGTCCAGTTCCTGGGGCAGCAGGTGCTCGGTGCCGGTCAGGTACAGGGTGTCCGGGGACCCGTGATCGATGAAAATCAGGTACAGGGGCCCGGGCAGGACCCGCATCCGGTCCAGGGCCCACCCGGTGACGGCCTGCTGCATGGCCAGCCAGTAGCCGCCGGTGTATTCGTCCTCGCCGGTCTGGGGTTCGTCGTAGGGGTTGTAGTATTTGATGTGGTCCAGGGGATCGGCCGGGTCGCCCATCACGCCGAAGTTCTGGTTGATCAGGTGTTTGTAGACGTTGTTGGCCGTCAGGGTGTGGGAGGCCAGACCCTCCTGGCCGGAGATGGAGCCCACGGAGAGAATCGCGTATCCCGCGAAATCCGAACTGTATATGGTCTGTTTCAGGTAATCGCCGTTCGGCGGAAACGCCACGTGCTCGGGGTTCCCGGCCCGGTCATGGGCCTGGGTGAAGAAGGTGTAGGTCCCCTCGGCCGCCGGCGGCGCCGTATATGAAAACCGGCCGTCGATGCTGCCGGAAGCGTCCGTGGCCGCCAGGGTGAACGCGGTGTCATCGGGGCCGCGTACCCACAGCTCCACCCGGTCCAGGCCGCTGCCGGACAGGCCGGTCTCATCTTCCCTGAGCAGGCAGGTTTCGCCGTCGTAGACTTCGCCGAAGGTGTAGTTCAAATCGAAGGTCGTGTTCCGAACGTCCACATAGGCCGGGGGGGCCGCCAGCGAGCAGGGCGCTCCCGTGTCCACCTCCACTTCCAGGCATCCGGCCGCGGACGGGTTGCCCACGGCGTCCATCTCCTGGACGCAGAACAGGTGGGTTCGTTCCGGAACGGACAGGGTCACGGTCAACTGGCCGGTATCCGTGGACCAGGCCCCGTTGTCCAGGTTGTAACGGAACTGCCCGCTACCGCCTGCCGAGGACCACGAAAAGGCGCACTGAGTCTTTGCGCTCAATTCAGGGCCCTGGACGGCCGGGGGCGGGCCGGCGGTGGTGTCCACCACGATGTTGGCCGAGCCGGAGGCGGACCAGTTGCCGGCCGCGTCCTGTTGCTGAACGTACAGGGTGTGGACGCCGTCGGTCAGTGCCGCGGGCGGCGTGAAGGTCCGGCCGCTGGTTTCCTGAGCCCCGGAGGTCAGGTCGGCGTTGTCCAGCCGGAACCGGAACGCCTCGATGCCCGCCTCCGAAGTGGGCTCCCAGTTCCAGACGGGTGTCGTATCGGCGGTGAGGGGAACGCCCCAGACCGAAGGTGCGTCGGGCGGGATGTTGTCCAGGATCACATAGACGGTGAGCACCTCGCTGGTGTTGCCCAGGGGATCCCGGGCCTGCACATGGAGGTACCACGCGCCATCGGCCCCCGTTGGTGTAGTGGCGGTGGTGATGTCCGTGAAATCCCCGGAGGGGATGTCGAAGGGGTCCTGATCGATCTTGAAACGGAACCGGGCTTCACCCAGGGCGCCCCAGGTCCAGGTCTGAGTGCGCCTCGGGGTGGTGTCGCTGAACAGGCCGGTGATCACGGGCGGGGCGTTGTCCAGAACGGCCCGGGCGGTGATCACGGCGCTTTCGTTTCCGGCCCGGTCACGGGCCTGGACGTGGATGTACCAAATGCCGGTCACATCGGATTTGATGGCCGATGTCACCGGGGCATACTCGCCGCTGGGAACCCCTGATTCGCTCTGGTCGATGCGATAGCGGAAGGTCAGGGCGTCGTCCAGGGCATCGGTTCCGGTCCAGTGCCATTCCTTGATCCGGGTCGGTGTGCCGTCGTCGGGGATGGGGGAGACGGTCGGGGGGGTGTTGTCCAGTATGGCGTGGACGGTGGCGACGGGGCTTTCGTTGCCGACGGAATCCCGGGCCTGGACGTGAAGGTAATAGGCGCCGTCCCCGACGGGCTGGGTGGCGGTGGTGATGTTGGTGAAATCTCCGGTGGGGATTCCTGTGCTGCTTGTGTCGATGGAAAAGCGGTATGTGACGGGTCCGGTGGCGTCGGTGGCCGACCAGATCCAGGTTTTTCCATTGGCGGGCGTGTCGGAATCCGACAGGCCCGTGATGACGGGCGGCACGGTGTCCACGGTCCAGGACACGGTCGCGGCCTGGTTTTCCTGCTGCCAGTTCCCGGCGGCGTCCCGGCCGATGACGGAAAGGGTGTTGAGGCCGTCCGGCAAGCCGGTCAAAAAGAAGGAATCGCCGACAGGTCTTTCGGATGAATAAGAGACGGAATTGTTGAAATTGTATCGGTAAAATTTGACATCCGCACCGGAGACCGTGAATGTGGCTGATGTGACGTTGACCGTGCCGGTGGGCGCCCCTGATATCGATACGGAGGACGGCGGAGTCAAATCGATGATGTACGCCGGGCTTGAGGTCGCGTCCGACCAGTTTCCGACCCTATCTCTTTCCTTGATGGCAAGCGTATAAGCCCCCTGTCCCAGTGAAAATGACGGGGTGAAAACCGCATCGGATGTCTGGCCGGAACTCAGAATGGCGCCGCCGCTGTCCTTCAGTTCGTATCGATAAACGTTGTCTCCGTCGCCTCCGGACCGCCAGGACCAGGTGGGGGTTGTATCATTGATGGTCTCTGCCGCCGCGGGCTCATTGAATACCGGGGAATTCGGCGGCGTTGAATCATACATAATATCATCAACCGACGGGTCCAACTGTACATTGCCCATCGAATCCCGGAATTGCACCCAGACCTGTTTGCTCCCGTCCCCGCCGGCGCTGATGTCGAATTCACTGTGATTTTCCGCATATGGAATCCATGCGGCGGTATCCAGACCGGCCTGACTCAGCGCAAACCGCATCTCGGAAGCCCCCGTGGACAACAACTGCATATCCGGCGTCGGGTCATTGGTCGCACCGTTTGTGTTGGCAACGATAACGTAGCCGCTTGACGGCGGCTTATTGTCGATAGGGAAAGGTTCCGTTGTCGCAAAAAGGCCCTCGTTTACACCGTCATGTGCCTGAAATCGTATCTTCACATCTGATCGTTCGATGTTATCGAGGTTTGCTGAAACATCCGCATGTTTCGTATTGAACGTAAAGGAATAGATCCCACCGGTCCAGTCAGCAGCGGGAATATATCCGTTGCCGGCGTTATCCCGCCATCCGGTGCTCAACGAGCCGGAAGTATCGCCCGGCTCAAACCATGACGCCCCTTCACCGGGGCTGTATTCAAAAGACCTGAGCGTGCAGGCATGGGCGACCTCATCCTTGATCCGAAAGAGAACCGTGATGTTCCCGGTACCATCGGTTGCCTGAGAGATTTCAGATGCGGGAATGACATGATCCGCATCATACCCGACAGCGGGTTTGTTTGTCTGAAAAGAGTACCGTGCAATATGAAAAGATGGATTCCCGCCCGCGGCCCAAAACCAACCCCCGACATACATGTTGTCGCCGCCATCATAGGCAAGGGCGTTGACGACATAGTCCGTTCCATCGCCGACCGGCACCCATGGATCGAACCCGGGAATGGTGTTCCAATACCATCGAACGATATAATTGGCATCCACGCTTCCCGCCCCTCTGAAAAATCCCCCCACGAAAAGGACGCCTGAACTGCCAAACTGAATGGCATTGACTTGCCCGTTAGTTGCCGCCTCGATACCCTGCCCCAAAGCGCTCCAATGCGGATCCAGAATAATCGGCGGACCTGAAAAAAAACTCCATTGAGCAATATTCCCAACATCGACGCCCCCGGCATTCGTAAAATTTCCGCCCACATAAAGATTGCCATATCCGTCACACTCAAGGGCAAAGACATCACCGTTTGTTCCGGTTCCCAGGGCACCCCATGCCGAACCGTTCCATATGGCGATGTTATTGACACCAGATACGCCACCGGCTTGCGTAAAATGCCCACCGGCATAAAGGCCCAGAATGTCGCACTCTAGGGCATGGACATTACCATTTGTGCCGCTTCCCAGGGCGCTCCATGCCGATCCATCCCATCTGGCGATGTGATTTGCGCTCAAACCCCCGGCGGTCATAAAATGGCCGCCTGCGTACAAGTTGCCGTTACCGTCAAAGGTCAAAGCTCTCACTTCCCCGTCCATGCCGCTTCCCAGAGCGCTCCATGCCGATCCATCCCATCTGGCGACCCTGTTCGCTGGGACGCCTCCGGCCGTTGTGAACTTTCCCCCGGCATACAGATTCCCGCTACCGTCCACCGCAAGGGCATTGACAGCATCATCCATTCCCGTACCCAGTGCCTGCCATTCCGACCCATTCCACCTGGCAATGTTTTGCGGCGTACCGGGCGCGCCGGAGCCTCCGGCATCCCAAAAAAAACCGCCGGCATAAAGATTCCCGTTGCTGTCACAGGCAAGTGCATTGACTGTGGAGAGAATTATCTCTTTGTCTATCCCAGGGTCTCCGAACGGCACTCCGATCCGGTTTACCCAGCCTTCGGCGTGAAGGCTTGAGGTAAAATACAAAGAAAGACAGATAACAGTTAAAAAACCTGTGGTTTGTTTCAGAATAGACGGTTGTCCGAGTCTTTTTTTTGTCTTCATCGGTTCACATCCTTATTGTTGTATTTAAAAAAACATAATTTTTAGGATTAAACCCTAATTCTGAATGGACCACGGTCGTCATCACCACGAAAGCATTAAAAAGCAGGGGCTGAGACACTCTTCAGCAAGAGAACAATCCGTCTCAAATAGTTTTTACCATATATGCGGTTACAAAACGGTTACACTTTGAATAGATTTTAAATTATTTCCGCGAACCCCACCACAAAAGGCCTATGATTTGCCCCATCTCCAGACGGGCCTGCATCGCCATAGTGTTCCCCCATAGTTCAGCCTCAGCTTCGCGGTTGTCCGGTTACGGAAGGACAACGGAGTCACATCCCGTTGGGGTTACCGAACTTCGATCCTGGAAAACATCGGGTTTTCCAGGATCGAAGATAGGACATTTCGTCCCGAGACCAGCAACGTCTATCGAAACCCCGCGACCGTCTGAAAAGCGAATAACGCCTCCCCCATCCCGATCTTCCCGTCTCCATCCACATCAGCCTCGGCATAAACCGCCGCAGCGGGCGTCACTCCAGCCGCGATCTGCAATGCCAGGACCGCATCGCCCAGGTCCACGTCGCCGTCGCCGTTAACGTCGCCGGATTGGATGATGGCAAAGTGTCCCGAGACCACCGTGCTGGGGAGCGAATCCACCAGAAAGGCCCGGGCCTTTACGGTGGTGGGCCGGGTGATGGGGATGGGATCCACGTAGATCTGTGATGTCCCGGTGGGCTCGGCGCCGTCAAGGGTGTACCGGATGACCGCTCCGGCCGTAGCGCAGGTGATGGCGACCTGCTGGGCCGCGGTGAAGGTTCCGGGTTCGGGGGAGAAGGCCGGGGGGGCCACCGTGCCCACGATGGTGTACTGGCCCGTGATGGTTTCGGAGGCGGCCCAGCCGGTCATCCGGGCCATGGCCTTGATGACCGTGGTGGTTGACACGGAGATGGGCGCCGAGAGGATGGGCGAGTCGGCCGTGGGATCGGAACCGTCGGTGGTGTAATGGATGGCGGCGCCGTCCGTGGGGCAGGTCAGGTTCACTTCCTGGGCCGATCGGTAGGTTCCCGGATCGATGGAAAAGACCGGGGCCGCCACCGTGCCGGTGATGGTATAAAGGGCCGTTTCCGTGGCGCTGGGCTCCCAGCCGGTCTTGAAGGCCCGGGCCTTGACCGTGGCGGTGGCCGACAGGGGTACCGGACCTGTGTAGAGCGCCGACCCGGCGGTGGGCTCGGACCCGTCCATGGTGTAGCGGATTTCCGCATCGGAGATCCCGCAGGTCATGGACACGGTCTGGGCCGTGACGTAGGTGCCCGGTTCGGGGGAAAAGGACGGCGCCGGCAGTTCTTCGACAATCCGGATGGTGAAGGCGGCTTCGGCGACCTCGCTGGGCGGCGACTGGGGGCTGTAGGCCCGGGCCCGGAGGGTGGTGGTCTCCGACACCGCGATGGGGGCCGAATAGGCCGGGGATGCCTCCGTTGGATCGGAACCGTCGGTGGTGTAACGGATCGTGGTGTCCGGCGTGGCGCAGGAGAGGATGACAGACACGGGTTCCACAAAGGTGCCGCCGGCCGGAGCGAACGTGGGCGCGGCCACCGTGCCTTCGATGGTGAACACCCCGGTCATGACGATGCTGGCCCCCAGGCCGTCAGCAAAGGCCCTTGCTTTGATCGTGGTGGTGGCTGTCAACGGGATGGGGTCGGTGTAGCGGGGCGAGGTCTCGGTGGGATCCGATCCGTCCGTGGTGTATCGGATGGCGGCCCCGGCCGTGGGGCACGACAGGGTCACGTCCTGGAACGTGGCATAGGTCCCCGGCGCCGGCGAGAATGCGGGGGCCGGGGCCTGGGCGGGATCCAGGCCGATGCTGCGGGAGGTCAGGTCCCCGGCCGGCAGGTCCACCTCCTGGGTCACCGGGTCGTAGCCGTCGGCAGTCACGGTGAGGGAATAGGTCCCCGGGGTCGTCTCGTCCAGCACGTATCCCCCGGCGTCGGTGCTCGTTGCATCCCCGCCGATCTCCACGCTCACATCGCTGACGGGCAGGCCGGTGGCGCTGTTGTAGATTTGGCCCTCGAACCAGGCCGGGACCGGGTTCTGGAAGTTGGTGGAAAAGGTCCCATGGGGCTGGCCGGCGACCGGCGGATGGTTGGGGGTCCGGGCCCCGTATTCGTCCACGGCCAGGACCTGCCACAGATAGTCCGTGGTGTCGGCCAGGCCGTATTCGGCCTGGTCGATCCGGCACAGGCTCCGTTCCAGGCCCTCGATTTCGACCACGGGATCGGCAAAGTCGGGGTCGTCGCCGGCGGCGATCCGCACCGTGTAGGTAATGGGATCGCCATCCGGGTCCGAGGCGTCGTCCCAGTCCAGCACAAAGGTGGCGGCCACTTCGGCCCCGTCGGCCGGCAAGGTCAGGTGGAAGGGGTCGGGGGCGGCGTTGCCGGCCAGGCTCTTGTGGACAAAGGCCCGCTGGAAGGGCGAGATGAGCCCCCCGGTGTCCCGGACATAAAAATAGAGGGTATAGGTCCCCGGCGTCGTGAAATTGTAATAGGACACCTCGTAACGGTTCGTCCCCGCGTTCAGGGCCATGGGCCGCTCCACCAGTTCCACGGTCTGCTGGACGTCGCCGCCCTCCAGGGTCAGACCGGGCTCCCGGATTTCCACCCAGACGCTGTCGGCCCGGGACGGGTCGCTCACTTCGGCCCAAAGCAGGGCTTCGGCGGCCGTGGTCAGGGGCGCGTCGGGTACAGCGCCGGCCCCGGTCACGGTCACGGGATCGGGGGCCCCGATCCCGTGGCCCAGGTACATCCACCCGGCGGCCGACCCGTCACCCGAAGCCAAATGGTTGCTCCCCACCCCGTCGCCGTTGTCGTCGAGCATGGGATGCTGACGGGCCGTGTCGAAGTACGGGGCCGGGGTCTCGGGATACCCGCTGTCGGTGAAGGCCTCGGTGAGATCCACGGCGCCTTCAAAACTCTCGGCCAGATTCAGGCCCCGGCCCAGGCCGTTGAACAGCGCGGTGATGAAAAACTCCCCGTCCCGGACCCCGCCCGGGTCCCGGGGGCCCCGGTAAGACGGTTCATCGGCCGGGGTGCTGGTCACGATGATCCGGCCCGGGCCCGACAGGGCGTCGATAAAGGAGCCGGAAAAGCAGGTGCCCAGGATCACGACGATGTCTTCGTCGATGCCCGCCGCCGCCATGCCGGACTCCAGGGTGGACAGCCAGTCGTCCAGTTCCTGGGGCAGCAGGTGCTCGGTGCCGGTCAGGTACAGGGTGTCCGGGGACCCGTGATCGATGAAAATCAGGTACAGGGGCCCGGGCAGGACCCGCATCCGGTCCAGGGCCCACCCGGTGACGGCCTGCTGCATGGCCAGCCAGTAGCCGCCGGTGTATTCGTCCTCGCCGGTCTGGGGTTCGTCGTAGGGGTTGTAGTATTTGATGTGGTCCAGGGGATCGGCCGGGTCGCCCATGAGGCCGAAGTTCCGGTTGATCAGGTGCTTGTACACGGTGTTGGCCGTCAGGGTGTGGGAGGCCAGGCCCTCCTGGCCGGAGATGGAGCCCACGGACAGGATGGCGTAGCCGGAAAAGGCCGAGGCGTAGACGGTCTCGGCGTCGGGCGCCGACTGGGTCTCGGCGTTGCCGGCCCGGTCCACGGCCCGGGTGTAGAAGGCGTAGCCGCCCTGCTGGTCTGTATCCACCGTGTAGGAGAAGGCCCCGTCGATGCCGGCGCCGGTGTCGGTCAGGGCCGGTTCATACCCGGCGGCGGACGGGGTCTTGACCCAGAGTTCCACCCGGTCCAGGCCCGAGCCGGTGCCCGACCCGCAGGTCTCTCCGGCGTATATGTCGCCGGCGGTGTAGGTCACGGTGAAGGTGGCGGTGGCGTCGTCCACGGCCTGGGGGGTCGAGGCCGTCGAGCAGGGCAGACCGCTGTCCACTTCGATGGTTTTCTCGCCCACGGCCGACCAGTTGTCGGCCGCGTCCAGCTCCCGCACCGACAGGGTATGGGGCCCCTCGGAGAGCACCGAGGCCGGGGTGAAGCCGGTCGATGGGGTCTCCACCTCCGGCTGACCATCCAGGCTGTAGCGGTAGGTTCCGATCCCGCCGCCCCCGGAGGTCCAGGTCCATGTGGGGGTGGTGTCCGGCGTGGGGCTGTCGCCGGCCACGACCGGGGCGTCGGGCAGGGCCGTGTCCACCGTGATGACGAAGCGGCCAGAGGCCGACCAGTTGCCCGCCTCGTCGCGCTCCTGGACGTAGAGGGTGTGGGCGCCGTCGGTCAGGGCCGTGGGCGGGGTGTGGGTGGTGGACGTGGTCTCGGTGGCGCCGGTGGTGAGGTCGGTGACATCAACCTTATACCGGTACATGCCGATGCCGCCGCCCCCCGATACCCAGGACCAGGTCGGTGTGGCATCGTTGGTGGGCGTGGCGCCCGATACCACCGGCGCGCCCGGCACATCGGTGTCCACGATGACCTCGAACCCGGCGGACGGGGACCAGTTTCCGGCATCGTCTCGCTCCTGCACATAGAGCCAGTGGGACCCCTGGGAAAGGGCCGCCGCCGGGGTGTACTGAAGATCCGGGGTTTCCACCGCGCCGCTGCTCAGGTTGCCGTCGTCCAGCTTGAACCGGAAGGTGCCGTTCCCGCCGGTACCGGCGGTCCAGGTCCAGGTGGGCGTGGTGTCGTTGGTTCGGGAGGGTCCGGTCACCACCGGGGCCGAGGGGGCGGTGATGTCCACGAGGATCTGAAAATTTCCGGACGCGGACCAGTTCCCGGCCCCGTCGCGTTCCTGGACGTAGAGGGTGTGCGTCCCCGTCAGAGTGCCGATGGGCATGTAGAAGGTGTCGGCGGTGATGGATGCCCCGGTGCTCAGGTCCGAGGCATCGAGTTTGTACCGGAACACGCCGATCCCGTCCCCGCCGGCGGTCCAGGTCCAGACCGGCGTCGTGTCGTTGGTGGGGGTGGCGCCGGACAGCACCGGGGCGCCCGGGGGCGTGGTGTCCACCACGATGTTGCTCCCGTCGGCGATGGTCGTAGCCGGCAGGGCCACGGACGCACCGTTTCCGGCCGCATCTACGACCGTGCCGCCGTTCAGGGCGACGGCCGTCACATCCAGATCCGCGCTGTTTTCCCCGGCCGCCACCGTATAGAATATCTCGACTGAATCAGAGGGGCCGAAGGCCGGGATGGAGACCTGGGTCCCGGCGTTCAGGGTCAAATCCAGGGTGCCGCCGGCCAGGGTGACGGGCTCCGAGAAGGAAACCGTGATGGCGATGGCCGATCCCGGGCCGTAAAGTCCGTCGGCCGTGGATGAGGCGATGGAAGTGATCCGAGGCGCCGCCGTATCGACGATGAGGGCGCCGGCGTCCGCCAGGGACTGGCCGTCCGGGATGGTCAGGCCGGCGTCGTTGCCCCCGGCGTCGGTCAGGGCGGCCCCGGCGGCCAGCGCCACCGATACGCTGTCCAGATCGGTGCTGGCCTCCCCGGCCGCCACGGTGTAGGTCCCGGAAGCCGTGACCGAAGGCCCGAACGGGGCGATGGCGACGGTTGCGCCGGTGTCCAGGGTCACGGTGAGATTCCCGCCGGACAGGGTCACCGGTTCGTCAAAGGTCAGGGTGACATCGATGGCGTTGCCGGCCCGGTATGCGCCGTCCGCGGTGGCCGATGTCACGGATTGCAGGGACGGGGCGGCGCCGTCCACGGCGATCTGGTGGTTGTCGGCCAGGGAGGCGCCGGTGGGAACCGTCAGGATGGCGTTGTTGCCGGTCCCGTCTTCCAGGACGGCCCCGGCGGTAAGGGACAGGGAGGTCACGTCCAGATCCGATGCCGATTCCCCCTCTGAGATGGTGTAGGTCCCGGTGGCGATGTTGTCTGCGGCAAAGGCGGGAATGGAGATGGCGGCGCCGCTGTTGAGCCCCGCCGTCAGGCTGCCCCCGGACAGGGCCACGTCTTCAGAGAAAGTGAGGGTGATATCGATGGCCTCCCCGATGCCGTATGTATCATCCGCCAGGCCCGTCCCGATACCGGTAATGGTCGGCGCGGTGTCGAAGACCGCCACGGCATCGTCGGTCACGGCGGCGGTGTACACATGACCGTTATCCGGCGCCACGGCCACGGCGTTCACGCCCCCAAGGCCGTCCACGCCGCCGACACCGTCGTCCCGGATTTCAACAAAGGCCAGTTCCCCCGTGCCGGCATCCCGGCTGAACACGGCCACGGAATTGTCTCCCCTTCCGGCCGCATAGACGAACCGCCCGTCCGGCGACACCGCCACATGGCTGACACTGGACAGGCCGTCCACGCCGGTTTGGCCATCTTTTTCCACCTCGACGAATGTCAGATTGCCGGTTCCGGGATCCCTGCTGAACACGGCCAGGGCATTGTCGTCATCCCCCGCCACATAGACATGGAACCCGTCCGGGCTCAGCGTCACGCTCTCGGCGCCGTCCAGTCCGTCAACGCCGCCAGCTCCATCTTTCAACACTTGGGAAAAGGTGAGCGCTCCGGTGGTTGTATCCCGGGAAAACACCGCCACGGCGTTATCCACACGGCCGGTGGCATAAACATTTAGGTTGTCCGGGCTGACGGTCACGGAGCTGGAATAATCCAGGCCGTCCACGCCGGACAATCCGTCCACATGGTGTTCGATGAATGTGAGCTTTCCGTCCACGGCATCTCTTGAAAAAACGGCAATCGCATCATCCCAGGCGCCGGCGGCATAGACATGGCCACCGTCCGGACTGACGGCGACCGCGACCGGCAGCCGTAAACCGTCCACACCGAGAAGGCCATCTTCATGGGTCTCCAGGAGAGTCAGCGCCCCCGTGCCGTCGTCCCTGGAAAAAACCACCAGGGTGTTACCCGTCGTGCCGGTCATGTAGACATTGTTCCCATCCGGGCTCACGGTCACCGCGCTGGCGCCGTTCAAGCCGGTAATGGTGGATGCATCGTAGGTTTCCAGATGGGTCATGGCCCCGGTGAATCTGTTTCGGCTCAAAAGCACCAGAGCATTATCATTTTCAGCAGTGGCATACACATGTTTTCCATCGGGACTCACGGCAACGGCATTGGCGCCGTTCAATCCTTCGATTCCGCCGGCGTTTCCAAAACCTGCAATATAGCTGAAACTGCTCCCCGTAGGAATGCCGCTGTCCAAGGCAACCATGGCGTCATCCGTCGGAGAGGTGGCATAAACATGCCTATTATCCGATGTGGTCAGCACATAATTCACATTCGTCAATCCTTCAACGCTCCCAACGCCGTTTTGCAATACTTTGATATCATCAATGCTCCCATCAGTCGTATTGATTTGAAACGACGTAACAGTATCTTCTCCAGTGCCGGCAGCAAAAAGTCTTCCGTCATTGGGGCTGACCGATAGGGAAATGACGTTCTGCAATCCGAGGGTCGGAATCGTTTGCTCTTTGATTAAGCTCAAATGTGACTCTTTGGGTAGATCTGGAGATGGATCATACTCATAACATAAAATGCTGTGCGTGCCGCTGCTTGCAACATATACCCATTGGCCATTGGGGCTTATGGCGATATCACTGGCTTCGTTTCCTTTTAAAATGAATTGCTCATCAAGCCTGGCAACCAATCCCCCGGATATGCTAGGCATAAATTGCCCAAAAATATTAATCCCATAAGTACTTTTATCCCGGTTGCAGTCAAAAAATCCTACCAACACTTTCCCACCGGGTGTTACAGCCAAATTTCTAGGGCCTTCTGAAAACCTCAAAAGAATATCTTCACAAAAAGTATTCGTCATCAATGCAAGCGTATCGCTCTGGAATACCAGTCTGCCGTTGGTTAAATTACGTTCAAACACCACAAGCGAATTGTCATGCATTCCAAGTACATAAACATAATCTCCATTTGGACCCACAGCGATTTCACCCGGACCGTCCAGCCCTGTGATCCCCCCGAATCCGTCTTTCTGTCGCTCTAAAAAAGACAGCTCGCCCGTGCTCGTATTCCGGCTGAACACCGCCACCGCATCGTCGGCAAACCCGGTAACATAAACATGGGCGTCATCCGGACTGATGGCGATGCCGGAGGCATAATTCAAGCCGTCCACCCCGTCCACCCCATCCACCTTCGTCTCCACGTGCGTCAAGGCGCCGGTGGTCGCATTCCGGCTGAACACCATCACGGCGTCATCATCCCGGCTGGCGACGTAGATATGCTTTCCATCATTACTGGCGACGGCCGCCTGGGCCCCGCCCATTCCAAAGCCGTCATTCTGATTCTCGACGTAATTCAGAAAGGCAGCACCGGCCGGCACCGGGTTCAACAGGACGACGGTCAAAACGGTCATTACAACGACCTGAAACGATATGGAAATGCACTTTCCGGCTGTCATGACGACCCCTCCTCTTTGATTATTCTGCCATCCCTTTATGGTTGACGGTTCAAAACCACTGGTCCTGGATTGATCAGGATTAATGCCCACGCCCCTGAAAGCATCCTAATTCGGGGAATGAGAGCAGCTTTCGATTCGATCCGGTTCCGATGGAGATTTCCCTGAATGTATAGATACTCGATGATCAAGTTTTTAAATTTTACCACCATATGTAGCTATTATTTATTCTTAAAAACACTATATGTTGTAGGCAATTCAAAAAACTTGATCATCGAGTAGATAGATTCTTAAAAGGGTTTGAAATACTTTTCAACCATTTTTTATCAATGTTTCGTCAAGTAATTGATTTTATCCTCATCGTGGGGTATGAACATTGGAAAGAGCCCGCCCGTTTTCAGGCTGCCTGAACCCGGATATGATTGGCCATGAGGAGGTTGCATGAAGGTCCTGTCTCATCTCATCGACTGGATGGGATGCGCAGTTCTGGCATCCCTGCTGATTATCGGTTCTCCTTTTTTAAGCAATTATCATGCCGGCGCCGAAGTCATCACCGACGGCAGCCTGGGATCGGCCGGGTCGGTCCAGGGGCCGGATTACCGGATCCGGGCCGAATACGGCCGTCAGGCGGGCGGCAATCTCTTTCATTCCTTTTCGACATTCAACGTGGACACCGGTGAAACCGCCACCTTCCTGGGGCCGGACTCAGTGGACCACATCATCAGCCGCGTGACGGGCGGGACCGGCTCGTGGATCGACGGCCTTCTCCGGTCGGCCATTCCCGGCGCGGATTTTTATTTCATCAACCCATGGGGCATCGTTTTCGGCCCCAACGCCGTGGTGGATGTGGACGGCTCCTTCCATGCGGCCACGGCCGACCATCTGGTCCTGTCCGACGGCAGCCTGTTCAGCGCCCGGAGCCCCGGCGGCAGCACAATGACCGCCGCGCCCCCGGCCGCCTTCGGGTTTCTGGGGGACAACCCCGCCGGCCTCACGGTGGAGGGGACCGTCCTGCCGGCCGAAGGGCGAACCGTGACCCTGGCCGGAGGAGAGGTGGAGATCGACGGCGGCCTGGTGGGGGCCCAGGGGGGCCGGGTGAATCTCGTGGGGACGGGCGCCGGGACGGTGGATCTCGCCGGCGCCGACCCCTCGCCGCCGGGAACCGCGCCCGCCGGCGGCGTCCGGATCTCGGGGGGCGGGAAGGTGACCGCGCCGGGCCAGACCTCGGGGGAGATCGTCATCCGGGGCGGCCGTCTGGAGGTCACGGGGCCGGGCTCGTCCGTAACCGCCGTCACCGGCGACGGGCCGGGCCGGGACATCGATGTCCGGATTTCGGGGGAGATGACCGTCAATGACGACGGGTTTGTGATGACCGGGTCGGCGCCGGAGACCGCCGGCGATTCCGGGTCCGTGCGCATCGAGGCCGGGTCCGTGGCGGTCCGGTCCGGCGGGGCCATCCGGTCGGCCGGCCTGGGGACCGGGGCCTCGGGTTCCATCGAGATCCGCGCCGGGTCCGTGGACGTGTCCGGCGCCGGGACCGAGGCCAGCGCCCTGGACGCCTCGGCCTACGGCGGCGGAGCGGGGGGCCTCATCGCCATCGACGCCGATACCCTGTCCGTGGCCGGCGGCCTTCTGCGGAGCGTGGGCTACGAACCGGGCGGCGACGGCGGCCCCATCGACATCACGGCCCATGATCTGACCGTTTCCCAGGGGGCCCGCCTCGATACCTCCGGCGAATCGGACGCCGGGGCCATCGGAATCACGGCCGGAACCCTGACCATCGACGCCGGTTCGACCCTCACGACCGATGCCCGGCAGGGCCGGGGCGGGGACATCCGGATTTCCGCCGCCGATACAGCGGACCTGTCCGCATCCACCATCCGGTCCCTGTCGGCCGGTTCCGGAGGGTCCGGCGACATCGTCCTCTCGGCCCCGTCGGCGTCCCTGGGGGAGGGCGCCCGGGTGGTCAGCGGCTCGGACGGGACGGGCCCGGGCGGCGCCATCCGGATCGAATCCGGCGGTGCGGTGCACATTTCGGGCGGCGCGGAGATCGCCACCGTGACCCGGGGCGCCCCGGACGGGGGGCCCGGCGGCGGCATCGTCATCGGAGCCGGCGATCTGACCGTGTCGGGGGACAGCCTGGTGTCGGCCACCACCGAGGGAACGGGCCGGTCCGGGAACATCCGCGTGGAAGTCCGGGACGCCGCGACCGTTTCAGGAGCCGCCGGCCTGTCCACCATGGCCCTGGCCCAGGAAAGGAGCGGCGACGCCGGGGACATCGCCATCCACGCCCCCGACCTTCGGATCGTGGACGACGGCGTGATCTCCTCGGAGACCGCCGGGGACGGGGACGTGGGGGACATCCTCATCGAGGTGGACCGGCTGGAGATGGACCGGAGCTATGTCTCCTCCAGTGCCGGCCAACTGAGCACGGCCGACGACCGGGGGGGCGATGTGACCGTCAACGCCTCCGAGCGGATCCGGATCGCCGGGTCGGAAACCGGGGACAGGGGGCCCTACGGGGATTTTTACGGGATCTACGCCCAGACCCAGGGCGCCGGGGACGGCGGGACCGTGCGGATCACGGCGCCCGAACTGAGCGTGTCACGGGACGCCATGGTCAACGGCCAGACCTTTGGCCCGGGCCGGGGGGGCGACGTGACCGTGGACGTGGGGACGCTTGAGCTGACCTCCGGCGGCACTGTAACGGTCAGCACCCGCGGGGCCGGGGATTCCGGCGACATCGCGGTGACGGCCAGCCAAAGCGTGCGGGTATCGGGGGCCGGGGTCCGGCTCAAGAACAGTTGGATCTATACCGCCACCCACAGCGGCGGGGACGGCGGGAACCTGTCCATCGTCGCCCCCGAGCTGGCGGTCTTCGACTCCGGGTTGATCTACGCCAACACCCTGGGCGACGAAACCTGGGACGGCAACACCCTCCCCGACGGCCGGGCCGGAAACATCTCCATCGATGTCGGCCGCCTCGAGCTTCGCACCGGCGGGGCCGTTTCGGCGGGATCGGACAGCGCGGGACACGGCGGCGGCATCACGATTTCAGCGGAAGAAACAATCGCCATGAGCGGTTCCGGAAGGCCGAACGTTACGGGCATCACCGAAAGCGGCGTTTACGCATGGGCCTCCGACGGCGGCGACGGCGGCGACATCCGCCTGGACGCCCCATCGATGACGATGTCGGAGGATGCCGCCGTCAGCACCCAGAGCGATGGCGCGGGAACGGGGGGGACCGTCCACATCGACGTGGTCCGGCTGGAAATGGAAAGCCGCGCCGCCATCTCCGCCCGGAGTTCCAGCACCGGCGACGCGGGGATGATCGACGTGACCTCCGGGGAAGACATCGATATCCGCTCGGCGGCCATCACCACCGAAGCCAGGGTCGCGGACGGCGGCAACATCTACATCGACAACCACGGGATGTTCCAGATCATCGACGGCGCCGTCACCGCCGAGGTCCGCAGCGGCTTCGGCGACGGCGGCAACATATCCATAACAAGGCCGGATTTCCTCATCCTGGAAGGCAGCCAGATCATCGCCAACGCCTACGGCGGCGACGGCGGCAACATCATGATCTCGGCAAAGCAGATGATATCCGATATCGCCAGCGTCGTGGAAGCCTCCTCCGAGTTGGGCATCGATGGAAACGTCCGGATCGACGCCCCGGATGTCGACATCAGCGGCGGCCTGACGGTGTTGCCGGAGTCTTTTCTGGATGTGGCGCCGATGTTGAGAAACCGGTGCGAAACCCGCACGGCGGAGACCTCCAGCAGTTTGGTCGTGGAAGGAAAGGGGGGCACGATCGAAACGCCGGGGGGATATATGTCCACAAATGTCCCACCGAACGATTCTCCGAATCGGCCCCGATGAAATGGTATTGAATATGCGAATGCCGCCTCGACCCAAACCGAAAAGACCGATCGCAACGGCCGTTTTCCTTCATGTCTTGTTGTTGATTCTCCCCATTGCCGTCTGGGCACAGCCGGGCCGACCGGGCGAACCCGGGGCCGGGAGAGGACCCGCCGACCGGGGGCGCCACATCCTCGATCTGCCGGATTTCCAAGAGAAAGTATCGCCGTTTGCCGCCCCGGAGTCCTCCCCCCTTCTCGACATGCCGCTGCCGCCGCCTCCGCCTCCGGAAAAAAAGGATTCGCTTCCGACCGCCTCCACGGTGCGGATCCGGGAAATCAAGATCGTGGGAAGCACCCTATTTTCCGACGAGCAATTATCGGAACTTTCATCGCCGTATAGAGGCCGGCAGGCGTCTTTCGAGGACCTCGAAAGACTCCGGCACCGGCTGACGATGCTCTATGTGGACGCGGGGTATATCAATTCCGGCGCGGTCCTTCCCGACCAGACCGTCACAAACGGCGTCGTCACGTATCGCATCATAGAGGGAACGATTTCCGGGATGAATATCACCGGCCTTCAAAAACTCCGGAAGCGGTATATCCAAAGCCGTCTGGAGCGGGCCGCGGCGCCCCCGGTGAACATTTTCCGACTTCAGAAAACCGTCCAGCTGATGGACAGAGACCCGCTCATCGAGAAAATCACCGTCCGGCTCGTTCCCGGATTGGCGCCGGGAGAAAGTCTGCTCAACGTAGAGGTGGAAGAAGCGCGTCCGTATGTTCTCGGGGTGCGGTTGGGAAACGACCAGCCGCCCAGCGTGGGCGCCGAGCACCTCATGGGATACGCGGCCCACCGGAACCTGACGGGATGGGGGGACCGGTTGCGCCTGGAATACGGCCTGACGGAAGGGTTGGACGATTTTTCAGCCTTGTACGAAGTCCCGATCACCCGTTACGATACCCGGTTGAAGGTGTATTACGAAAAAAACGATGCCGTCGTGGTGGAAGCGCCGCTGGATGAAATCGACATCGAGGGCGCCTCGGATACGTTCGGCCTTGAACTCCGCCATCCGCTCTACAAAACGGCCGAGAGGGAATTCGCGGTTTCGGTAGTGGCGGAACGCCGTCACAGCGAGACGTTTCTCTCCGGCCGCCCCTTTTCTTTTTCCGCCGGGGCGGACAGGGGCGAAAGCGATGTGTCCGTCCTCCGGTTGGTCCAGGAGTGGATCGATGGGGGGTCCGATCAAATTGTCGCCGCGCGGTCCATGTTCAGCATCGGGATCGACGCGTTCGGGGCCACCCGGAATGATCAGCGACCCGATGGCCGTTTTGTTTCATGGCTCGGACAATTCCAGTGGGCGAAGCGGATCGAGAAATTGCGCCGGAGCCATCTCATTTTCAAAACCGACGTCCAGCTCTCCAAGGATCCGCTCCTCTCCCTGGAAAAATTTTCCGTCGGCGGGGCAACGAGCGTGCGGGGATACCGCGAAAACCAGTTTGTCCGGGACAACGGCGTCGTCCTGTCGCTGGAGTGGCGGATCCCGGTATTTCAGCTCTCCGTTCCCAACATCAGCCAAAGCCCCTCGGACGGGACGGTTTATGTGGCGCCCTTTACCGATTGGGGGTGGTCGTGGGAAAGCGACCGGGACACGCAGGGCCCCAGATCCCTCTCCAGCGCCGGAATCGGTATCCGGTGGGACCCCGGCCCCAATCTCCAGGCCAATCTCTATTGGGGGTACGCATTCCGGAACATCGACACCCCGGATAATGACTTGCAGGACGACGGGTTTCATTTTCTGGTCGACTGGCGCTTTTTTTAACGGGCCGGCGCCCTTTCAGCGCCAGTTGCCGATGAGAAGAAACGGCGCCCAGTAGGCCGGATGATGAAATTGATCGCTGCTGATCAATGCCCGCTGTGCGGACTGCAACGCCTGGGCTTTGGTGACGGTTTCATCCTTTAAGGATTTATAAAACCCGGAGATGAGTTCCGAGGTCGCCTCGTCGTTGACAAACCAGAGGGTGGCCAGCGCGCTTCGGACCCCCGCCTTTATGGCCACCCCCGCCAGCCCCAGCGCGGCCTGATCGTCGCCCAGCGCCGTCTGGCAGGCGCTCAACGTCAACAGTTGTACCGGCTCTCTCCTGAACCGGCTGTATCCCATGAGATGTTCAAGGTCGTCCATGGTAATTTTCTGGTTGTAGGCCAGCAGAAAGGTGTTGCGGTGGTCTCTGTTGAACTGGCCATGGGACGCGATATGGACCACCGGGTAATTGCTTTCCCGGAGCGTTTTGTCGAAGCTGGGGATCGTGAAAGTTTCGTCTTTCAGGATATCGCATGGGTACAATGCCTGTAACGAATCCAGCTCGGATGCCACATACGGCAGCGGCGCATACCCCAAAACCGATTCCGTCAGCGCGCTCACCAGCAGTTTCATCCCTTCCCGCCGGACGCGGGATGACGTGGTCAGGGTCAACCCGGGCGTCGTTGCGATGGCGTATTTTTGGACGAGAAATTGCCGGCCGTCATGCAAAGCGGCCATGGGAATGGTCCGGAGGGGGCCATCGGGAATAAAGATGAGGGTATCGATGTCCATTGCCGACAGGGCGGCATCGGTCTCGACCGGCGCCATCAGCATCCGGTACAACAATCGGGCCTCTTCCATGAAATCGTCGGCCCCCGGCTGCTCAAGGTGTTGGCGGAACGTCAGGATTTTTTGGGAAAGGGATGTGGCCGAGATCGGAACGGTGAACTGCCTTACACCGTCCGGCGTACTCACGATCAATTCGGTCCGTTCGGGAAGAATCACCGGGTATATGGCGATCACATGGCTCAGGTCGATCTGCCGCAAGGGCATGGTATCTTCGGTATAGCGCGCGACGCATTCATCCTCGAAATAATCCTGAAGCTCCACGATTTTCAGCTCTTCGATGGCGGATCGCGCCTCGAGTAGATCCTTTTCGGATTGATCGGGTCTGTTGCCGTCCCGACTCCGTTTCAGGAGCAAATCGGCCAGTTCGAGAAAGACGGGGCCCACCGTCTCCCGGTAAGAGATATGATATCCGCTGCTGCACTCCGCCGACAGGTCATCCTTGATGGTTTGAATCGAATAGGCGGCGCGCCGGTACGCATCGATGGCGCCGTCCATATCCCCCTGTCTTCTCAACAACCGTCCCGTCTGCCACTGCCACAGGTAGAGCGATTTCGGTTCATTGGCTTCCTGTGCATGGAACACCGCCTGCCGGGTCAGGCGCAAGGCATCTTCCGGTCTGTCCGCCATCTCATACAACTGCCCCTGATACCCGAATGAAAATGAAATGAGGACCGGGTGTTGAATCCGTTCCGCGATGCGTTGCGCCCGCATCAGCGCGGTTCTTGCCGTCGCGGCGAAAGCGAACCGATCTTTCTCCCTCAAATCCGTATCCTTGCGGACCTTCTCTATGAGAATCTGCCCGATGTTGATCAGCATCTGAGCCGTGGCGTAGGTATCCTCGGCGTCTCTAAGATCCGCCATCGCCGGATCGATCCAGCGGCTCAGGTCGCTGTCGGTTGGTTGCCGAAGGCTGAGGCGCGCCCCGTTGATTCGGATTTTCGTGCGAATCCGCTTTGCATGACGCCCCTTCTGCTCCATCAGGATGCCGATGCTTTCCTCATAGGCATACAATGCGTCCTGGTAGGCTTCCTTCGCAACAGAGAGGTTCCCCTGGTTGTTGAGGACGGTGGCGTACAGAACCGGATTTTCCAGTTCAACGGCGATTTCGATCCCTTCGGTCAAGACCCCATTCGCCGCCTCAAAATCCCCGAGGAGTCGATACAACGTCCCCAGTTGATTCGCCATGGTCGCGATCCAAAACGGTTCATCGATTTTCCGGGCCGCTGCCAACCCCGCCTCGGCGGCACCGGCAGCCTGGCCGTAGCGGCCGAGACTTTTATTGGCCTCCGACAGGCACAACAGCGCCTTCATGCGGACGGGATTTTCCCGCGCGGTTTCCAAGGCGCTTTCACAATGCGAAACCGCTTCTCTGAAAGCGCCTCTGGACAACGCGTCGTTCCCCGACCGAACAGACGCCGCCGCGGCGCTGTCGGACACCGGCACCCGTTCCTCCGGATGTCCTTCCGGTTCGGAGGCGGCGGCAAGGGCGTTCGGCGGCATCGGAAATAACCACAATTGGCACACAATCACGGCGACCGTCAAAAGGCATCGGGTGGAATATTTTTCCATTGTACCGATCCATCCCCTTTTTGCTTGGGTTGCGAAGATTGACGATGAAGCTCTATAAAAGCGAAGAAAAAGCGTAAGACGCTTTGAAACCATATCGTTGTCTTACTACAATTGCAAGATCCTTACAAGCGGTTCATGCATCATTCGTCAAACCCGCCTGCGCATCTCCAAACCGCCAAATTCGATGGAAAACCCGAACGATTTCAATACATCTGCATAAGGACTTTCCTCCGCCTTTTCTCCGTTGATGGTCTCCACCAGAATCCGCCGCACGGGGTTGAACCGCCGGTTCAACAGCGCCTTGCAGAACCCCAGATATCCTTCCAAATGGGGATGATCCGGCGGCACGAAGATGTCCAGTTCCCTGACGCTCCGCTTTGCGGTGAGCACGGGCCGCGACCCGTGGAAAACCAGATGGGTCGTCGCCAATCGCGGCGGCAACGGGGTCTCAAGACCGTCGACCTTGATGCCGCACAGCGACGCCGGGTCGGCGGCGGTCATCCAGTAGACGGCGTCGTCGGTCAGGGGGGCGTTGAGAATCCGGAACGCCTCGTGGGAGATGAACTGGATGCCCGGAAGTCCTTCGAAGAACCGGCCGGAGAGGATTTCGCCGGAGAGTTCCATGAGCCGGAGGGTCCGGAAGAGGCGGCCCCAGGAAAGAGCGGGGAGTTCCCGGGCCGTGAGTTCCCGGAAAAGGACGCCGTAGCGTCGGAGGAGCTGACGGACCCGGTCCTTGTCGGTCTCCTGGCCGGAAATGGGGTCTTCCGGTTCAGACGGGCGTGGCAGTGCGGACCAGTGGCCGGCCATGGGGTTGGCCGTTTTCCAGCGGTTGAACCGGCCGCGCCCGCCGGTCCTGGCGGGTCGTTTCGACGGCCGGGCCTCGAAGGGCGCGAACTTGGTCTGAATGCCCTTCCGGACCACCTCGAAGGCGTCATTGGTCAGGGCGCCCTGCCACGCGAGGTCCCACAGCGTTCCGGTCAGGTTCGCGGAGGCGAGGCCGGCATGGCGGGCGATGTCGAAAAAACCGAACCGACCGTTCGGGTTCGGCAGAAGCTGCATCGCGGTATCGAAAGGCGGCGGGTCGTCCTTGTTTTCCGCAGCCGACTCCTGAAACAGCTCCAAATCTTCCTGGAATGAGAAAGAGAGCCGCTGTTTTCCGCATCCGAACCAGACGAGGCCGCTGCCGGCCATCAGGCTGTCGAGCCAGGCCGGATAGTATGGGTCCAGACGCGCCGGAAGAATGGTTTCCTCCCAGGCGGCGGCTGGGGCCGGATAGCCGAAGAGGGACTCCAGCCGGTCCTGGAGATCTTCCATCGATTCCCCGGGCCGGACCACGCCCTGAAAGGCCGCCAGAAACAGGATCAGCCGGTTCGGCGGCAAAGGGGTGAAGGCGGGTTGGCGGGAGCGGCGCAGCATCCGGAGCAGGATCTCCAGATTTTCCCGGTCGCAGATCT
>CAYSLC010000054.1:0-26704 GCA_964431545.1 uncultured Desulfobacteraceae bacterium | reverse complement strand
CCTCCGGGGCGGCCCCGGCGGCGGCGCCGGCCGCCGGCCCGGATACGACGGCCTCCGTGGTGCCGCCCCCCGCCGAGGAGCTTGAGATCCTGCTCGATCTGGTGGAGAAAGGGACGGTCACCGGGATCAAGGACCGCCTTGAAACGGTCGAAAACGGCGGCGATCACGCCGCCTTTTACAGAAACCTCTCCCGTTTCGCCTCACATCTGATGTTCGAAGAGGCGGAGCGGTTCATCCGGAGGTTCCTGTGACCCGCGAGATTCCGAAGATTCTTTTGGTGGACGACGATCTTCCGAGCCTCCGGATGCTGGTGGCGTCGCTGAAGAACTCGGGGTTCGACCTCCGGATCGCCGGCGGGGGCCGCGAGGCCCTGAAGCGGGTGGGGCGGGATCTTCCGGACATCATCCTGCTCGATGTGCGGATGCCCGGCATGAACGGCTTCGAGGTCTGCCAGGCCCTGAAAAAGGACCCGGATACCCGGGAGATCCCCATCCTTTTCATGAGCGCCATGACCGACACCGTCGACAAGGTCAGGGGGTTGTCCGTGGGAGGGGCCGACTATCTGACCAAACCCCTGGACACGGAGGAGGCCCTGGCCCGGATCGAAACCCACCTGAAGCTTCGGGATCTCCGCAGGGCCCTGGCCATGGAACGGGACCGGTTCCGGTGCCTCGCCGAGGCCACTTCGGAGGGGATCTGCATCCACGAACAGGGCAGGGTGGTGGAGGTGAACCAGGCCATGGAGAAGCTGACCGGGTACCCTCGCTGGGAGCTGATCGACGGGTCGGTCCAGGGGCTTTTCGCGGTCCGGTCGCGGAGGTCCCTGGAACAGTTGATGCGGATCGACGCGCTCGGCCCCCTGGAGCTGATCGGCCTGCGGAGGGACGGCGGAACCACCCTGCTGGAGGTGGAGGGAAGGGAGATCCAGTGGGAGGGCCGGCCGCTGAAGATGCTGGCGGCCCGGGACATCACCCTGAGAAAGCGCCTGGAACAGGAGAACCTCAGCCTGCGGGCCTCCCTCAGCCGCTCCGAGCGCTTCGGCGAGATGGTGGGCCGGAGCGCGGCCATGAAGAGGGTCTACGAGATGATCACCCGCGCGGCGGCCTCCGACGAGACGGTGGTCATCTACGGCGAGACGGGCACCGGCAAGGAGCTGGCGGCCCGGACCATCTTCCAGCTCAGCCAGGCCCACACCCGGTTCTTTGTCCCCGTCAACTGCGCCGCCATCCCGGAACACCTCTTCGAGAGCCTGCTCTTCGGCTACCGGCGCGGAGCCTTCACGGGGGCGGGACGGGACACCTCCGGCTTCTTCGACCAGGCCCAGGGGGGGACCCTTTTCCTGGACGAGATCGGGGAGCTGACCCTCACCATGCAGGCGAAGCTCCTCCGGGTGCTTCAGGATGGGGAGTACACCCCGGTGGGGGATACCCGGAACCGGATCGCCGACGCCCGGATCATCGTGGCCACCAACCGGGACCTGCGCAAGATGATGGTGGAGGGGCGGATCCGGGAGGACTTCTTCCATCGGATCCACGTGATCGCCATGGAGATCCCCCCCCTCCGCTGGCGCAAGGAGGACATCCCCCTGCTGACGGCTCACTTCCTGGAACGGCGCGGGGCAAAAGGCGAGACCCCGGGGGCCGTTCCCCATGAGGTCATGGAGCGGTTCGCCGCCTACGACTGGCCCGGAAACGTCCGGGAACTCTTCAATGAACTCCGCCGCTACCTCGCCACCGGTGAAACGGACCTCGGGGGGCGGTCCGAGCCGGCGGACCCCGCCGCCGACGGCCCGCCCTTCGTCCGGGACGGCCTGCCGTTGCACACGGCGGTGCGGATCTTCGAGCAACAGTACATCACCCGCACCCTCGACCGCTTCAGAGGCCACAAAAAACGGACCGCCGAGGTGCTGGGGGTGGATCGAAAGACGCTCTACAACAAGCTGAAGCGTCCGTAAGGGAGTCACAAGAAGGGGGATCAGCCCATTCGGGTGCGAAAAATAGAATTTTCGCACTCCACAATACGCCGGAACCTTTTCCCCTCTTCTCCGCCCCGAAAAGGAATCATCGACCCGCCGTCTTTAACCCAATCCTATTTAAATCTTAGCATCACTCTAATGGAAATCCCCTACACTTCCGACGGTGGTTGCGCCTGAAAACCCTTTGGACGCCGGGGAAAACCGCCCTTGTGGGTTATGCCCCCAAACCGCGACCCGAACGAACCGATCGAAGGAGGCCGGTGTGCGCACTGTCACGACCCTGTCCCGACCCGAAAGCATGGAGCGGTGGAGCCCGGAGATCTGGTTGGAAAAGGAGCTGCCCCGGATCCGCCACCTGATGGGGGCGGGGTCGGAGATCGACGGCGACCGCTTCGCCGAGGCGATTCCGTTTGCCCGAAACGACGCCACCGCCGGGGCCGAAAACGAGCTGCAGACGGCGGTGATCGGAAAAAAGGCGGATGTCGATTTTCCGCGGGCCATCGAAGAATCCAATTATTACCGGAACCTGCGGAAACACGCCGAATCCGGTGACGCCTCCCGGCGGCTTCCGGAGGATCTCCGGGCCTTTCTCGACCACAATCCCGACGGCATCTGGGAAAACAGCTGGGTCCGGTTTCCCCGGGCCCGGCTCGGCGAATATGCGGCGGCCGTCTTCGCCCGGGACCTTCGGTCCGACAAGAGTGTCGCCCGCGGCCCGGAACGGACCGACGCCGAGAGATTCACGCCGGTCCGCAACGGAGAGCCCCAGATACGGATCCCCGTCAGCTATCTGCTCAAACTCTCCCTGGCCGATGTGATCGGCGGGCACACGGAGGTCCATGCCGCCGTCTTGAGCGTGGGAGAGCGGCTCATGGGCCACTTTCTCAATGACAACTCCTCGCCGGAGACCTTCTCCTTCCACCCCGTCCCTTTGTCCCGAGGCTTCGGAATGGGCAGGGGGGTCGCAAGGGAGACCCTGAAGCGGTTTCTCCTCTGCCAGCTCCTGGTCCGATATGCCAATTTGCGGTTCGGCCTGATCGAATCCGGACAGCGGGCGGTGGTCTATTTCGCCCCCCACACCCATCTCCGCCAGAAACGGCTGAACGATCTCATCTCCGACGCCTTCTACCGGGAGCTGTTCATCAGCCCCTGCCTCTGCGGGTGGGACCGGGGGGAGGAGAAGTACCGATACATGCGCCTGTGCCATCAGGTGCTCTCCCGGAGTCAGCTCAACGCCGTCCTCCAGCTCCGGGAGGCGGGGATCATCACCCGCAACCTCGTGACGATGCCGTCTCTGTCCAACCTGAGCCTCTCCAACAACGGCACCCATATCAGCCTCGGAAGCCGGAAGCTGACGACGCTCATCGCGGACAGAACCTCCGGATTCGGCCCCCTGGAGGAGAAGTACGCGGGGGATCTGGCCATCAAGATCATCGAACACTTCCTGCCGCTCTTTGTGGGCACCTACAGCGCCGCCCCCCATCGCCTCGATTTCCGGGACTTCCACCCGGAAAAGGCCCTGGGGTTTCTGCCCCACGAACTCGATTTCACCCATTTGCGGATGATCTGGCGGAGATGGCGCAAAAAGGCGAAACTGAAGGTCCTGGGCCGGCCGGTGACCCCCTTCGGCCCCAAGGCGGTGGACGGATGGTTCAGCCGGGCCTTCCGGCTGAAGGGGGACTTTGTCCCCGATTTCAGGCTCCTCGATTACTTCGTGGCGGTCAAGAGCACCGAGGAGAGCCCGGCCCTGGACGGAAGCCCGGAGAACCTGACCCGCCTGAAACAGGACCTCGCCGATTTCGGCGTCTTCGATCCGGCCATGTCGGTCTACCTCCTCTACCGGCTCCGGGAATATGCCGCCATGGGGTTTTCCGGGTTCGAGGGGCGATACTACAGCCAGTTCGAGACGATCCTGGCCGACATGGGGGAGGCGGCCTCCCTCCAGCACCTGCTCACCGCCGTGGCCTATAAGTACATCCTCAAAGGGGAGGTCACCCACGGCGATATCCCGGACAACCCGGTCATCGAGAGCGAACGCCGGCAGATCTTCTTCGGGTCCGCCATCGGCATCCCCACCTTCTACGTCCGGAAAGAGACCCGGAACCGATTCCTCGGCCGGATCATCGCCAAAACCCCCCGCACCCGCATGAGCCGGCGGTATCCCGGCTATATCCGGGTCTACAACCTGGAGTACCGGCGGACCCTCATCACGTTCCTGCGGGAGGACGCGCCGGATCTGGTGGAGATGCTGGGGGCCGAGGAGACCCTCCGGGACCTCTCCCGCCGCGTCGGCGACCCCAAGGGGTGCTCCGCGGCCGGCCGTCTCACGGCGGGGATTCTCCACGAAGCCGGTGTCGGGGATCCCCTGGCCCTGACCGGCGAGGAGTTCGCGCTGGCCTCGGAAAAATATTACCGGACCACCCTGTGTAGGCGGCAGGTGGCCGAGGCCCTGGAGCTTCTCGAGGCCGATTTCCAGAACCTCGACGCCCACGCCATCCTGGGCAGGGACCGCTACCGGGACGCCCTCGGCCGGATCCTGGGGCAGGGGAGCGCCTCCGAATTCCTCAACCAGGTCCGGGGGGCGGTTGTGGCGGAAAAGATCGAGGGCGACGACCTCGTTCGCCTCATCCACCTCGTCCTGCTGAGCATCGGTTCCGACATCCGGAAAGCCGAGCGGAAAGGGACCGGTTGACCTCTCCCCCTCTTCATCAATACATCGAGCGGGAGACCGGGCGGGTGCGGACGGAGCGCCTCTTCGGGGATCGTCTGGTCAACGCGGTCTATTCCGATACGCGGGAGCGGGGATCGGTCCTTTTCCGGGCACTGACCTCGGCCCGGATGTCGCGTCTGCTGGGGTTCCTGGTCTACGATTCCCTGGCTGGGCCATGGCTCTCCCGGGCCGGAGACGGCGCCCGGAGCGTCGGGATCGATCTCTCCGAATGCGTCGATCCACCGGAAGCACTGGATACCCCCCGGAAGGTCTTCGAACGGAAGATCCGGTACTGGGAGCGCCGGCCCATGGACGACGACCCGTCCACGGTGGTCTCCCCGGCGGACGCCAAGATGCTGGCGGGCTCCTTTTCCCGGACCTCCCGGATCTTTATCAAGGAGAAGTTCTTCGGTCTCCGGGCCTTGCTCGGCGCGAAGACGCCGTGGATCGAGGCCTTCTCGGACGGCGATTTCGCCGTCTTCAGGCTCACACCCGAGAAATACCACTACAACCACCTGCCGGTCTCCGGGCGGGTCTCCGACATTTACGATATTGAGGGGGACTACCGCCCCTGTAACCCCGGGGCGACGGTGGTGCTGTCCACCCCCTATTCAAGGAACCGGAGAACGGTGACGGTGATCGACACCGATGTCGAGGGCGGCACGGGGGTCGGCCTCGTGGCGATGATCGAGGTGGCCGCCCTGATGATCGGAGAGATCGTCCAGTGTTACAGCGATCATCGATACGACGCCCCACGGGCGCCGCGGCCGGGCATGTTTCTGGAGAAAGGGCGGCCCAAAAGCCTCTACCGGCCCGGCAGCTCCACCGACCTGCTCATCTTCCAGAAGGGACGGGTGGAATTTTCCCCCGACATCATCATGAACATGTTCCGCCCGGGGGTGCGGACCCGGTATTCCGAGGGCTTTGGACGGCCCCTGGTGGAGACCGAGGTGGCCCTGCGCTCCCGGATCGGGCGAAGAAGAGAACGCGGAGGAATGGACGGATGAACGACGAACTGTTTGTGCTGGGTCTCTCCATGGCTTTTGCCCTGGCGCTGGGCTGGGGCTTCAGGGTCCTGCCCCGGGAGCGGTGGCAGATCCTCGCCGCCCTTCCCACGGACAAAGATGGCAACGGCGGATGGGTGGGGCGAAACATCACCTTCTACGGTGTTTTCAACGCCAACGCCTATGTCCTGGGGATCACGGTATTCATCGTGCTCCTGGGATCCCTTTCCCTCCCCCTGACCGGCATCGGGGCCGCAGTTGCCGGCCTGCTCGCCGTCTGCATGCCCGCATCCAGTATGATCGCCCGGGTGGTGGAGAAGAAACGGTACACCTTCACCACCGGCGGTGCCTCCTTCGCGGGCATCGTGGCCGCCCCCTGGCTCCTGGCGGCCATCAACGCCACATTGGGGGTGGGGACCGGATTCCGGATCCCCGTCATCCCGTTTCTGGCCGCGCTGGCCGTGGGGTATGCCTTCGGCGAGGGGACCGGGCGGCTGGCCTGCATCAGCTTCGGATGCTGCTACGGAAAGGCGTTGTGCGACTGCCATCGGTCCGTCAGGCGGCTCTTTGAAGGAAGGAGCTTCGTGTTCTCCGGGGCCACGAAAAAGATCAGCTATGCGGGGGGGCTCGAAGGGGAGCGGGTGGTGCCGATTCAGGCCGTCACCGCGGTAATCTATTGCGGATGCGGGATTCTGGGGACCTATCTGTTCCTGAAGGGGTTCTTCTTCTCCGCCTTCTTCATCACCCTGGTGGCGACCCAGGCGTGGCGGACGGTTTCGGAGTTCCTGCGGGCGGACCACCGGGGGGGCGGGAAGATCTCCGCCTACCAGATCATGGGGGTTCTGTCCATCTTTTACGCGATCGGGACGGTCTACCTGTTTCCAAGCACCCTCGGCCTGAAACCCGACATCGGCAAGGGCCTCGCGTACCTCTGGCGGCCGGAGATGATCCTGCTCCTCCAGCTCCTCTGGGTCGGCGTTCTCCTCCACACCGGCCGAAGCCGGGTCACCGGGTCAACGCTCACCTTCCATGTGATGGAGGGTCGGGTTTGAAGCGGCAACTGTCACCCGACATCACGACGATATTCCGTAAAAGCTCAGCTTTGCGAATACGGTTTGAAGGGAAGCCCGGAAACGCCCCCCGGCTCCGGCGCCGCGCGCACGGATGGGGGACGCCCCGGGAATGAGGGTACGTCAAAAGGCGCGTCGGGCCGCTACTTCGACTCCGCCACCTTTTCGGCCAGCTCCGGCACGAACTCCAGGATGTCCGCCACCACCCCAACGTCGGCCACCTGGAAGATGGGGGCCTTGGGGTTCTTGTTGACGGCGATGATGAAGGGGTTGCCCTTGACGCCGCCCATGTGCTGGAAGGAGCCGGAGATCCCCAGGGCCATGTAGACCTTCGGTTTGACCGTCTGCCCGGAGGTCCCCACCTGGCGGGACTTCTCCAGCCACTTGGCGTCGACGATGGGCCGGGAGCAGGAGACATCCGCGCCCATGGCCTCGGCCAGCTCGTCGATGATCTCCAGGTTGTCCTGATCCTCGATGCCGCGGCCCACGGAGACGAGGACCTCGCTCTTGGTGATGTCCACGTCGCCCACCTCCGCCTCGATGATCTCCAGATAGCGGCGGGTGGTCTCCTTCAGGTCCCCGGCATCCCCGGTCTTGTCGACCACGCCGCCTCCGGCCGACTTGCTCTCGTCCGGGGGAAAGGCGCCGGCCCGGACGGTGAAGACCGCCCCGCCGGAGATGTCGCAGGTGACATGGGTGGAGACCTGTCCCGAGTATTCCTCCCGGATCAGGGAGACCTCGTTGTCGGCCATCCCCTGGAAGTCCACCACGTCGGCCACGTAGGCGGCGTCGAGCTTGATGGAGAGGCCCGGAGAGAGGTCCATCCCGAAGTGCTCGTGGGGGACCAGGACGATGCTCCCCTTGGGGATCAGGTTGACCAGGGCCCGGCGGACCACCTCGGCGTTCCGATGGGCCAGATCCGGGCTGTCCACCTTCCAGACCTCGGCGTAGGAGGCGGCCACGTCGCCGCAGACCGCGTCGATGCCGGAGCCCATGACCACGGCGGTGACCGAGGCGTTGGGGTCGAGCTTCCCGGCCGCCGTCACCAGTTCCAGGGCCGTGTCGTCCACCACCCCGTCCTTGTGCAGAATATATGCGAAAATCTGTTGGGCCATTTTATTTGATCCCTCCTTTGGATTTGAGCAGTTCGATCAGTTTCTCGACGATCTCCTCGGTGCCGCCCTCCAGCATCTCGGCGCCCTCGCCGGCCGGGGGCACGAAGTAGTCGACGCGCTTGACCTTGGCGGCGTCCGGGCCGACCACGCCGGCGTCCAACCCCAGGTCCCCGGCCCCGTGGGTGGGGATCTCCACCGAGGCGACCTTCCGGATCCCCCGGATCCCCACGTACCGAGGCTCGTTGATGCCCGTCTGGATCGAGAGGACACAGGGGAGGTCCATCTCGTTCATCTCCTGGTTGCCGCCGGCGATCTCCCGGCCCACCTTGATCTTCTTGTCGTCCACCACCTCCAGCCGGTTGACCAGGGAGGCGAAGGGGACGTCGAGCATGGCCGCCAGCATGCCCCCCACCTGACCGGCCCCGTCGTCGGCCTGGGCCCCGGTGAGGATCAGGTCGTACTTTCCTTTCTCCACGGCCGCCTTGAGGGCCGCCGCGATCCCCCGGCCGTCCGCGCCCTCGAACGCGTCGTCGGTGAGGAGGATGCCGTTGTCGGCGCCCATGGCCATCTCCCGGCGGACCACCTCCTCGGCGTCCTCGCCGCCCACCGAGACCACGGTGACGGTTCCGCCCACCTTGTCCCGGATCTGGATCGCCTCCTCCACGGCGTAGTTGTCCCATTCGTTGACCGAATAGACGAGATCCTCCCGTTCGATGTCGGAGCCCGAGCTGTTGATCTCGATCTCGTTCTCAGAGGTGTCGGGCACCCGTTTCACGCATACCAGAATCTCCATGTGGTTCACTCCTTTCTTGATTGTCGCGCATTTTTTCGCCCCCGGTCGCGTCCGCGGTACCGTCGGGTCCTCCCCGGTTTTCCGAACGGAGATGACGCGGGGGATCTATCCGTTTTTCACCAGATGGCGGTCCACCAGCTCCACGAGGTCGATGGCCGTGATCCGGCCCTCCATGCCGCTGGTCTTGATGCCGTCCTCGATGTTGACCATGCAGAACGGGCAGGCCGTGACGATGACGCTGGCGCCCGCCTCCTTTGCCATCTCCACCCGCATCTGGCCCATCCTTTTTTCCTCCACCGGCTCGTAGAAGAGGTAGAGGCCGCCGCCGCTGCAGCAGAAGGAGCGGTCCCGGCACCGCTCCATCTCCACCCTTCTGATGCCGGGGATAGCGTCGATCACCGACCGGGGATCGTCGTAGATCAGGTTGTGGCGGCCCAGATAGCAAGGGTCGTGGTAGGTGTAGACCGCGCCCTCGTCCCCGTTTGCCGACAGCCGAATCCGCCCCTCCCGGATGGCCCGGGCCAGGAACTGGCTGATATGCTCCACCGGGGGGAGGCCGTTGTAGTCCTTCCGGAAGGTGTTGAAGGCATGGGGGTCCGCGGTGATGATCCGCCGGGCCCCGGAGGCGAGGATCGCCTCGGTGTTCCGCTCCCGGAGTTCCATGAAGAGCATCTCCTCCCCGAAGCGCCGCACCTCGTTGCCGCTGTCCACCTCGCCGGGGCCGAGGATCCCGAAGTCGACGCCGGCGGTCCCGAGCACCCGGGCCGCGGCCTTGCCGATCTCCTGGATCCGGTCGTCGTAGGAGGTGACGCTGTCCACGAAGTAGAGAGCCTCGGCCCCGCCGTTCTTGCCGTCGAGCACCTTGACCTCGATCCCCTCCTCCTTCTTCAGCGTCTTGGTCCATTCGGCCCGTTTCTTCTCCATCTTTCCGTAGGGGTTGCCCCGCTTCTCCAGGGCCTGGAGGGGCTTCTGGAGGGACTGGGGGACGTTGCCGTCATCCACCATCCCCCGGCGGAGATCGACCATCTTGTTGATGTACTCGATGGTCAGGGGGCACTCCTCCTCGCAGGCCCCGCAGGTGGTGCACGACCAGATCTCGTCCTCGGAGTAGATCGATCCGATGAGCGGCTTGCCCGCCTTGAAGGGACCCCGGAGGGGGTAATGTTCGAAGTTGTAGTCCCGGGCCTTGATGGTGATGAACCGCGGCGACAGGGGCCTGCCCACCGCGTTTGCCGGGCACTGGTCCGAACAGCGTCCGCAGTCGGCGCAGGAGTAGAAATCGAGGATGTGCTTCCAGGTGAAATCCTCGTAATTCTTCACCCCGAAGGATTCCAGGTCGTCGAGCTTCTCCTCGTCCACCCCGTAGCGGACCGGCTTCACGGTCCCCCGGTCGAGCTTCATGAAAAAGACGTTGAAAATGGAAGTGATCACGTGAAAATGCTTGCCAAGGGGAAGAAAGCAGAGGAAAAAGAAGAAGGTGAGGTCATGGACGAAGTAGGCCCCCACATGGATCGACTGGAGCGCGTCCGGGGCGGCGCCCCGGAGCATCGCCGTAAAGAGCCAGGCCAGGGTCAGGGGCGCCAGGGGCTCCGCCGGGATCCCCGCACGGATGTTCGCCGCCACGGCGCTCGCCTCGAAGAGGCCCTCGGAGATCAGCAGGGTGCAGATGAGGGCCAGGACGAAGAGGGCCTCCGCCGTGTGATCCTTGCCGTATTGTGGGGGAACCTTGTACCGTTCGGGCTTGAAGAACCCCCGGCGGATCCCGGCGATGACGCAGGCCACGAAGATGAAGGTGGCGGCATAATCCTTGAGAATGGTATAGAGGTGGCCCGCGCCGCCGCCGAGGCCGGGAAGGGTGAAGGTGTCCGACACCCCGATGAGGACCAGCGATATCGACCGCAGGGAGAGGATGATGAAGCCGGCGAAGATGATGATGTGGAGAACGCCCGCCAGCCGGTACCGCGGCTGCTTGAACTGGCCGAGCCAGAGCTTCAGGACCGCGATGATCCGCTCCACCGGGCGGTCGGTCCGGTGGTCGGGGGCGGAGAGGACCATGGGCGCGAGCCGTTTGGCCATGATATAGGTGAACACGGCCACCCCGACCACGGGGATGAGGACCGCGAAAAAAGCACCGGGCAGTCCCAGAATCGATGCATCGGCGGGGGGTATGAGCGCGGTTTCCATTTTTTACTTTCCTTCTCCTTTCATAAATTGTATAGTGGCTCTCAAAAAAAATGAATGAACACTCATTCATTTCGTTAACAAAGCCGGCGCCCGACGTCAAGAAAAAAATGGTGCCGCCCCGGACGGCCGAATCGAATGACTACCAATATTGGATGATCTTTACAACCGAAAAAGGAGGTTCCCTTGGCAACGACATCCCCGTATCTGAACAGACCGTGGCTCGCCCATTACGAAGACGGCGTCCCGGAGACGGTGACGTATGAATCGGCCTGCATGCCCGAATTTCTGGAACGATCCGCCCGTCGGTTTCCGGACCGGATGGCGCTCCTCTTCCAGGGGTACAAGGTCGACTTCCGGGAGTTGAACGAGATGGTGGACCGGTTCGCCGCGTGCCTTGCCGATTTCGGGGTCCGGAAAGGGGACAGCGTCGCCATCCTCCTGCCCAACGTCATCCCCTGCGTGGTGAGCTATTTCGCGATCCTCAAGATCGGGGGGGTGGTGGTCATGAACAACCCCCTCTACTCGGACCGGGAGCTGGAACACCAGTTCAACGACTCCGGGGCCACGGTCCTCGTCACCCTCGATCTTCTGGCCAACCGGATGATCGACCTCCGGGAGAAGACCCGGATCCGCCAGATCGTCTACACCTCCATCGGAGACTACCTCCCCTTTCCCAAGAATCTGCTTTTCCCCCTCGTCGCCAAGCGGAAGAAGCTGGCAGCCTCGGTCAAACCGGCCCCGGACGTCCTGAAATGGAAGGGGGTTCTCTCCCGGTTCGCCCCCGAACCGCCGGCGGTGGAACTCAACTTCGACGATGTGGCCATGTACCAGTACACCGGCGGCACCACCGGCATCTCCAAGGGGGTGATTCTGACCCACGGCAATCTGAGCAAGCAGGTCCAGCAGGTGATCGCCTGGTTCCCCGCCTTCACGGCGGGCACGGAGACCATGATGGGGGCGCTGCCCTTCTTCCACGTCTTCGGGATGTCCACCTCCATGAACCTGGCCGTCTTTGCCGGGTGGGGCAACATCCTGATCCCCAAGCCCCAGGCGGAAGAACTCCTTACGGCGGTCAACAAGCACAAGCCCACCTTCGCGCCCCTGGTTCCCACCATGTATATCGGCATGCTCAACCACAAGGATATTGGAAAGAGCGACCTGACCTCGATCAAGGGGTGTTTTTCCGGCAGCGCCCCCCTGCCGGTGGAGGTGATCCGGGACTTCGAAAAGAAGACCGGCGCCATCATCGTGGAGGGGTACGGCCTCACCGAGACGACACCGGTAACCCATGTCAACCCCTTTCAGGGGAAGCGGAAGGTGGGCAGCATCGGGATCCCGGTGCCGGACACGGAGTGCCGGGTGGTGGACATCGAGGACGGGGAGACCGACGTGCCGGTGGGAGAGTCCGGCGAACTGTTGATCCGCGGTCCCCAGGTGATGCGGGGGTACTGGAACATGCCCGAGGAGACGGCCCAGGTGCTCACCCCCGACGGCTGGCTCCACACCGGCGACATCGCCAAGATGGATGAGGAAGGATACTTCTATATCGTCGACCGGAAAAAGGATCTCATCATCTCGGGGGGGTACAACATCTACCCCCGGGACATCGACGAGGTCTTCTACGAGCATCCCCAGGTCCAGGAGGCCTGTTCGTTGGGGATCCCCCACCCCCACCGGGGGGAGGCGGTCAAGGTCTTCGTCGTCCTCAAGGAGGGGGAGACCGCCACGGCCGAGGAGCTGATGGACTACTGCAAGCCGAAGCTGGCCAAGTACAAGTGGCCGGCGGAGATCGAGTTCCGGGACGAACTGCCCAAGACCAACGTGGGCAAGATCCTCCGAAAGGATCTGAAGGCCGAGGAGATGGCCCGGCGGAAACAAGGGCAGGTGGAATAAACGGAACGGGCGGTTTGCCATCACCCAGGATGGGCAAACCGCCCGGTTTTGGACGACCCCGAAGGGGCCGTCCATGGATATGAGCGGATATGAGCGGGAAAGGAGCGGAGATCTGATCTACTTGCCGCCGAAGGAATCCTCGGAGATGGTCACGATCGCGTCGTTGCTGTTGAGGATGGCGATCATCTTGCCGGTGGTGACGGGCAAAACGGAGTTGATGAAGTACTCGGCGCTGCGTAGCTGCCCATCGTAGAAGGTATCCTCCTTCTTCTTCTTGCCCATGCTCCCCTTGGCGATGGCGGCCCGCCACAGGAGCATCCAGGCCATGACCACGTCGCCGGTGACCTCCATGAAGGGGTGGGCGAAGGCGAAGGCGGTCATCACCTTGGGGGACATGGCCGAGGCCCCCATGTGCATCCCCACTTCACCCAGTTTGTTGACCGCTTTCTGGAACTTTTCGGCCCATTCCTCGAGCCCGACCTCCTTGGCCTTGGCGATGGTCTTGTTCATCTCTCCGAGAAGATCCATCACCGGCTTGCCCTTGTTCATGCCGAGCTTCCTGCCCAGAAGGTCCATGGCCTGAATCCCGTTGGTCCCCTCGTAGAGCAGGGTGATCCGGCAGTCCCGGAGGAGCTGCTCCTGGGGATACTCCTTGATGTAGCCGTAGCCGCCGTAGACCTGGATGCCGGTGGAGCAGATCTCCAGGGCCCGGTCGGTCACATACCCCTTGGCCACCGGCGTCAACAGCTCGATGAGCCCCTGGAACACGCCGGCCGAGTCGGCGTCCTCGGCCGTCTCCCGCCGGTCCTCCAGGTACCCCATGTAGTAAATAAGGCTGCGCATCCCCTCCACATAGGCCTTCATGGAGAGGAGCATCCGCCGGACGTCGGGGTGCTGGATGATCGGCACCGAGGGGGCGTCCTTATCCCGCATCTGGAGAAGGTTCTTGCCCTGGATGCGGTCCCGGGCGTAGTTGACGGCATTGAGGTAGGAGGCCGAAGCGCAGGAGAGACCCTGGAGCCCCACCAGCAGACGGGCCTCGTTCATCATCAGGAACATGGCCCGCATCCCCTTGTTCTCTTCGCCCAGAAGCAATCCCCGGCACTTGCCCTTGCCGCCCAGGGCCATGGAGCAGGTGGAGTTGCCGTGGATCCCCATCTTCTCCTCGATGCCGGTGCAGACCACGTCGTTGAACTCGCCCAGGGAGCCGTCCTCGTTGACCCAGTACTTGGGGACCAGGAACAGGGAGATCCCCTTGGTCCCGGCTGGGGCCCCTTCGATGCGGGCCAGCACCGGATGGATGATGTTCTCGGCCATATCGTGCTCGCCGCTGGAGATGAAGATCTTATTGCCGGTGATGGAATAGGTGCCGTCGTCGTTTTTGACGGCGGTTGTGGTCAGGGCCCCCACGTCGGAACCGGCCTCGGGCTCGGTGAGCTGCATGGTGCCGGTCCACTCCCCGGTGTACATCTTCTTCAAAAACAGCTTCTTCTGCTCCTCGGTGCCGAAGGACTCCACCAGCTTGCCCGCGCCGTGGGTCAGGCCGGGATACATCATGAAGGCGTAGTTGGCGCCGTTGAAATAGTCGCCCGCCGCGATGGCCACCGTCTTGGGCATCCCCTGCCCCCCCCACTCGGGGTCCTCGGGCATGGCGAGCCATTCCCCCTCGACGAAAAGCTCGTAGGGGCGGTGGAAGCTCTCCGGCACGGCCACCTTTCCGTCCTCGAATTTACACCCCTCCTCGTCCCCCAGCTTCTGGGTGGGCAGGATCTCCTTGACGGCAAGGTTCCTCGCCTCGGTGATGACCATATCGACCGTCTTGCGGTTGAATTCCGCATACCGCTCGTGTTTGCTCAGGTCCCCCACCTGGAGCTGCTCGTGGAGGACGAAATCCACATCCCTTCGATCCGCGATGACTTGTGCCATGGTGCCACTCTCCTTTATGGTTGAAGATTCTCTTATCGTTTCTGTTCGCCGTCGTCTTTCAATGGCGCCGCCCCGTCACCCTCCGGCCGGTTGCGGCGGCTCCGGCCCCCAATGCCGCTCTCCGGCGCCGTCCGTCTCCGCATACCGCTCGGGGTTGCCGATCCCCCGGATGAGCAGATCGATCAGCGGGTCCGCCATGGAGATCAGGTCGTACTTGCTCCCGGCCAGCAGCCAGGTGTTGATCACCTCGTCCACCGAGCCGAGGATGAACCGCTTGACCAGGCTCATGTAGAGGTCCTTGCGCATGGCGCCCTCCTCCTGGCCCTGCTCGATGATCTCGGAGACGATGTCGAGGTACATCTTGGACATCTCCCGGATCTCGTTTTTCACCAGCCGGTTGTGCTGCCGGGTCACGGCCTGGTAGACCAGGGCCATGTTCCGATCCCCCTGGAACGCCTCCAGGTGGTGGTGGATCAGATTTCGGAGTTTCTGCTCGGCGTTGTCCGCCTTCTCCACGGCCGCCCGGAACTGATCGAAGACCTGCTTGGTCTTGAAGTTGAAGAACTGGATCAGGATGTCATCCTTGTTCTTGAAATAGAGGTAGATCGTCCCGTCGGCCACCCCGGCCTCCTTGGCGATCTGGGAGATGGTGGCCTGGTAGAATCCTCGTCTGGCAAAGACCTTGATCGCCGCCTCCAGGATGCGGTGGTATTTGCCGTTGGTTTTTCCCTTTGTCCCGATGGTGAACCTCCGTCTGTGGTGACCCATTCAACTGAATGAATGTTCATTCATTTAACAACCCATGGAAACCGCTGTCAAGAAAAAAAAGAGGGGAGGGGGTCGTCCTCCGGTATCGAGTGGTTTATCCAAGGATTATCCCGGGACGGAGCGGCGTTGACCCCGGAGAGATCGGGCGGTCCGGTGGATGAGGATATCCTCATTCCCGCCCCCAGGAAGCGAAGAAAGCGCCGGGGTCCGGCCTTCGAGCCGTCTTGACACCCACGGGGAAGACCTTAAATTTTATCCGGATTTCGATGGAATGGATCGTATTGGGCACGAAGGTCTCGAAGGACGGAGGAGATGATGAAGAAGGGGGGACCGGGTCTTTCCCCGCTGCGGGTGCGACTGATGCTCCTGGTGCTTCTGGCGGTGGTCCCCTCCTGGGGATTGATGGTCTATTCGGCCTGGGAGCAGCGCCGGGAGGCGGTGACCGACATCCGGGATCAGGTTCGGCGCATGGCCGACCTGGTGACCGAGCAGGAGCGCCGGTATATCGAAACCGTCCGCCGCGCCCTGTCGGGCGTCGCCCGATACATTCGGGCCAGCGGCAATGATCCCGACGCCTGCCGACGGTACCTGGAGGGACTCTCGGGCCATCTACCCCCCCATCTGGTCTTCGGAGTGGCCGGGGCCGACGGCCGGATCATCTGCCGGACCGGCCCGGGAGGCGGAACCCTCCGGGAGGCCGTCTGGCTCCGGCGGATCACGGAAACCAAGGGATTCGTCGTCATCGAGACCCGGACGGACACCGCCTCGGGCTCCCCCGCTTTTGTGGCGGCCCACCCGCTCATTTCCGAAGGGGGAGGGGGGATCGGGGCCGTCTTCTCGGTGGCCCGACCGGAGCGGATCATCCGGCTGGAGGACTTTTTGCGGCAGCGGTTCTCGACCCAGGCCGCCCTGACCCTCGTCAACAGCGAGGGGATGGTGCTCGCCCGCCGCTTTCGGGAGGAGGGGCCGTCCCCCGGTCACCTCCTCCCGGAGGGATTCCTGGATCAGCTCTCCCGGACCGAGGAGGGGGTCCTGGACTACCGGGATCCGACCGGAACCCGCTTCCTGGTCTCCCACCGCACCCTTCGGTCCGCTTTGGCCGGACGGCCCCACCACCTGATACTGAGCGTGCCCGCGGCGGACCTCTACGGCCCCGCCGACCGAACCCTCCGCCGGAACCTCCTGGGGCTCGGCGCGGTGGCCGGCCTCGCCCTGCTCATCGCCTGGCTCGGCGCCGATGGCTTCGTCCTGCGGCGGGTCCGGGCCCTGATCCAGGCGACCCACCGGCTCCGTTCGGGGGACCTGAAGGCCCGGGTGGGGAAACCCTACGGACCCGGGGAGCTGGGCACCCTCTCCGAGGCCTTCGACGAGATGGCCGAGACCCTGGACCGCAACGCCCGGGAACGGACCGACATCGAGGCCGCCCTCCGCCGATCCCGGAGGGCCCTGCGCAACCTCAGCCATCGGCTCCAGGAGGTGCGGGAGGAGGAGAAAGCCCGGATCGCCAGGGAGATCCACGACGTCCTCGGCCAGCAGATGACCGCTTTGAAGATCGACGTCTCCTGGCTCAAGGCGCGGCTCGATCCGGAAGATGAAGCCCTGCGGCGCAGGGCCGAGAGCATGACCGCCCTCATCGACGAGGCCGTGGGGGACGTCCAGCGGATCTCCATGGAACTCCGCCCCGGCATTCTGGACGATCTGGGGCTCCAGGCGGCGGTGGAATGGCAGGCCGAGACCTTCGCCCGCCGGACGGAGATCCCCTGCGAGGTGCGGTTTTACCCCGAGGAGATCGATCTGGACCGATCAGTGGCCACCGCCCTGTTCCGGATCATCCAGGAGGCCATGACCAACGTCATCCGCCATGCCGAAGCCACCCGGGTGAGCGTCGAACTCCGGCGGACCGACGGAGACGTCGTCCTCACGGTGGCGGACGACGGCAAGGGCATCCCCCCGGAGAAGCTCGACGACCCCGCCGCCACCGGAATCATCGGCATCCGGGAGCGGGCCGCCGTCATCCATGGCCGGGCGGAGATCGGTCCGGCCGAAACCGGGGGCACGACGGTGACCGTCGCCGTGCCGATGGAGAAGGCGAGTATGAGGGAGAAGGCGGGATCATGAAGATCATCATCGCGGACGACCACCCCGTGGTGCGGCGGGGGCTCAAAGGGATCCTGGAGGAGGCCCTGGGGGGCGCCGCCGTGGATGAAGCCGACGACGGGCACGGGCTGCTGACGGCTGTCCGCAAAGAGGCCTATGACGTCGTGCTTCTCGACATCTCCATGCCCGGAATCAGCGGCCTGGACGTCCTCAAACAGCTCAAGGCCGAACAGCCGAACACCCCGGTGCTGATCCTGAGCATGCACCCCGAGGATCACTACGCCATCCGGATGCTCAAGGCCGGGGCCTCCGGATACCTCACCAAGGCGAGCGCTCCGGACGAACTGGTGGGGGCGGTACGGAAGGTCCGGGCCGGACGGCGGTACGTCGGCCCCGCCCTGGCCGAGAAACTGGCCGACGAGATCGGCTCGGGCGCGGCGGGCAGTCCCCATGAGACCCTTTCCGACCGGGAATACCAGGTGCTCTGCCTCCTCGCCTCCGGCAAGGCGGTCAAGGACGTCGCCGAAACCCTGTCGCTGAGCGTCAAGACCATCAGCACCTACCGCACCCGGATTCTGGAGAAGATGGGGATGGGCAACAACGCCGAACTGACCCGGTACGCCATCGAAAACGGTCTCGTGTAGACCTCCGGAGATGTAGGACGGACACGGACACGCGGACGGGACCGCCTCCGACTTCAGATTCCGACCCTCGCCGATACCGGACCGACGGCATCGGTACTATCTTTCTTCCCGGTCGGAAACAAGGATCCGAGAGGATCTACATCTTTCGGTTCCGGGAAATACGGTCTCGACCGTATTCCCTTTCCCCTTCGATTTCCGCATAGCATGAAGAGGGAAACCGATGGACTCCGGAAGGGGAAGCCGGGGAGACCGAATGAGTCTTTACATTCAAACAAGGAGGTATTTCACCATGAAAAACCCACGGAGACACACCAACCATCTGGTTCCGCTGCTGCTGGTGGCCGGCCTGATCTTCGGCTTCGGCGGCGACATGGATGCCGCCTGGGCCAAAACCGCAACGCCCTTCGACCGGCCGGCCAACTTCAGCGACCTGGCCAAGAAGGTGGGGCCGAGCGTGGTCAACATTCGAACCGAAAAATCCATCCAGGGCGGAGGCCGGGTCTTCCGCCATTTCTTCGGCAATCCCCGGGGGGAGAACCAGCCGCATCCTTTTGGCGGCGGCAGAGGGTTCGAGGACTTTTTCGAACGGTTTTTCGGCAACGAAGGGCCGCCGGAGCGGGAGTTCAAACAGCAGAGCCTCGGTTCCGGCTTCATTATCGACAAGGAAGGATACGTGGTCACCAACAACCACGTGGTGGAGAACGCCACCAACATCAAGGTCAAGCTCGCCGACGGCCGGGAGTTCGAGGCGGAGATCGTCGGCCGGGATCCCAAGACCGACCTGGCCCTGATCAAGATCCCGGACGCGGATGATCTCCAGCCCATCGAGATGGGCGATTCCGAAGCGCTCCAGGTGGGGCAGTGGGTCGTGGCCCTGGGCAGCCCCTTTGGTCTGGAGCGGACCGTCACCGCCGGCATCGTCAGCGCCAAGGGGCGGGTCATCGGCTCCGGCCCCTACGACGACTTCATCCAGACCGACGCCTCCATCAACCCCGGAAACAGCGGCGGGCCCCTGGTCAACATGGACGGGGACGTGGTGGGGATCAACACCGCCATCATCGCCAGCGGCCAGGGCATCGGATTCGCCATCCCCGCCAACATGGCGGAAGGCATTCTGAATCAGCTCCGGGACAAGGGATCGGTGACCCGGGGCTGGCTCGGCGTCGGCATCCAGGATCTCACCCCGGAGCTGGCCGAATACTACGGCCTCGATGAGGATGAAGGGGTCCTGGTGACCCAGGTCTACCAAGGAGAACCGGCGGCCGAGGCGGGCATCGAGGAGAAGGATGTCATCGTTTCGGTGGACGGCGAGAAGATGGCGTCGAGCCGCGACCTCTCCCGGGTCATCGCTTCGAAGAACGTCGGCAAGGAGGCCGAAATCGAGGTGCTCCGGGACGGCCGCCGGAAGACCATCGAGGTGACCATCGGCCGGCGCGACGACGAAACCTTCATGGCCAAGGTAGGGCGGGAAGATCGGACCGAGGAGACCCTCGGACTCACGGTCGCCTCCTTGACGCCGGAACGGGCGGCCCGGATCGGGGTCGACCGGAACGAGAAGGGGGTCGTGGTAACCAACGTGGCCCCGGACGGCAAGGGCGCCGAGGCGGGCATCCGCTCCGGGGACATCATCAAGGAGATCAACCGGAAGCCGGTGGACTCGATCGGCGAGTACAAAGAGATCTTGGGCGACGCGGATGAAGGGGACACCCTCCAGTTTTTTCTCCGCCGCGGCAACGCCGGGTTCCTGGTGGCCAAGGTGACCAAATAGACCGGTTTTCGGCTTGAACCGGATCGGGCCGCTCGGTCCACACAAAAAAGGCGGGGACGCCCCGAAGAAGGGGCCCCGCCTTTTGTCCCCGATCCGTCAGTCCTCCGGAATCCCCCCGCAGGAGACCTCGCACAACACTCCCCCCCTCGCCTCAGGCGAAGGTCTCGAACCGGATTACCACGGGGTCGATTCCCATCCGCTCCCCATGTCGCTATCAGCGATTTTGATTGATTCTCTCCACGGCCATGTCCCTGGCCCCGTGAATCACGCCCAGAACACGGATTTCTTCATTTTTTTCTGAAACCGAGTAGACGATTCGATGATTCCTGTAAATGATTTCCCGCAGGGCGGGGTTCTCCAATTCAGGGACTACCCGACCACAATACGGTAGCGTCCTCAGTTTCCGGGTCGCCCCGATCAAGGATTGGATGTACCTTGTGGCGTACACCTTTGAATCGTTCGAAATATACTCGTATATGGATCGGAGGTGCTCAACGGAGGTGTCCGTCCAGGTTATTTCGCCCATTCATCAACTTTTTTCAGGAGTTCTTCCGTACCGATCGTCCTTCCGGCATTGGCGTCCTCCAACCCTTCCATGACTTGGGCCACAAAATTGATCCGGTACAGAATATCCTCCACCGTGCAGGAATCCGGCATACGCCTGATGGTTTCGATCGCGGTCTCTTTCAGTCGAGTCATGGGTCCCTCTCATTTGCTTTGGTGGATTCACGAGTTCTCCCGTTGCGGAGTACATCCTCAATTTACGGCAAAGGCGTTGGAGGGTCAACCGAAGATGTGAAGGTATCGATGGGAGAGGAGGGGCATCGTTCATCGACAACTTTGCCTCCCGCCGGTTCCGTCAGTCCTCCGAAATCCCCCCGCAGGAGACCTCGCACAACACGCCCCCCTCGCCGCAGGCGACGGTCTCGAACTGAATCACGGCGTGATCGATGCCGAAACGGTCCAGCAGTTCTCCCCGGATCCGCCGGTTGAGCGACTCCGTCTCGCTGAGCGGTCGATCATCCACCACCACGTGGGCGGAGAAGGCGGTGCTCACCGAACTCACCTTCCAGGCGTGGATATAGTGAACCCCCCGGACCTCCGGCATCGCCTCGATCATCTTCTGGATGTTGACGATATTCAAATCCTTGGGGGTGGCGTTCATTAAAATCGGGGCCGCCTCCTTGAGGATGGTCCAGCAGTTCTTGAGGATGAAGACCACGATGAGGACCGACAGAACCGGGTCGAGCCAGTACCAGGGCCGGAAGATCAGAACCGCGCCGTTGATCAGGACGACCACCGACGTGAGAAGGTCCCCCATCATGTGCAGGAAGGCACCCCGGACGTTGAGGCTGTGGGCCGCGTCCCGGTGGAGGAGCCACGCGGACAGCCCGTTGCCGGCCACGCCGACCCCGGCGATCCACATGACCAGCGTTCCGGAGACCGGCGCGGGGTGCAGAAACCGTCCCACCGCCTCGGAGATGATGAAGACCGACGCCAGCCCCAGGATCATCACGTTGATCAGGGCCGCCAGCACCTCGGCCCGTCGATAGCCGAAGGTGTTGGCCAGGGACGCCCCCCGTTTGCCGATCCGGTAGGCGAAGTAGGCGATCAGGACCGCCGTGAAGTCGCTGAAGTTGTGGGCCGCGTCCGATATCAGCGCCACGCTGTTGGCCAGAAGCCCCCCGGCCACCTGGACGGCCGGGATGAGAAGGTTCAGGGCCAGGGTGGCCAGAAGTCTGGAACCGCTGGTGTCCTCCGGCGGAGGCGCGTGGCAGACGCAGGTTCCTTCCGATGTGGTTGAATGGTTCGCCATGGGAAAATCCATACTCCTTTCGATCCGACTGTCCCCAAAAAAATTATAGCCACTTCCCCGATGGATTTCAAACAGACTCCGCCGGCGCGAACCCTCGGGGGATTCGGCGCGCAACCGCCGTTTTCATTCAACCTTTGACTATTTTATTCTTGATGATCGAAGTCTTGATTTTGTGGAAAACTTCGGGTATGGTGTCCCCATGGAAATCGAGGTCGACAACCATACGGCGGGAGCGCTCAAGGGGATCGCCGATTCCATCCGGCGGCTCCACCGGATCATCTATCTGGATGAATCGCGGATCAGCAAACGCTTCGGTCTGACCGGCCCCCAGAACGGGGTGATGCGGGCCCTCCATCGTCACGGCCCCATGTCCTCCGCGGATCTGAGCCGCGAGCTGTTCATGACCGCCTCCAACATGACGGGGATCGTCGATCGCCTGGAGCAGAAAGGGCTGGTGGCGCGGGAACGGACGCCCGAGGACCGCCGGATCTCCATGATCGCCCTCACCCCCGAGGGGCACCGGCTGAGTCGAAGACTCCTGGATCCCGTGGAGGAGCTGCTTTTCGAACGGCTGGTCGACCACGATATTGCCGAGATCCGCCGGTTCGACGAGACCCTCAACCGGTTGGCCGTGATCATCGGCACCGAGGGCTGCGCCGGCCGCGGAAAGAACCCGGAGACCGGCGAACGCCGCACCGTGAATTGATGCTCGACTCCGGGCCGAACCATCGACGGAAACGGAAAGTAGAAACCCTGAAACCCCGAATCAAGGAGGAACCCATGTTGCGGAGAAGAACCTTTATCGTCCGGGCCGCCGTGTGCCTGTCCCTGTTCCTGGCCGCGGCCGCCATCCATCCGACGCCGCCCCATGCCGCCGACAAGAAGATCATCTTCGGCGATATGAGCTGGGACAGCGCAATGGTCCACAACCGGATCGTGGCCTTCATCATCAAGCAGATCGGCTATGAGAGCGAGTTCGTCCCCGGCGGCACGCCCATCATGATCCAGGCGCTGACCAAAGGGGATATCGATGTCGACATGGAATCATGGACCCAGAACATCCAGAAGCTCTATGACGAGGCGATCGCCGAGGGATCGATCCTCGACCTCGGCCCCAACTACCCGGACAGCTGGCAGGGGTGGCTGGTGCCCACCTTCGTCATCAAGGGCGACCCGGAACGGGGCATCGAGCCCATGGCGCCGGACCTCAAGTCGGTCTTCGACATGCCCAAATACTGGAAACTGTTCAAGGACCCCGAGGATCCTTCCAAGGGGCGGTTCTACAACGCCATCGCCGGATGGGCGGTCACCGAGATCAACGAACAGAAGATCAAGGCGTACAACCTCGACGAGACCTACAACCAGTTCGTCTCCGGCTCGGACGCGGCCCTGTCCGGGTCCATGGTGGCCGCTTACGAAAAAGGAAACCCCTGGTTCGGCTACTACTGGGGTCCCACCTGGGTGCTCGGGAAGCTGGACATGACCCCCCTCCAGGAGCCGCCCTATGACGAAGAGGTCTGGGAGGAAAGCAAGGCGTGCGCCTTTCCTTCGGTGGAGGTCAATATTCTCGTCCACCACACACTGCCGGAGCGGGCCCCGGATGTGGTGGAGATCCTGAAAAAATACCAGACCACCATGAAGCTCAACAATGAATTTCTGGTCTATATGAAGGACAACGGGGCCGACGCCGGAGAGACGGCCGAGTGGTTTCTGAAAAACTACGAGGATGTCTGGACCCAGTGGGTCTCCGCCGATCTGGCCGAAAAGGTGAAGGCGGCTTTGAAGTAACCCATGGAATAGACCCACCAACGGGGCGGCCGGATCGGTGACGGCCGCCCCCCGACGGAACACCCGAGCGGTTGAAGGAGCTTCATGTTTCAATTTCCCGAGTTTCTATCCATCCCCCTGGCCAAGTATGTCGACCGGATCATGTCCTGGATGCTCCACAACTGGGGCGATTTCTTCGATGCGGTGGGGCAGGGGCTCCTCTGGTTTCTGCTGCGGCTGGAGCGGTTTTTCGTCTGGCTTCCCTGGTTCGTGGTGATCTTCGCGGTCGCCGTGATCGCCTGGCGGGTGATGGATCGGATCTACATGGGAATCGTGATGGCCGGGCTGATGATGCTCATCGGCACCTTCGGCTACTGGGAGATGGCCATGATGACCCTGGCGCTGGTGACGGGCGCGGTGGTGATCTCCCTGGCCGTGGGGATCCCCATCGGCATCGCCATGGCCCGGAGCGACCGCCTGGAGACCCTTGCCAAGCCGGTGCTGGATGCCATGCAGACCATGCCCAGCTTCGTCTACCTGATCCCGGTGCTGATGTTCTTCGGCCTGGGGAAGGTCCCCGCGCTCTTCGCCACCATCATCTACTCCATGCCCCCCATCATCCGGCTCACCAATGTCGGCATCCGCGAGGTGCCCCACGATATGGTGGAGGCCTCCAAGGCCTTCGGCGCCAGCGAGTGGCAGACCCTGGCCAAGGTCCAGCTCCCCCTGGCCCGCCCCACCATCGTGGTGGGGATCAACCAGACCACCATGATGGCCCTGGCCATGGTGGTGGTCGCCTCCATGATCGGCGCCAAGGGACTGGGGATGGAGGTCCTTTTGGCCATCAACCGCATCGAAGTGGGCCGTGGGATGGAGGCGGGCCTCTGCATCGTCTTTTTGGCCATCATCATCGACCGGATCACCTACGCCATGGCGACGCGGAAGCGGGAGTGAGAGGGGCCCGCCGCTTCGAGGAGGTGCGGTTCACCAAAAGAGCGACAGCCGTCGCCGGGAGGTAAAGGTGTGTCGCGGTCGGCAGTCTGGTCGTCGCGGCGCCTATGCCCCCCATTGCTCGGGCCCGACGACAGGCTGGTATCTCCCTTTGAAGGCCGATTTGATGTTTTCGGGATGGGCATAGGCCCCATCCATGTGGAACCAGGAGTATTTCTGCCTCTTGTCCAATCCCTGGCTGCCGACATCCAGGGTTTCTCTCTTGGGTGGACTGGCCAGGAGGTTGATGTTCGCGGCGCGCTTGGCGTTCTCCACATCATGTTTGGCAAATTCGATGCCATAAGGGACGGTCAGCGTTTCCCCGACCTCCATGCGGGTGTGTACGCTCACGTCCTTGGGCGGGAAATAGCAATGGTCCCAAAGACATGCGTACGAGGTGCCCACCCAGGGGTCCGCCACCACGTATGGGGAGGTACCGTAGAATAGGACCACGTATTCGTGGTCGAAGGAACCGTCGAAAACGGTCACGATCTTTGTTCCCCTTTTGGCCACCGTCGTGAGATACCCGGCCGTGACATAAGTCATCAGCGAGCAGACGCCGCCGCCGACGGTCCGGGTCGCCAGGGATCGCGCCGCCATCTGCGTCGCGGTGTCCTTTGGTTGATCCTCTTTGAAGGCCAGAGAGGCATACATGGTTTCCGCCCGCGCGGCGAGCCACTTCGGGGAGACGTTGTTGGTCAGATACTGGTACCGTCCGCGAATTTTCATCTGGTTGTTGAACGCTCCCTTGGGGAGCTGGCTTCTGACGTAGCGGACCGCTTCGGCCGCGATATTCATCGTGTAGTCGACGTCCGGGCCCGTCGGTGTATGTCCCACCCGTTTCGGGGGTCCCCCCCGGGCGGTCTCATAAACCTTCAAGTGGACCTTGTTCTCCTTTTTCACCAGAAAGGTATTACCGGACTTCTGTATTTGATAAGCCATTTTTCCGCCCTCCCCAGCAGCATGATGGTCATCTCCCGGCGTATATCCGCCATGTCACCGCCAAAGAGTATGCATCCAATGAACAGAGGGCAAATCCCGGCGGATTTCGACTACGCTTTTGTCGATCGGGTCAACACCGGTGGCGGGGCCTATCCATCCATCCGTTCAGATTTGCGTCTTGAGCTGTTTAAGTCGGATTTTATGCCGATTCCTGGCGATCTCCAAAGCGGCGTCCGCGTCGGTGGTGAGACACGGCCGGCAGAGGAAGTACCCTTCCACCGTCTCAGTGGGGAAGGAGAGGATGGGACGGTCACAGCACTCGCAGCGGATGGGGCCGTCGTCGGCCGGTGCCTTCGCTTGGTCGGCCGAAGCTTTCGGAGCGATCGGCTCGCCAGCCGGCCCCTCCCCGGCCTCCGGCTCCGCCGGAACCGGATCGTCGCTTCCCCCGGGGTCCCCGTAGAAACACTCCGGGCACAGCCTCTTCCCGTCCGTCCCCCGGCTCCCGTGCTCGGGGATCTGCCGGCCGCACCCGTCGCAGAAGATGGTCCGCCGGACATCCATCTGGACGTGGGTCCGGATCCGGGGGGATTCCGGTTCCCCCTCGTCCGGCGCCACCGCCCCGGATTCCGGGTCGGGACGCGGCGGATCGGGGCGGCGGGCCAGACCGTCCATGCAGTCGGCGCAGAACTTCCAAACGCCCAGATCCTTTGCCGTGGCCGGGTCGATCGGTTTCTCGCAAAGGCTGCAACGGGCCACCGCCGCCGCTTCACTCGAATCTCCACCGGCAACCCCGTCCGATGCCTCCACCGAGGCTTCCGGCGGTCGGGAGGTCTTTTCCATCAACCGGCCGAAGCATTCCGCGCAGAAGACCCAATCCGCGACCCGATGAAGCTCTTCCTCCGTGACCGACTTTCCGCATTGTTTGCATTCCATGGTGTTCGATTCCCCCTTTCGGTCGTCGTTTCCGCCCACAAATGCCCGTTGGCGAATTCGGGCTATTGGGGTTGTCGATCTTCGCCTATTTCCCGATCTCCTCCCCAAGCTTCCCTCCGACAAGGACGGGCAAGCCGTAGCGCGCGATGACTTTCCCGGCTTTTTTGCATCCTTTTTTCGATGGCCCTTACCTTCTGTTGAGTCTGGTCTGGACGTATTCCTCCGGACGCTTGACGTCCTTGGTTTCCAGCAGGGCTTTTTCACAGAGTTTTCTGGTGGCGCCCGTATTATACATCAGCGTGTTCAAGT
>CAYSLC010000053.1:0-26745 GCA_964431545.1 uncultured Desulfobacteraceae bacterium | reverse complement strand
CGCACGGTCTCCACGATCGCCCTCATGTTGTCTTCCTTGATGTCCGGCCACAGGTCGCAACCGGGCCAGACGGCGTCCACTTTGCCGTCGATGTTCGTCTTGATGCCGGCAACGGCTTCCTCCACCGTGGTCTCTTCCTTGCAGGGAAGGGCGAACACGTCGAAGTTGCCCAGCACGAGGACGTTGTCGCCGACCTTTTCGCGGGTTTCCGCGAGGCAGTTCTTGATGTCGACGCTCAGGGCATCGGCGCCGCAATCGTTCATCATGGGGATGATCAGGTCCGTGGCGCCGCAGATGTGAAGCACCTTGGGGGATTCCCAGGAATCGAGGATCCTCGTGACCCGGGGCTTGATCATGTCCTTCCAGGTTTTCGGGCTGAGGAGGTCGGTGCCCGTGGCCATCTCGCGCAGGGTCATGTAATCCGCGCCGGCGGCCTTGTAAGCCCCGCTGACCTTGATGAGCATGTCGGTGATCTTGTCCAGAACCTCCTCCACCTTTTTCTTCTGCTTGAAGACGCCCTTGAGCAGCAGGTCCAGCTCCAGGAGCTGACCCGCCATGGTGAACGGTCCCAGGACCCAGCCGCCGACGGCGCGATCCGGGGCCATCTCCTTGGCCTTCCGGATGGCGTCGCATACCATGGGAACCCGACCCAGCTCGGTGATGTTGTCGGGAAAATTCACATCGTCCATGGTTGTCCAGATCTTTTCCGGGATGGTGGGGTAGAGGATATCCATGGAATCCTCGTACAGGCTGATCTCGTTGCCCACGGCCTGGGATTCGACGGTCATGTCGAAGGGAACGACCACGGAATCGAAATCGAACATTTCGCTGGTGGTGACGGCGGCTTTGGCCATCATCTCGGCATCGGTGTGTACCTTGGCAAACTGGTAGCCGAGTTTGGTGATGGCCGGCATGAGCACCATCCCCATTCCGCTGAAAAAGGGCATGGTGTCCAGGGGCTCCTTGTTGAACAGGCGCATCACGCGTTCTTTCGGGGTGAGTTCCGCCATTTGCTTCCTCCTTTTTGTCTTTATGATAAATAGGTTACATGTTTTTGAGCTGTTCCACGAAGTCCGGCCACAATTTATAGAGCGGGTGGTCGGGCGCTTTCGGCAGCTTTTTGGTTTCGGCGAATACGGTGGTCGCCAGAAATGCATCGGCTTCGGCAACGGCCGGAATGATCCGTTCGGCGCCGGCCATGGGCCCCGAGAAAATCATGTCATGAAAATAAAACGCCGACAGGCCTTCCAGCGCCGCGTCGGTCGCGGCCCATCCCTTAAACCCCATCATTTCCTTGAACCGCTTCAGATCCATGTAGGAGCCGTTGCTGGGCGCGCTGGCCGTGGGAATCCCCCATTTCTCCTTGATCATCCGATTGGCCACGCCGCAGAAGGCGGTGGCCGGGCCGTTCATCACCGAGGTGTCGACGAAGACGCTCTCGAACTCGGCCCCCACCTTTTCGATGGCGTCCAGAAGCCGCTGGGTGCCGGTGATCCGGCCGCTGGGCATCTGGTCGTCCTGATCGAAGGAGACCAGCAGCACATGCTTGACGCCGATCTGGGAGATCTCTTTGATTTCGGTCTCCAGATCCTTCTCCCAGACTGTGAGGCTGTTGTAGAACATCCGGTCGAGCAGCCCCTTCTCCGCGCAGTAGGCGGCCCCCGCCAGTTTGGGCTTCATCACCCACGCGTCGATGCAAAAGGGCATGTCGGTGACCGAGACCACGAAATCGATGAACCGCTTGAACTCGTCACCGGTGTTGGCCACGATGTCGGCCATGCCGGGGACCCCCGTCTCCCGCCAGAGCCTGTCCTGGGTCTTGAGCAGATCCGCGGCCCTCTTCTCGTCGAACCCCTCCTTCCGCTTGCCCTCGAAGACCTTGTCCCCCTTCTGGAAGATGGAATGGCAGCAGACGGTGGGGTACTCTCCGGGCTGTCCGCCGAATTTGACCCCGCCCACGTTACAGACCTTCTGTTCCTTTTCGAGTTGAAACATCCCCTTGCCTCCTTACGGTTGTATGGGTTGATCTATGTACCGTCGCGAACTGAACCGGGAAGATGCCGTGAATTGAATCCGGTTCATTTTTTTAAACCGCGTCTTTTTCTATCAGGGGGTCTCCTCCGGGTAAATCGGCCAAAGGTCGATTTTTCCCCGGGGGCCGGATGATTTTTTCAGGGGATCCGTCGAGCCCCAAGCGCCTGGCGGAACGGAAAGTCAGAGGAAACCGGCGGGAATCTTGCCCATCACCCGATCCAGCCGACGGGTCTCTCCGGTCCCGGTGATCTCCTTGATCACCCCGAACTTCTCCACCAGGGCTTTCTTGAGGCCCAGGGCCAGGGCCGTCACCAGGAGGCTGATATCCGATTGGTAGACCGTTTCAAAGGTATCCTGGAGATCGGAGAGCGGTTCGCCGAGCCCGTAGACCTCCCTCAGAATTCCCAGGAGTTCGTCATCCCCGGGGGCGGGGCCGGTCCCTTGTACGGCCACCCGGTCGCAATAGGGGAGTTCCGCGTCGACCACCTCCGCCGGAAGGGTGACGCCGAAACGGCGCCACGTCTTTATCAGGGCCGACCGCTCCCCGCGGCTCTGTTCGGTCCGGCGCCTTCCCATCCGCCGGCTCCAGGCCCCGTAGGCCCGGCACGCAAAGGCGCGGTGGGGATAGATGGCGCAGGCCGAATCCTCCAGGAACGGGCAATAACGGATGCGGGCGGGGCTGACGAAGTAGTAGGCGACAAACCGGCGGAGGATTTCCTCCCGCCGGTCGGCCTCCATCTTCCCGATCACATCGATCCACCGGAGGGCTTCGAGGAAGGTCATCTCGGGGAGGAATCGGCAGCAGACCCCCGGCGTGTCGCACCGGCATCGGGTCTCCGGCATCCGGTCGTACCGCCGGTCCATGGATTCGAAAAGGGGGGAAGCGGTTTTCAGTGCCGCGGATAGGCTCTCTCTGGTGATCATCGGCCTCGCCTGCGTCGCGTTGAATCGAAGAAGACCGGGTTTTACCCCGGATGAAATCAGGTCCATTCTTGCAGGTCGGGGAGCCGGCGTCCATCGTCCAAAGGACGATTTTGATCCATCCGGCGGGCCATATTGCCGGAGAACGGACGGACGGGAGGGAGAAAAGCGCTGGAAAATACAGGATTCCCCCTCCCTTTCTGAAGGGTTCACCCTATTTTGCTTTTCCAACAGGCATGATTACATTGAGGGCGTGTTGAACATGTTCAACCCTGTGAACGGGTGCCCGTCGAACGGGCATCTTCAAAGAAGGAGGTCAACGATGATCAACAAAGACAACTGTCGTTATGAGATCGTATCGAACCTCAGTGTCGGGGTGTTCCTCCTCGTCCTGGGGCTCGCCTTCCTGGTCCTGGCGCTTACGGTGATTCCGGTGATCGGGTTCGTCGTCGCCGTCCCGGTGCTGATCGTGTCCGGAATCTTTTTGAGGGCCCATCGCAGCCAGGAGTGCATGACCGAAAACTGATTCTCGGCCCCCGAACCCCCGGACGGCGGATCTCCCCCGCGGACGAACTCCAAAAAGGGGGATGCCCGAAAGGGGGGTGCCCGCAAGCAACGCACCGTGTCGGCAAAAAGGGACGGATATGGATGTATCCGTCCCCTTGCTTTTTGGGCAACGAGGTGGCCGAGTGCCTCGACTTCGCCTGGGCCCTGAAGACGCTGACCCATCAGGGGTTCGAGGTGACCACCGGAGACGACGGCGGCCTCTGGCTCATCGTGGGAACCGACTCCGGCTTCGAGGGGGAGACCCGGCTCTACTACACCACCATCGAGGTGACCCTCACCCCCCTGCCGTCCACATAACCGGCGAAGGATGCAACCGGACGGGGGGCCCCCACGGGTGCCCCCCTTCTCTTCCAGGCTCGGGGAGGCGGAATCTCGGGCTCTGAAGAAGCTCGCCCCTCGGCACACGGACACGAGGCCCCCGAGGGGTTGAAAACCTCGGAGGTCTTTTTTTGATCAATCCGATTGTTTGTCTTCCGACCCCGGTTCAATACCGGTAGACGGCCGCCGCCAGGGTGTTGCCCGGCATCTCCTCCCTTCTTTCGATGTGGACCGTGCCCCCTTTCATAAGGGTGTGGACGGCGGCGAAATCGAGCAGATCCCCGTCCCCGTCCGTCTCGCGCTGGTGGAGGTCGACGGTGTCCGTATCCGGATCATAGGTCCCCCACTGCTGCACGCCGGTGGCCACGAAGAGGGTGTCGACCCGGCCGTGGTAGGCGGCGGGGACGATCTCCCGCAGATCCCCGGAGGCGTCGTCGGTCTCGGCGAGCTGACGGTACCGTTCCACGGCCTCGCTTCTGGCCTCTGAAAACCGCGGTTCCATCACCTCCCAGGCCCGCCGGCAGAGTTCGTCGCCCCGCATGGGATCGGTATTTCCGGTCACCTCCTCGTCGGCCAGGTGGGGGTAGTTGTTGGCCTCCCGGTAGATGGGCGGCAGGTATTCGAGCCCGGCGAGAATCATGGGGATGTTCCTGCCCGCGACCACCTCCCGGACCCCTCTGTCCACCTGCTGGAAATAGCGGAGCACGTTATTGACGGCGTCGTCGGTTCCGGCGCCCTGCCCGTGGAACATGGCCCTGCGCTTGTCCCCGCCGGCACGGCCCCGGGTCCGGGTGTGATACTGGAGCTGTTTTTCCACCTCATCGTACCGGAGGGCCGTGTCGATCCCCTCGGGGATCTCCTCCAGCTCGATCTCCCGGGCCTGTTGCTGGTTGCACTCGATCAACCGGATTTTTTTGAGGCTCAGGGCCAGGACGTAGAACCGCAGGTCCCGGCTCACCAGGGGGAGGAGCGGTTTGAGGTGAAACCGGTCGGTGAGGACCACGATCTCGTCAAAATAGAGGGGCAGACGGTAGGCCCGGAAGAATGCCGGGGTGAGGAAGAAGGAGAGGCCGTCCCCCTGGTAGCTCCAGAACGGTGTATCCTCCAGAAGCTGTCGCGCGGGTTTGAAGACCTCGGCCGCGGCCCCCCCGTTTCCCGCCTTCCGCTCCCACATCTCTTCGGCCTTGCGGAGGGCGTTCTTGAATCGGATCTGGTTTTTCTGGGCCTCGCTTCCGGTGCGATGGGTGGGGATGTACAGGGAGACGCATCGCCCCCCCTGATTGTCGACCAACATCGCCAAATCCTCTTTGGTAAAGATGTCCATGCGCCCCTTCTCCTTGTCCAAAGGTTTCTCTTGCCGCGGAAAGCTTCGTCCGCGGTCGCCCGCATGGCCATCATACCACAGAAACGGGGCGTCTTCCCAGAGGTTGGGCGGCAAGGGGCGGCCGGACCGCCGGGGTGATGATCCCCCCCGGTCCGGCGCCGGGAACCTGCGAAGGTCCGGGCGGGCCCGACGGCGGGCCGGGGCTATTCGAAGCTGAAGGGGGTCCGCCAGAAGAACCGGCCGTCGTCCTCGTACCGGACCAGGAGGACCGAGACGTTGTCCCGTCCCCCGCCCTCGTTGGCTGCGTCCACCAGTTCGTCGGCGATCTGTTCCAGGGGCTTGCCTTTTCGGGCGAGGACGATCTCGGCGATCCCCCCGTCGTCCACCATGTCTGTGAGGCCGTCGGAGCACAGGAGCAGCACATCCTCGGGGGCCAGGGTGACCCAGCGGATCTCCGGCTCGACGGCATCGGAGATCCCCACCGCCTGGGTCAGGGCGTGCCACATCTTTTCGGGTACCTCGTCGGGCTGTCTCTTCTCCTGTGCCACCAGGAAATCCCCCCAGGTCTGGTCCTGGGTGAGCCGGCGGGCATTGTCCCGGATCAGGTAGGCGCGGCTGTCGCCCACGTGGCAGATGCAGGCCCGCTTTCCGGTGATCATGAGCAGGATCATGGTGGTGCCCATGCCCACGAGCGCGGGATTGCCCTGGGTGCTCATCTTGATGACCTGGTGGGCCTTCATGATGGCTCCGGACAGGGTCCCGGGAATATCGAGGCCCTCCCCGGCGTCGTCCAGGGCCTGCACCACGTGGTCGTAGGCCACCTCCGCGGCCATGCGGCTGGCCATCTCTCCGGCCCGGTACCCCCCCATGCCGTCGGCCAGGATGAAGATGTTCCGCTTCCCGTCCACCAGGACGCTGTCCTCGTTCTCCTTGCGCCGCTTGCCGGCGTCGCTCCGAAAGGCCACCTGCATGTCAGGCTTCCTGCGGCGAGGTGTTGCGGATCAACAGGAGGATCACCCCCACCAGCACCAGGGAGAGGCCGGCCAGGGACGGGAAGACCGCCTCGATCCCGTATCCTCCTTTGATCCACTCGATCATCTTCACCGCCAGGGCCCCCACGCCGAAGGTGAGGACGAACTTGGTGCCGAAGGCGGCGTGGTGGAACCGTTTCGGGGTGAACCGGGCCACCAGGGTGTTCTCCACCGGCTGCATTCCCAAAAGGAAGAAGAAGTAGACCACCGCCAGAAGGACCAGGGGGAGGTCGGTGGCGTACGCCATGAGGATTCCCGCCGGGATGGTGACGGCGTGGTAGATGAGATAGCAGCGGCGGATCTCGAAGTGCTCGGCGACCCGGCCGCCGGAGTACTGTCCGGCCATCCCGATGAGGTAGATGACCGAGGTCACGGCGGTGGCCACCAGGTTCTCCGACAGCCGGCCGCCCCCATGGGCGGTGATCCAGGCGAAGATCCCCTGGTTTTTGAGTTCGAAGTAGGCCGGCAGGATCACGGTGGCGCCCCGGTAGACGATCCCGCCCAGCATCATGGCCCCCAGAAGGATCAGGAACCCCCGGGTCGTTTCGCTCGATCGGGGGGGTCGGGCCTGGGCCGGGTGGGGCGGCCCGGTCCGGGGGGCCAGGGCCAGCAGGGCGATCCCCGCCAGGTTGAGGCCTCCCACCAGGATGTAGACGGCCCGGGGGCCCGAGAGCCAGTTGACCACGCCGGCGAGCAGGGGGGCCGCCGCCAGCCCCAGGTTCCCGAAAATCCCGTTGTAAGCCATCCCCAGGCTGACCCGGTCGATCTCCTTGGAGATCCACCCGAGTCCGGCCGGGTGGTAGATGCCGGAGAACAGGCCGATGCCCGAGAGGGAGAGCATGAGCCCCGTGGGGGAATCGATGAACAGGGCCGCGGCCAGGCCGCTCGCGCCGGCCCCGGCATAGAAGAGGGCGAACAGGGGCACCGCCCCCAGACGGTCGGCCGCGAGCCCCCAGGGCAGCGCGGTGAGGCCGAAGAGGAGGTACATCCAGAAGGAGAGCCCCAGCACCTGGCCCATCTCCAGATCCATCCGGCCGGCCAGGGGCAGGAGCACCGCCGGAAAGACCAGCATGTTGAAGTGGGTCAGAAAATGGCCGAAGCAGGTGACCCTGAGAATGCCCCGTTCCCGTCCGTTCATGGCTGTCCGGTTGCCCGATCTCCTTTCCCGTCCGGCCGTCCGGCCCCGTTTCGGAAGAAAAAGGCCCCCATCCGAGGATGAGGGCCCCCCGCCTGCTCGGGATGCCGGACGGCCGGTCACGGCCGCGCCGGAGGACGTCGGCTTATCCCTTCAGCGAATACTTGTCCGCGATCAGGTTGTAGTACGCGAACTCGGAGACCGAGCCCCAGACGCCCACCTGCTCCTTGAACTTCTTGAACGCCTCGTGGACCTTCCGGGACATGGCGTCCTTCTCCGCCTCCTCCTCCATGGTCTCCTTGGCGAGCTTCCGCAGCTCGTCGAGCAGCGGCTCGGGGAAGGGGAGCAGGTTCACCTTGTGCTTGCTGATCAGCTCCTGGAGGGCCGCGCCGTTTCCGGCCTCGAATTCGCTCAGGCTCCAGAGGTTGGTCTCCATGGCGCAGGCGTCGATGATCGCCTGGAGGTCCTTGGGCAGGGCGTCGTACTCCTTCTTGTTGAACATGACCTCCAGGCAGGTTCCCGGCTCGTGCCAGCCCGGGTAGTAGTAGTACTGGGCCGCCTTGTAGAAGCCCATGCGCAGATCGTGCATGGGGCCCACCCACTCGGTGGCGTCGATGACCCCCCGCTCCAGGGAGGTGAAGATCTCGCCGCCGGGCAGCAGGACCACGGTGCCGCCGGCCTTGGCGATCACCTTCCCGCCCAGGCCCGGGATCCGCATCTTGAGGCCCTTGTAGTCGTCGATGGTCTCCATCTTCTTCCGGAACCATCCCCCCATCTGGACGCCGGTGTTGCCCTGGGGACGCGGGACGAGGTTGAAGGGGGCGTAGACCTCCTCCCAGAGCTTCAGGCCGCCGCCGCTGTAAAACCAGGCGTTGATGCCCTGGGGGTTGAGGCCGAAGGGGACCGCCGCGAACCACTGGGCCGCGGGGACCTTCCCGGCCCAGTAGTAGGCCGCGCCGCTGCCGCACTGGACCGTCCCCTGGGAGACGGCGTCGAAGACGCCCAGGGCCGGCACCAGCTCACCCCCGGCGAAAACCTGGATCTTGAGCCGTCCCTCGCTCACCTCCTCCACCCGCTTGGCGAACCGCTCCGCGCCCGTCTGGAGCACCGGCAGATTGGGCGGCCAGGTGGTCACCATCTTCCATCTGTAGGTCTTGTTGGCCAGCACCGCCGGGGCCGCCACGGCGCTTCCGGCGACGGCGGCGGCCGCCGCCGTTCCCGTCTTCTTCAGAAATTCTCGTCTCTCCATTCTCGTAGGCTCCTTTCTCGTTTAGGGGTTGAACGATCCTCAAGCTACCATACGGGCGATAGAAAATAAATATAATTCAGGATACGCCGAAAAAATCAAGCCGTTTTTGGATTCCGGCACCCGAATCGCCCCCCGGCCCCGTTCAGCTCCCGAAGACCACCGAGGGGAGCCAGGTGACCAGAATCGGGAAGAAGACGACGATCAAAAGTCCGATGAGCTGGAAGATCACGAAGGGGATGATCCCCCGATAGATGTGCCCCGTGGTGATCTCCGGCGGGGTGACCGCCTTGAGGTAGAAGAGCGAGAACCCGAAGGGCGGCGTCATGAACGATGTCTGGAGGTTGACGGCGATGAGGATGCAGAACCAGGCCGGATCGAAGCCGAACTCGATCATGATGGGCGCCAGCACCGGGACGTGGATGAAGGTGATCTCGATGAAGTCGAGGAAGAACCCGATGACGAAGATCAGCCCCATGACCACCGCCAGGACGAACCACTTGCCGTGGTCCTCGGCGATGCCCCCCAAAAAGTGGCGCACCAGTTCGTCCCCCCCCATGCCCCGGAAGACCAGTCCGAAGGCGGCGGCCCCCACCAGGATGATGAAGACCATGCAGGTGAGCTGCATGGTGGCGTACATCACCTCATGGAGAATCTTCAGGTCGAACCGGCGGTTGGCGACGGTCAGGGCGGTGGCCCCCACGGCGCCCACCGCCGCCGCCTCGGTGGGCGAGGCGATCCCCGCGAAGATGGAGCCGAGCACCGCCACCATCAGAAAGAGGGGCGGAAACATGGCCCGGGTGATCCGCCACAGGAAGGCCCGCCCCCCCATGGCCGCCAGCTCCTCCTTGGGGATCGCCGGGGCCCGGTCCGGCCAGATGAGGGCCGCCAGGATGATATAGAGGATATAGAGCCCCACCAGCACCATCCCCGGAAAGACCGCGCCCATGAACAGATCGCCCACCGAGACCCCCACGATGTCCCCGATGAGGACCAGCACGATGCTCGGGGGGATGATCTGCCCCAGGGTCCCCGAGGCCGACACCGTCCCGGTGGCCAGCTCCGGATGGTACCCCCTTTTCAGCATGGTGGGGACGGCCAGAAGCCCCATGGTCACCACGGTGGCCCCCACGATGCCGGTGGAGGCGCCCAGCAGGGCCCCCACCACCACCACGGAGATGGCCAGTCCCCCCCGGAGCCGGCCGAAGAGCATCCCCATGGTGTCGAGGAGTTCCTCGGCCAGGCCCGACCGTTCGAGCATGACCCCCATGAAGACGAAGAGGGGCACCGCCAGGAGGGTGACGTTGGTCATGACCCCCCAGATCCGCAGGGGCAGGAGGTTGAAAAAGCCCCAGCCGAAACCGATCAGTCCGAAGGCGAGGGCCGTGCCCATGAGGGTGAAGGTGACCGGGAAGCCGAACATGAGCAGAACCGTCAGGGCCAAAAACATCCATCCGGGAAGGTAGTCGATGAACCAGGGGGGAAGCGTCTCGATGCCCATTTACTCCAGCTCCCTTTCGCGTCCGATGATGGTCATGAAGCTCTTGATCCCCAGGGAGATGCCCTGGAGGGCGATGAGGATGAACCCCGCCGGGATGGTCCCCTTGATGATGAATCGCAGGGGGATGCCGCCGGGGTCCGGGGACCCCTCCATCACGGCCCAGGCGTTGTAGACGAATCTCCAGGAGGTGGTGATGATCAGGTAGCAGCCGGGAAGCAGGAAGAAGATCACCCCCAGGAAGTTGATCCAGGCCTTGGCTTTGGGGGAGAACCGCTGGTAGAAGATGTCCACCCGGACGTGGCCGTCCTGAAACAGGGTGTACCCGGCCCCCATGAGGAAGATGAAGGCGAACATGTGCCACTCCAGCTCCTGGACGAAGACGAAGCTGGTCTTGAACGCATACCGCATCACCACGTCCGTGAAGACCACCAGCACCACGATAAAGGTGGCCCAGGCGACCACATAGCCCACCCCCCGGTTCAACAGGTCGATTCCCTGACAGATCCGTCTCAGCACACCTACCATTCCCGTACCATCCTTTCCCTCCGCATCCCCCGCCGGCTCATCGGTCCGGGCCGCCGACGGCCGGACCGGGCTCCGGGGATCAACCGGCCTCCGTGACCACGAGAAGGTAGGTTTCCTTCCCGGGGAAGATGAAATGGCGCAGTTCGCAATCGACGCCCGGCACAAGGTCGATCACCGCCCGCAGATCCCCCCCTCGGGCGGGGCTCAGCCTCACGGCGCGAACCAGCCGGCTCTCCACGGACAGCTCCCGGGGAACCCCCCTCCCCCGCCGGGTCCGGGGAAACTCGCAGACCACCCGGGGCCGGTTTTCCTTGGTGAACCGGGTCTTGGGGGGGCGACCGTCGGTCAGGGTAAAATAGAGCTTGGTCTCCCGGGGCAGGACCTCCACCCGGACCCGCCGCATCTCCTGGGCCGCCACGGACCGCCCTCTTTCTGGAGCGGCGCCCGGTCGATCCTCCCCGGACCGGCGCCGCGCCGGGCGGACCAGCCGGGCCAGGGCGGACCGGAGGGCCGGTTCGTCGTCCGCTTCCACGTACCGTCCGCCCCCGCTTTGGGCCACGCAGGCCAGCCGGGGCCGCTCCGCCGGGTCGACCTGAAATCCGATCACCTCCACCGAGACGGCCGGAAACCGCCGTTTCAAATCCCGGGCCGCCGCGCAGGGGTCCCCCAGGCAGGTGTCCTGTCCGTCGGCCACGACCACCAGCGAAACCGGCCCCCGAATCCCCTTGAGGGCCCCGCCGGCCCGGCGGAGGGAGAGGGCCAGGGGGGTCATGCCGACGGGCGCCATCCGGTCGAGCTTCGCCAGAATCCTTCGCCGGTCCAGGGGGGCCGGGGCATGGATCATCTCCACATCCCGGCAGTCGCCCGGACGCCGGTGGCCGAAGACCATGACGCCGGTTCGGGTGTCCGGAGGCAGGGTCGCCAGGGTCTCGGCCACGGCCGATTTGACCGCCTCGATCCGGGGTTGGCCGGGGGATTCGCCGGCCATGCTGGCCGAACCGTCCAGGATGAAGAGGAGGCCGGCGCAACTTCCGGAGGCCGGAAACAGGAGAATCAAAAGGATCAGCGGAAACACCGCCGGGACCGGGCGGATGCCGGTTCCTCTGTTTTTCCTCCCGGACATAACCGTGTTCATCGATCCCAATAAACCGGTACTCCGTATCCTTGCCGATGCGTTTGGGTGTGTGTTCGGTGATCCATGTCGAAGCGGACATTCCGCCTCCGCCGTTTTCATGGACGGCGGGGGCGAACTCTGGCAGGTATTAGGATATTATTCCCTGATGATCAACAGGAAAAACTGAACCCGGTTTACCGGATCCGCCGGCAAAGCCCCGGCCGGCGTACGTCGAACCGCTCCGGGGAAGAATGGAAAAAAGTCTTGCGAAGGGCGGCCCTTTTGGTCTATTAGGAAAAAAATGACCAGGTGGTCATTCAATGGAACGAACGACCGAAAATCGATCTACACAACGGGATGCCGTCCGCCCCTAAGCGTTGGCGGGCGGTCCGTTTTCCGGGACATTCGATATGCCGATTTCTCCTTTCCCCGCTGTTTCATCCGCCTCCGGTGCAAACGAGCCGCTTCCCCCGGCCGGCCGGCCGGATCCGGCGCTCGCCCCCGTCGAGGCCAAGCTCGACCGGGGGGTCCGTCTCGATTTCGCGGACGGTCTCGCCCTCTTTCGGAGTCCCGATCTTCACGGCGTGGGGCGCCTGGCGGACCGGGTCCGGCGGGACCGCCACGGGGACCGGGCCTTCTTCGTCTACAACCAGCACCTCAATTACACCAACGTCTGCGCCAACCGGTGCCTCTTCTGCGCCTACGGACGGGACGCGGGGGAGGACGGATCGTTCACCCTCTCCATCCCCGAGGTCGGGGATCGTCTCCGGTCCCGGATCGACGAGCCGATCCGGGAGATCCACATGGTGGGCGGGCTCAACCCCGCCCTGGGGTTCGATCACTTCCTGGCGCTGCTGGGGGCCATCCGGGAGATCCGCCCCGATGCCGCCATCAAGGCCTTCACCGCCGTGGAGATCGACCACCTCTCCCGGATCTCCGGCCTCTCCCTGGCCGCGACCGTGGAACGGCTCAAGGGGGCGGGCCTGGCCATGATGCCCGGCGGCGGCGCCGAGGTGCTCAGCGACCGGGTCCGGGAGAAGCTCTACCCCAAAAAGATCGGCCCCGACCGCTGGCTGGCGGTGATGGAGGCGGTCCACCGGGCCGGGGTTGTCACCAACGCCACCCTCCTCTACGGCCACATCGAGACCCCGGAGGAGCGGGTGATCCATCTTTTGAAGCTCCGGGACCTCCAGGACCGGACCGGCGGGTTCTCCGCCTTCATCCCCCTGGCCTTCCACGCAAAGAACACCCGGCTGTCCCACCTGCCCCGGACCACCGCCTTCGACGACCTGAAGACCGTGGCGGCGGCCCGGCTCCTGCTCGACAACTTCGACCACATCAAGGCCTACTGGGTGATGATCGGCGAGAAGCTGGCCCAGATCGCCCTCTCCTTCGGGGCCGACGACCTGGACGGCACCATCATCGAGGAGCGGATCACCCACATGGCCGGGGCCACCTCGGCCAAGGGGCTGACCCGGGACCGGATGGTCCGGATGATCCGGTCGGCCGGCTTCACACCGGTGGAGCGGGACGCCTTCTACCGGCCCGTGGCGCCGGCCGAGCCCGATACCCGCGCTCGGACGAACGCCTCTTCCATACCCGTCACGGAAACGGACGGGCGGCTCGACGAGGCCACGGCCCTCGCATGGCTGCAAGGGGCCGATCTCCTCTCCCTGGGGCGGATGGCCGACCGCCGGCGCCGGGACCGCCACCCCGACCCGGCGGTGACCTTCGTGGTGGACCGGAACATCAACTACACCAACGTCTGCGTCTCGGGGTGCCGCTTCTGCGCCTTCTTCCGGCCGCCGGGCCACCCCGAGGGGTACGTCCTCGACCGGGAGACCCTATATCGGAAGATCGGGGAGACCCTGGCGCTGGGCGGCACCCAGATCCTCCTCCAGGGAGGCATGCACCCGGACCTCGACCTGGACTGGTACGTCGATCTTCTGACCGACATCAAGGCCCGGTTCGACATCCACGTCCACGGGTTCTCCCCGCCGGAGATCGCCTTTCTCGCCGGCAAGTCGGGGCGGCCGACGGCCGGGGTCCTGGCGGCGCTTCGGAGGGCCGGCCTCGGCTCCATACCGGGGGGCGGGGCCGAGATCCTCTCGGATCCGGTGCGGCGGCGGATCTCCCCCAACAAATGCTCGGCCGACGCCTGGCTCGACGTCATGCGCGCCGCCCACGGGCTCGGGATGCGGACCACCGCCACCATGATGTTCGGCCACCGGGAGACCCCGGAGCAGATCATCGAGCACCTGGCCCGGATCCGGGACCTCCAGGACGAGACCGGCGGGTTCACCGCCTTCATCCCCTGGACCTTCCAGCCGAAAAACACCCGAATCCCCGTGGAGCCGGCCACGGCCGCCGACTACCTGCGGGTCCTGGCCCTCTCCCGGATCTTTCTGGACAACGTGCCCAACCTCCAGGCCTCCTGGGTGACCCAGGGCGGGAAGATCGCCCAGACCGCCCTCGCCTTCGGGGCCAACGATCTGGGCTCCACCATGATCGAGGAGAACGTGGTGGCGGCCGCCGGGGTCCGGTTCCGGCTTCCCCGGTCGGAGATGGTCCGGCTGATCCGGGACGCCGGATACCGGCCGGTCCAGCGGGACTGCTTCTACAATGCCATCCGGGAGGAGCGATGAACCCGGCCCGGGAGACGATCCATCGGGCCGGATGGGCCGTAGTCGACCCGGAGACGATCCTCCGGGACGGCTGGGTCCGGGTGTCGGACGGGGTGATCGCCGAGGTGGGCGGCGGCCGTCCACCGGGCGGGATCGACCGGGTCGACCACGGCCCCGGCGCCCTGATGCCGGCCCTGGTCAACGCCCACACCCATCTGGAGCTGAGCGCCCTCGGCGGGATTCCCCGGGGGGACGGTTTCCGGCAATGGGTCTTTGCCCTGATCCGCGCCCGGGAGACGGCGGGGACCGCGGCCCTCCGACAGGGGGCCGCGGCCGCCGCGGCAACCCTGGCCGGGTCCGGCTGTTCCGTTATCGGCGAGGTCTCCACCCTGGGCATCACGGCCGACCTGACGGAGAATGCCGGGCTCTCCGGCGTCTGGTTCCGGGAGCGCCTGGGCAACCCGGGCCCGGCGCCCCCCCCCGCGCAAGCGGATCTCCCCTCCCCCGCCGGAGACGGGCGGAAGATGATCCGGTCCCTGGCCGGCCACGGCCCCCACACCACCGCCCCCGCCCTCCTGCGGGCCCTCAAATCGGCGGCCCGGCGGGCCGGGACCCCGTTTTCCATTCACCTGGCCGAGTCCGAGGAGGAGGAGACGTTCCTGACCACCGGCCGGGGCCCCTGGGCCGACCTGCTGGCCGAGCGGGGGATCGACCATTCCGGCTGGGGGCTGCCGGCCACAAGCCCGGTGGACCACGTCCGCCGTCTGGGCCTGCTGGACGGCGCAACCCTGGCCGTCCACCTGATCCGGACCCGGAAGGGCGATCTTCCGGCCCTTGCCGGGGCCGGCGCCAAGGTCTGCCTCTGTCCCCGGAGCAACCGCAACCTCCACGACCGGCTCCCGGACCTGACGGGGATGCTCACAGCGGGTCTCCGACCCTGTCTGGGCACCGACAGCCTCGCCTCGGCCGACTCCCTGGACCTGGCCGACGAGATGGCCCTTCTGGCACAAGCGTTCCCCGGGGTGCCGCCGGCGGCGATCCTGGCCATGGCCACCCGGAACGGGGCCGAGGCCCTGGGGCTGGGCGCCTCCTGGGGCACCCTATCGCCGGGAAAACGCGGCCGCTTCGCCTATGCGCCGGTCCGGGGCGGGACCCCGGGCGCCGTCATGGAGGCGATCATCAACGATATCCCCCCCGCCGGGAAGCGAAAGGAATTCCGGACGATCCCATGAGCCCCAACCCCTTCCACCGATCCAAGGTCCGCCTGGGGCGGATCAGCTACATGAACGTGGCCCCGGTCTATCACGGCATAGACACCCAAGGGGTCCCCCCCTGGGCCGAGGTCCGGGGCGCCCCCCCGTCGGCCCTCAACCGGATGCTGGCCGATGGGGACCTGGACATCAGCCCGGTCTCCTCGGCCGCCTACGCCCGTCGGCACCGGGAGTGGCTCCTGTTGCCGGATCTGTCCATCTCCTGCGCCGGGGAGGTGATGAGCGTCCTGCTGGTGAGCCGCCGTCCCTTCGACGCCCTCACCGGAGAGCGGGTCCTGCTGACGTCGGACTCGGCGGCGGCGGCGGCCCTGCTCCGGCTGCTCTTCATGGCCCGGGGCGTCGATCCCGTCCTGGAGACCGGCCGGGTCCCGGGCCCCGGAGAGCTGGCCGGCCGCGCCGACGCGGCCCTGGTGATCGGCGACGCCGCCCTCAAGGAGAAGTGGGGCGACACCTTTCCCTGGATCTGGGACCTGGGGCGGATGTGGTGGGACCTGACCGGCCTGCCCTTCGTCTTTGCCGTGTGGGCCGTGCGGCGCTCCTTTGCCCGCCGACATCCGGAGCGGGTCCGGGCCGCGGCGGAACTGCTGCGCCGGTCCAAGGCCGCCGGCCTCCGGCGCCTCGACCGCATCGCCCGGACCGCCGCGGACGCCCTGGAGCTGCCGGCGGAGACCTGCGGCGCCTACTTCCGGCGGCTGGGCTACGACCTCGGCCGGCGGGAGATCGACGGCCTTTCGCGGTTCTTCTCGGGACTCCACCGGGGGGGATGGATCCCGGAACCGGTCCCGGTGAACTTCGTGGCGGAGGGGGTCGGGGCGGAGGGGGTCGGAGCGGACGCCGTGGGGGCGGCGGCCTGAACGGAATCAGGCCAGGAGGGCCCGGACGGCGGTGACCAGCTCGTCCCGGCTGATGGGTTTGGTGAGGGTGAGGTTGGCGCCGAAGGTCTCGGCCATCTCCAGGTACTCCTGGGCGGTGATCCGGCCGCCGCCGGAGATGGCGATGATCCGGATATCCGGAAAATCCTTCTTGATTTCGATGATGGTCTCGATGCCCTCCTTGTCGGGCATGATCAGGTCGGTGATGATCAGGTCCGGCGGCGACTTCCGGCAGCGGAACACGGCCTCGTTGCCGTCGGCGGCCTCGTCCACCGCAAACCCCTCGATCTCCAGGATCCGCCGGAACATCTGTCGGATCATGGCCTCGTCGTCGATGATCAGAATACGGCTCACGTCGGCTGCTCTCTTCCTTGGAGGGACCCTTTGACCGGCACCGGCCCCCTATCGGATCCCCTCGATGTCGAGATCCCGCAGGGTCTCTCCGGACAGGGGCAGGATCCAGATGGTCTCATAGTCGCTGAACCCCTTGGGGTTGTAGTAGGAATAGTAGAATTTCAGCGAAAACCCGAGGACATCGTACTCCTCGTACCCGTAAAGCCTCGCGGTGTCGGGGTTCAGGAGGGGAAACCCCTTCTCCTGAAAATGTTCCCGGAGCTTGAAATAGTAGGTCTGGTTGCACCGGATGTCGAACCGGACCGACTCCAGCCGCTCCAGGTTCGACGTGATGTTCTGGTAGAGGGCGAAGTCGTTGACCACCCGCCGGGTCTCCGGGTTGAGGTTGTCGTTGGCCTCCCCGATGGCGATCAGCTCGCTGATCTGGGGAAACCGGGCCGCGCACCGCTTGAAATAGGCCTCGTTGTGGTGGACCAGCTCCCGGATGGAGATGTGCTCCAGCCGGGCCGCCAGGTTGACCGTCTCGCCGGTGACGGTGAAATCCCGGACGATCTCGTTTCCCAGGTTGGACCGAAGGATCTGGTCCCCGTAGGTGACCCCGCTGCGGAGCCCCAGCCGGGAATGGGTCAACCCGGACCGCTCGATCAGCCCACTGAGTATTTTACACAGTCCGAACAGAGAAAAAAAGATATTTAAGATGGTCCGTTGGTCTTTCCGCCCCGGGGCCTCCGGCGGATGGGTGGAGTCGAGGAAGACGCACATGACGTTGTCGCCCATGAACTTGTCGATGCGGCCGTGGTATTTCTTGCTGATCAGCTTGGTCTGCTCGAAGAAGGGCTGCTGGATCTTGTTGAGGTAGACGAGCTTGCCGTGGGTGTTCAGAAACTCCGTGCTGGCCCGCATGTCCGAGAAGCTGACGCACCCGCACTCGGTCTTGTCCGAGACGCCGAAGCGGAGCACGTCCTGGAACTTCTCCCACTCCCGCCGGTAGGCGGCGGGGTCGTCGTAGTCCTCCTGCCGTCCCGACCGGCAGAGGCACCGGTCCTGGTACTCGTGCTCCAGGAAGGTGAAGATCTGCCGGAACTCGTTGTTCGCCTCCCGCCCCTCCAGAAAGAGGTAGTGGTCCGGCCGGGCGGAGAACCGCTTCAAGAGGACCGTGTCTGCCTCGTCGAAGTCGGGAACCCGGATGTTCTCTCCCGCCCCGATGAGGCTTTTGCCCAGGTAGATGATCTCGTCGGGAAAGAGGCTCGACAGGGAGCTGTCCAGGGCGTAGAGCCACAACAGGCTCGTGGGGTAGTTGGCGTCGTAGAAGTAGCTCTTGATCCACTCCAGGTACCGGCGGATCCGCCCCTCGTCGTTGATGGGGATGAAGAGGCAGGTGAGGTCGTCCAGGGGCCCGGAGTAGAAGAACATCCGGATCAGCCGGTCGAGCATGGCCAGGTCCGGCCTCTCCCGGTGGTTTTTGGCCAGCTGGTCCGGAGAGAGGATCTTGATGAACCGCCAGAGGCAGATGCTCGGCTCCCCTCCCGCGTAACACTTCTCGATGTATCTGTGGAGCTGGAGGTTGAGGACCTCGTAATAATCGTTCGAATCGGCGGACAGGCCCTGGGAGACCCGGCCGAAGGCCCCGAAGAGGATCTCGTCCACCGCCTCCTGGGTGGGCGCCCGCTCCAGTTTCCGGATCACCTGGGTCAGCGTCTCGGTCCGGGAGGAGAGGGGAAGGGCGGGGGAATCTGCGTCGTTCACGATATCTCCTGTGGAAATGGGGGACGTTCGGAGGTCCGGCCCACGCTTTCCGGACACCTCTCTAATAAGTTCGGTACTATAGTGGGACGGCCGGTGTCAACTTCTTATCGGGACCCTCCCAGGAGGGCCTCCACCTGGGTGAACCGGTCCACGTGGAAATCGGCGGAGAGATCCGGATTGCCGTAAGCGGCGAAGGGGACCCCGGCGGCTTGGGCCGCCTGCTGGTCGAGGAGGGAATCCCCCACGTAGAGCATCTCCCCGGGGCCGACGCCGAAGTGGTCGAGGATCCGGTGGAGCTGGTCGGGGTGGGGTTTGGGGCGGGGGACGTCCAGGGCGGTGACCACCAGATCGAAATAGTCCCGGAGGCCGAAGACCTCCAGGACCCGGGTCATGGTGTCCGACCGGTTGGTGGCGATGGCCGTCCGGTGGCGGGTCCGGAGCCGGGAAAGCACCGGCTTCAGGTCCACAGCGGGCTCCATCCTGGCGATGAAGCGCTCATACCCCATCTCCCGGCGGAAGGCCTGGGCCGCCTCGAAGGCGGCCCCGTCCCCGAACAGGTGGGCGATGGCCCCGTCGGCGGTGTGCATCTGGGTGTAGTCGAACTGCTCCGGCGTCAGCGGGGGACGGCCGAAATGGGCCAGGACGGCGTTGTAATAGGCGGTGTTGGCCCGGACCGTATCGAAGAGCACGCCGTCGCAGTCGAAGGCGGCCACCTGGATTCCCTCCATCGCCGGTTCTATTTCTTCCCTTTGTCCTCGTAGATGTGGCCGTAGACGTTGATCTTGATCTCCGGCTGGTCCTTGCTGTCGGTCTTCAGGTAGATGGAGTTGAAGTACCGGGCCGGGTCGGTCCGGCGGTTCTCCACCGTCAGGACGTATTCGGGGCCTTCCTTCTCCTCCAGCGTCACCTCGACGTCGCCCTGCTTGCTGGTGCGGTGGCCGGTGATCTTGAAGGCATGTTTCCCGTCGGGGACGATGGTGACCTTCTGGGTCACCGGTGTTCCGGCCGGCCCGGTGAGCCGGACCCGCCGGGGGCTGATGTCGGCGAACCGCTCCACCGGACCCTGGATGGTAAGTTCCACCTCGGGGTTCTCGGGGTCGTTGGTGAAGACGGTGATCGACTTCTTGAGCTTCCTTCCGCCGTACCCCCGGGTGTTGACCTTGATGGTGATCTTTCCCTCTCCTCCGGGAGGGATCTGCCGCGTGTAGTTGGCGGCCGTGCACCCTCAGCCGGTCTTGACCTTCTCGATCTTCAGGGGGGCGTCCCCCTTGTTCCGGATCATATAGTCGTGGACGACCTCAACGCCGTCCACGGTGGGGGGGAAGGTGTATTCCGCGGCCGGCAGGGAGACCGCCGGCTGGGCACCGAAGGCGGCCGCGGCCAAAAACAGCACCAATCCCAGCACGACCGGCGGATGGTAGAGTCTGAAACGCATGGATCCTTATCTCCTCAAGGTTATGGGTACGAAAAAAAGGCCCCGAAACATGCCCGCCCCCGACGGTCCCCCCGGCAACCCGGAGGCGGAGGGGAGGCTCAAGGCCCGCGATTCCGTTCTCGATGTTCCGGTAGAATATATCCCATTGCTCCGGGATGTCAATACGATCCCGAAGCCATTACCACCGGAGCCGACCCCCCGGCGGCCCGGCTCGACCCTTTTGATTCGGCTGTTGACTCCCCGCGCGGTTTCGGGTATGAATTTCCCGAAACCTGCGGGCAAGAAGCCGGCAACGAGAGATTCCCGACATTTCGATGCGCTCCGGGCGCAGCCACCACCGCCACGAAGGCCAGCCGTATCAGGGAGATACGATTGTTTCGTGGTTTTTTTTATGCAAACCAAGGAGGTTCTCGTGACAAAGCAGATCATCGGCATCTTGACCCTTTCCCTTCTCCTGCTCGCCGCGGCGGCCCCGGCGCCGGCCCACTTCGGCATGGTGATTCCGTCCGATTCCATGGTCGCGCCGGAGGGGGAGCGGAGCGTGACCCTGACCCTCTCCTTCTCCCACCCCTTCGAGGGGATCGGCATGGCGCTGGCCAAGCCGAAGACCTTCGGGATGGTGGCCGACGGAAAGACCACCGACCTGGCCTCGTCCCTCACCCAGACACAGGTGATGGACCACGCCGCCTGGACGGCGACGGTCCCCCTGAAGCGGCCCGGCGCCCACATCTTCTTCATGGAGCCGACCCCGTACTGGGAGCCGGCCGAGGATCTTTTCATCATTCACTACACCAAGACGGTGGTGGCCGCCTACGGCGTCGACGCGGGGTGGGACGCCGAGGTGGGCCTGATGACCGAGATCGTGCCCCTCTCCCGGCCCTTCGGCCTCTATGCCGGCAACGTCTTCCAGGGGATCGTCAAGCTGGACGGAAAGCCGGTCCCCCACGCCGAGGTGGAGGTGGAATATTTCAATCAGGACGGCAAGGCCCAGGCCCCGGACGACCTGATGATCACCCAGACCATCAAGGCGGACGCCGACGGGGTCTTCACCTATGCGGCCCCCCGGGCCGGCTGGTGGGGGTTCTCGGCCCTGAACGGCGCCGACTTCACCTTTGACCATGAGGGGGAGGAGAAGGAGGTGGAGCTGGGGGCGGTGATCTGGGTCCGGTTCCACGACTGGCGCACAAAATGACGGAGTCCATCTGAGATGCACATCTCGGAAGGGGTCCTCTCGGGCCCGGTGCTTCTTACCGGCGCGGCCCTGGCGGCGGCCGGCACCGCCGTGGGCCTCAAGCGGATGGACTACGACCGGGTGGCCCGGACCGGGGTCCTGGCCGCCTCCTTTTTCGTCGCCTCCCTGGTCCATGTCCCGGTGGGCCCCTCCAGCGTCCATCTGGTTTTAAACGGCATCGTCGGCCTGATGCTGGGGTGGGCCGCGTTCCCGGCCATCCTGGTGGCCCTGATCCTCCAGGGGGTCCTCTTCCAGTACGGCGGGATCACCACCCTGGGGGTCAACACCGTCATCATGGCGGCCCCGGCGGTCCTCTGCGGCCTCCTCTTCGGCCCGATGGCCGCCGGGGGCCATCGGGCCGCCCCGGCGGCGGCCTTTGCCTGCGGGTTCCTCTCGGTGGCCCTCTCCGGCCTCATCGTCGGCCTGGCGCTGACCTTCACCCAGGAGAGCTTCCTGGAGGTCTCCATCGCCGTGGTGACGGCCAACCTCCCGGTGATGTTCATCGAGGGGATCGTCACCGTCTTCTGCGTGGCGTTTTTGAAAAAAGTCCAGCCGGGGCTGCTGCCGGGGGGGCCGGCGTGACCGGCGCCCGGCATGAACCGAAAAGGAGACCGAATCCCATGGAATATCCGACCCTGATCCGAGCGATCCTGCTTTCGACCCTGGCCCTCTGGCTGGCGGCGCCCGGGCCGGCCTCGGCCCACCGCCTCACCGTCTTCGCCTGGGTGGAGGGGGAGACGGTCCATGTGGAGAGCCGATTCGGCTCCGGCCGGCCGGTCCAGGGGGGCGCTGTCACGGTCGCCGATCCGGACGGGACGACCCTGCTCACGGGCGAGACCGACGACGCGGGGACCTTCGCCTTCCCCGCCCCCCAACGGAGCGACCTGATCATCGCGGTGGACGCCGGCATGGGCCATCGGGGGGAGTGGCGGGTCCGGGAGGCGGAGCTGGGGGCGGCGCCGGGTCCGGAGAAACCGCCCGAGCCATCCACAGGGGCGGCCCCGCCCGCCGAAGAGAAGACCGCCGAAGCCCCATCGACGGATCCGGCCCCCCCGGCCATCCCCCCCGAAGCCCTCCAGGCGGCGGTGGAGAGGGCCCTGGAGGCTCGGCTGGCGAAACAGTTGGAAGCGCAGATGGACCGGCTGGACCGGACCCTCGACCGGAAGCTGGCCCCGGTGATCCGCATGGCGGCGGCCGGCGAAAGCCGGGGGCCGTCGGCCACGGAGATCTTCGGCGGCATCGGCTACATCTTCGGCCTGGCCGGGGTGGCGGCCTATGTCCATTCCCGGCGCGGGGGCCGCGGAACGGAGCCAAGCTGACCCATGCCCTCCCTGGAGACCCCCTTCGCGGCCGGCGACTCGCCGGTCCACCGGATGGACCCCCGGTCCCGGGTCCTCCTGGCGGCCCTCTTCTCGGTGGTGACGGCCCTGGCCGACGGCTTCGCCACCCTCTGGACGGCCCTGGGGATGGCGCTCCTTTTGGTCCTGTTGGCCCGGCTCCCCTGGGCCGCCCTCCTCCGGCGGCTCCTCCCGGTCTGGGGGTTCCTCCTCCTGCTCTGGCTGGTCCTCCCCCTGACCCACGCGGGGGCGCCGGCCTTCTCCCTGGGGCCGCTGACGGCCACCCATGAAGGACTCCGCCTGGCCGGACGGATCACCCTCAAATCGAACGCCATCCTCCTGGCCCTCACCGCCTGGGTGGGGACCCTCGACCTGATCACCCTGGGCCACAGCCTCAACCGCCTCCGGTGCCCGGAGCGGATCGTCCACCTGCTGCTGCTCACCTACCGGTACGTCTTCGTTCTGGAGGGGGAGTACCAGCGCCTCCTGCGGGCCGCCAAAATCCGGGGGTTCAAGCCGGGGACCAACCTCCACACCTACCGGACCTACGCCTATCTGTTGGGGATGCTCTTCGTAAAGGCCTCGGCCCGGGCCGAGCGGGTCCATCTGGCCATGCGGTGCCGGGGGTTCAAGGGCCGGTTCCACTCCCTCCACCGTTTCCGGGACTCCAGGGAGAACCGGATCGAATCGGGCGCCATGCTGGCGGCCACCATCGGGCTGTGTCTCATCGAATGGATGCACCTGCTCCCGTCATAGTCCTCTCCGACGTCGCCTTCGCCTATCCGGGCCGGGGGACGATCCTCGACGGCGCCGACCTCACGGTGCGCCGGGGGGACCGCATCGGCCTGCTCGGCCCCAACGGCAGCGGCAAGACCACCCTCTTCCACGTGATCATGGGGCTGTTGAAGCCGAACCGGGGGCGGGTGGAGGTCTTCGGTAAGGTCCGGAAGACGCCGGCCGACTTCGACGGGGTCTACCGGAAGGTGGGCCTCCTCTTCCAGGACGCCGACGACCAGCTCTTCTGCCCCACGGTCCTGGAGGATGTCGCCTTCGGCCCCCTCAACCTGGGCAAGCCCCGGGACGAGGCGGTGGGGATCGCCCGGAAGACCCTCGCCTATCTGGGCCTCGACGGCTTCGAGGACCGGGTGACCCACCAGCTCTCGGGCGGGGAGAAGCGGCTCGTCTCCCTGGCCACGGTCCTGGCCATGTCGCCGGAGGTCCTTTTGCTGGACGAACCGACCACGGGCCTCGACGACCGGACCCGGTCCCGGCTCATGGAGATTCTGGCCGACCTCGACCTCACCTTCCTCCTCATCTCCCACGAGATGGAGTTTTTGGCCGAGGTGACCAACGCGGTCTACGTCATGGAGGGGGGAAAGATCCTCACCGACCGGAAGGTGAGCCTCCACCAGCACGTCCACGCCCATCCCCACGGCTCCCACCCCCACGAGCACCGGTAGCGAAGATGGCGCCCAGACGGTTCTTCATCGATCCCGGGGCCGTGCAAGGCGGCGCCACGGCGGTCACGGGTCCGGACGCCGACCACATCCGGAAGGTCCTGCGCCTGACCCCCGGCGCGGAGATCGCCCTCTTCGACGGCACCGGAACATCTTACCGGGCGGCCATCCGGCGGATCACCCCCGGAGCGGTTTCGGTGGAGATCCTGGAGACGACGGCCGGGGTCGGGGAATCGCCGCTCTCCATCACCCTGGCCCAGGGGCTCCTCAAGGACCGGAAGATGGACGATCTGATCCGGCCCCTCACGGAGCTGGGGATCGCCCGGCTGATCCCCTTCCGGTGCGCCCGGTCGGTCCCGGTGCCGGATGCGAGGCGGATGGCGTCCCGCCTGGAGCGGTGGGAGAAGCTCGCCCGGGAGGCGGTGAAGCAGTGCGGGCGGAGCCGGCCCCCGGCCATCGATCCGGTGGCGGGCTTTGACGAGGTCCTGGCGGCGGCCGGGGGGCTCGACGGCGGGGTCCTCTTCTGGGAGGGGGAGGAGGCGCCGGTCGATCTGTTGAGCCATCCCTTCCGGGGCGCCGATCTTCGGTCCCTGCTGGTCCTGGTGGGTCCGGAGGGCGGGTTCACGGCGGCGGAGGCCCGGCGGGCGTCGGAAGCGGGCTGCCTCCGGGCGACCCTCGGCCCCCGGATCCTCCGGGCCGAGACGGCGGCCGTGGCCGCCTGCGCCCTGGTCCAGTACCTCTTCGGCGACCTGTCCCGAAAAAATGCTTGACAAAATCCGCCGGCCTCTTTTATAAAGCCTTTTGTTCTTGCCACGCCGAGGTAGCTCAGTCGGTAGAGCAGGGGACTGAAAATCCCCGTGTCGGCAGTTCGATTCTGTCCCTCGGCATCTCGGAATATCAAGGGGTTGCGGTGAAAACCGTGCCCCTTTTTATTTTTTACAGCCCGTACGCACTGATGCGGGTTTTGGTCCGCGCCATTTTTCCTGCCCCCCATTTTTCCTTTTCAATGCCGGCAATCTGCTTTATTCTTTGTTCCATACAAGATCGCTCGGGGGTCTGTAAGAGTCAATCAATTCTGAACAAACCCTTAAACTTATTTAGATTTGAACAGGTGCGGGAGGGATGGCATGGCAAAGACGGTACTACGAAATATTCCGGGCAGGGATATCCCGCCACAATGGTTGGAAAGTAACAATGGGCAAATAGACCAGACTTATATTTTGATCATTCAGCCTGAAAAAGAATTTCTTCAGACATCAGAATCTAACAGGCAAAACAGGAATAAAGTGTTCGATCTTTTGGAAGGCGTCTCCGGAAACGAATCTTCGGAAGAGTGGATTGACCTGATTAAATCTTTACGAACAAAATCGCCCCTGAAGGCAAAATTTAACGGGTCTTGACGTGTCGTCCTATCTGCTCGACACGAATCACTGCATCTATCTGCTAAACGGCCTTGATAAAGAAGACCAGCATCGGTCCAAAGCAGAAAAAAAAGTGATCGAAAAGGCCCGCATGGCGAAAACGGCCCTTTTCATGTCAGAGGCAACTCTGGGCGAATTGTATTTCGGGGCCGCGAACTCCGAGCGGAAAGAGTACAATTTTGAAAGAATTGAGATCCTAAAAAAAGCTGTCATACCCATTGCAATTGACGATAATATATGGAATTTATTTGGTAAAACAAAGGCTATTCTCCGAAAAAAGGGTAAATCCATCATGGATTTGGATCTTCTGATCGCTTGCACCGCCAAAAAGGGGGATTGCACTTTGGTGACCAATGACGGCGATTTCGATGTTTTGCCGGTGGATTTTCGTATGGACAATTGGACGTAATGGCAAAGGTCCTCGTCAGGTGGGTTTCGATACCGAATCCATCCCCTACAATCGAATGGATCATCGCGTCGTCACACAGACAAAGGGAAGGAGCCCATGGGCAACAAACGATCCAAATCCGAAAAGAAGCTGACCCGCCGTAGTTTCCTGAAGTATGGCTTCCGCTTCTCCGTCCTCGCTCTTCTCGGCTTTGGATTCGCCGGGCGGGATAACCTGAAGACCGAATCGGTGACGCTCCGATTTCCCAATCTGCCCGAAGCGTTCGACGGCTTTCGAATCGTACAGATTTCCGACCTGCATGCCAGTCTGTGGGTGGGGAAATCGTATCTCGACCGGGTCGTGGAGCGCATCAATGAGATTCCAAAGGACTTGGTCGTGATCACCGGCGATATCATCACCGGTTCGGTGAACGATTTCTGGAAACGCTGGCTCCCCACGGCGGGGGGAGAGTATATTCCCTTGGTGATCGAGACGTTGGGAAACCTGAAGGGCGGGACGAAACTGGCGGTGCTGGGAAACCACGACCAGTGGGACGGCAAGGAGACCGAGCATCGACTGGTGGCCGGATTGGAGCGCATCGGCTTTGAGGTGCTGCGCAATCGGTCCAGACCGTTGGATCGGGGGGCGGATCGCATCGTTCTGGTCGGAACGGACGATGTGTGGTTCTCGTACAATATCGATCTGGCGATGAAAGATGTATCACAGGACGCGTTTACCATCGTCCTCTGCCATTCCCCGGATGTGAGAGGGGATCTCGACCCGCGCCGAAAGGTGGAGTTGGCGCTGTGCGGGCACACCCATGGGGGACAGGTCGCCATCCCCTATCTCTCCCACCATTTCATTCCGATCAAGCATCCGGGCCGATATCTGAG
>CAYSLC010000052.1:0-26785 GCA_964431545.1 uncultured Desulfobacteraceae bacterium | reverse complement strand
ACGGTGGAGGCGCCCCCCACGGCGAACTGCTCCAGGGAGAGGAGCCGGTCCCCGGCGATCTGCACATCCCCCCGGAGGATCACCTGGCCGAACCGATCTCCCAGCCGCCGGGCGTACTGGGCCTGGCCCAGCCACGCCACGAACCGGCTGTCGGGCCGGTCCCCGCCGTGGATTGTGGGTCCGAACAGGTCGATTCCCACGCTCAGCGTCGATCGCAGGGCCAGGGCCGTGAACGGGCTCCGGTCCACGTAGGATCCGACAAGGCGGAGGACCGTCACCCGGCTTTCGCCGTTTTCCGCCCCGGTGGTGAAGGAGAAGGGATCGCCGAGCAGAAAGGTTCTGCTTTCCCGCACCGACAGGTCGAGCCCCACCTCCAGGGTCTCCTCCAGGGTGCGCCGCAGCGGGTGCGTGAGGGAGAGCCGGGCGCTTTCGGTCTCGCTTTCGATGTCCACCACATCCAGCGGCTCCTCGATCACCGCGTTCTCTCCGCGGCTGTAGCGGAAAGAGAGCCGGGTGTCGTTCGCGTTGATGGGGATCATATATCCGGCGGCGATCTCGTCGGCCCCCTCGCTGATCCCGATGGAGGCGTCCAGGAGGTCGCCGAAGCCGGTCAGGTTCCAGATCGCGCCGGCGGCGGTGAGGTGTTCCGCGCCGGTGCTTGGGGGGCGGTGGTTGTCGGCGACAAACCGCAGATCATAGGGGCGGGACCGGGTCACCTCCAGGTCGAGTGTCGCTTCTCCGGGGGAGACGCCGGGGCGGATCCGGCCGTTCATCCGTTCGATGAGCGGATCCCGCAAAAGGAGCTGGAACCGCTCCTGGAGCGCGCCGGTGTTGAAGGGCGCCTCCGGGTCGGGCCGGAGCCGGTTGGCGATGTACAGCGGATGGAGCCGGGCGTTGCCGGTCACCTTCACCGCGTCGAGGCGGCCCTCCCGGATCCGATAGGTCACCACCCCGTCGTCCACCCGCTGGGCCGGCTTGAGGATCGCCCCGGAGTTGACGTACCCCCGGTCCACATAATACCGGGTGAGCCGGTACCGGACCTCCTCCAGATCCCCCAGGGTGACCGGCTTCCCGAGGAAGGGGGCGGCGACCTCCCGGAGTTCGGCGTCGGAAAAGACGGTATTCCCCTCCAGGGCCACGCCGTGGAGGATGAAGGCGGGCCGCCCCGCCCGGGAGGCGGGGGCTTCCGGGGCCGGCGGCAGTTCCACCTCCCCCTCCGGCGATTCCCGGAGGTAGTCCGGAAGTTCGGGACGATCCCCGCCCGGCTGGGATTGTGTCGATCCGGGCGGAATGGCCCGTTCCTGGGCGGGCGCGGTGGCGGCGGTCAGGATCACGATCAGTACCGTTGCAATGCGGGATGCTCGGCTCATTGGGGGATGCCTCCGGGAGATCTGGTTTCAGGGAAGTCGGTCGGCGGATCATCCGGCTGCCTCTTCTTCCCGGATGAAGGAGGGGGAGACCCGTTCTCGGCTTCCGGGAGCAGTCGATGGAGGCGGTCTCCGCCCAAGCGGACCGCGGAAGGCGTCGTTGGATCGGACGGAAGCCCGCCACGGCCGCACCGGACCATGGAACTCGTCCGGTCGGCGTCGGCGGCGCAGGGGTCCGTGGCCAGACGCACCGGCTGTGCAAAGCCGGTCACCAGGTTGACCAGGGCCCCGCTGATGTCGAGGTCCGGGGCGGTGATGGCGATGGCCCCCTGTTCCCCCCCGGGGGCCGCGGCCTGGATGACATTCGTCCCCTGTCCGGCTTCGAAGAGCCGGCGCTCGGTACCGCCCACCGCCAGACGGCCGCCCTCGCCGACGACGGCCCGGGCGTCGATGAAGATGTCTCCGCCCCGGGCTCCGGCAGCCGCCGTGTTGGCCTGGATAAAGCCGCCGTCCAGGACCAGGACCCCGGCCGGCGCGTTTCCGGAGCCGCCGAGGATGATGTTCCCGCCGTCGCCGCTCAACCCCTCCACCGAGGTGGTGATCAGCCCGTCCTTGAGGATCAGGGCCTCCCCTTCCACGGTGATGGGACCGCCGTCGGCATCGTTGGCGGAGGTGGTGATGCGGCTTCGATCCGCCAGGATGATGCGGCCGGCCCGCACTTGGACGGCCGCGGCAGGGACATTGTAGGCGCTTTCCGCGGTAATCCGTGAATCGGCGTCGAGATGGATTCGATCGGCGGTTATCAAGAGGTTGCTCTCCGGTATGCCGGTCGGTTGCTCCTCGAAAAGCTCCTGCCGGGCGGCGATGCTCACCTCGCCGCCGTTTCGAATTTGCACACTCTCGGCCGAGACGGCGACCCCGCCCACATACCCCAGGGACCACCAGTCGGCCAGGCTGATGATGCCGGTGAGGTCGGTCTCGTGGTTGCCGTTGTCGATCCGCACCTCCCGTGCCGATACGGTCACATCCCCCGCGTTCCCGAAGGAGAAGGTGCTGCTCGAGATCTGGCCTCCGTCCAGCATGGTCAGGACGTTGCCCACTGTGATATCCACGAAACCGGCGTCTCCAAATCCCTCGTTGGCCTGGCTGGAGATGCCGGTGAACTGATCCGCCAAGTTCCGGTCGTCGATGGTCAGATCCCCGGCCCGGACCGTGACGCCGCCCCCTTTGCCGAGGGAGAAGGTGCCGCTGGAGATGACGCCTCCCTGGGTCAATGCCAGCAGACCGTCCACCGAGACATCGACGGATCCGGCGTCCCCCGCCGAGCCGGCGTTGGCTTGGCTGTAAACCCCGGTTACCAGACCTTCCGCCCCCTCCACGGCGGCGGAACCGGACCGGATGGTAACGTCCCCGCCGTGGCCCAGGGCGTAGGTGCCGCTGGATATATGGGCGCCCCGGATCACCGAGAGATGGCCTCCCACGGTCACATCCACCGATCCGGCGTCCCCCTCGGATCCGGAATAGGCATCGCTGGTGATACGGGTGAATTGTCCCACCAAATTTGCATTGTCGATGGTCAGTTCCCCCGCCTGAACGATCACTTGGCCGGCGTCTCCCCTTGCGAAGGTGCTGCTGGAGATCTCGCCGCCGTTGACCAGTTCCAGGAGACCGTCCACGGATATCTCGACCGTCCCGGCATCGCCCTGGCTATCCGTCTCGGCGATGCTGGAGATGGTCGTCGTCTGTCCCTCGGTGTTCCGGTCGTCTATAGTGAGTTCCCCCGCCCGGATGACCACACTGCCGGCGTCCCCCGCCGAGAATGTGGAGCTGGAGATATTCCCGCCGTCGATCAATGCCAGGAGACCGTCCACGGTCACGTCCACCGATCCGGCGTCTCCCTCGGCGCCGGCCTTGGCGACGCTCGATACGGCCGTCGATCCCCCTGGGGCGCCGCTGTCGTCGATGGAGAGTTGACCCGATCGGATGACCACGCTTCCGGCGTCGCCCACAGCGTAGGTGGAACTGGAGATCTCTCCCCCGCCGATCACGTCCAATCGGCCGACCACCGCCACCGCAACCGAGCCCGCGTGGCCCCGGGAGCCCCGGTTGGCGTCGCTGGAGATTCCCGTGAACTGGTCCGGATCGTTGCGCCCGTCGATGACCAGCCGTCCCGCCTCGACCTTCACGCCGCCGGCGTTTCCCAGGCTGTTGGTGTCGCTGAGGATGATTCCCCCCCGGAGCAGTTCCAGGAGACCATGGACCGTTACGTCCACCGTGCCGGCGTCTCCGGCGGCATCGGAGCCGGCGATGCTCTCGATGGCGGTGGTCTGTCCATGGGTGCCCAGGTCGTCGATGCGGATCTCTCCGGCCCGGACGCGGACACCGCCGGCGTTCCCCTCCGCGAAGGTGCTGCTGGAGATCTTGCCCCCGTTGATCAACGAGAGGAGACCGTCCACCGAGACCTCCACCGATCCGGCGTCTCCCGAGGAATCGGCCACGGCCACGCTGGAGATCCCCGTGAACTGCCCGTCGAGTCCTCGGTCGTCGATGCGCAGTTCCCCCGCCTCGATCCGGACCCCGCCGGCATCCCCGGAGGAATAGGTGTCACTGGCGATCTCCGCGCCGTGGACCAGTTCCAGGAGCCCCTCGACGGCCACGTCCACGGTCCCGGCCCGGCCGGTGGAGCCGGTGTCGGCGGTGCTCGAGATGTGTGTGAACTGTCCGGACACCCCCCGGTCGTCCATAAAGATCCGTCCGGCCCGGACAATGACCCCGCCGGCGGAACCGCCGGCGCCGGTGTCGCTGACGATCTTCCCGCCGTTGATCAGCCGCAGGAGCCCTCCGACGGCGATGTTCACCGTGCCGGCGTCCCCTGGTCCGAAGGTGGAGCTGGCGATCTCCGCTCCGCCGGCCAGGGTCATGGGGCCGTCCACGGATACCGACACCGATCCGGCGCGGCCCTGGGAACCGGAACTCGCCAGGGTCGAGATCCCGGTGCGCTGCGTTTCGAGGCCGGTTCCGTCGAGCAAGACCTCCCGGGCCTCGATCCTGACCGATCCGGCATTGCCCAGGGAGGCGGTGCTGCTTGCGATCACGGCGCCGTCGACCAGTTCCAGGAGCCCGTGGACCGTAACGTGCACCGATCCCGCGTCGCCCGTGGAACCGGAGAGGGCGGCGCTGGAAATCCCGGTGAACTGTCCGTCGACGCCCCGGTCGTCGATCCGGAGCCGACCCGCCTCGATCCGGACGCCGCCGGCCGCTCCTTGGGACCAGGTGTCGCTGGCGATCTCCACCCCGTCGACCATCTCCAGAAGACCGTCCACGGTGATGTCCACCGATCCCGCATCCCCCATGGAGCCGGGGTTGGCCACGCTGGCGATGCCGGTGAACCGATCCGCCGCCCCTTGTCCGTCGATGGTCAGCGCTCCGGTTCGGATCCGGACGCTGCCGGCGTCGCCTCCGCCAAAGGTGCTGCTGGTGATCTCCGCGCCCCCGAGAACTTCCAGGGGCCCGTCCACCGCCACCTCCACTTGTCCGGCGGTCCCCATGGATCCGCCGTCGGCGGTGCTGGCGATCCGGGTCGCCACATCGTTCTCCCCGCCACGGATCCGGAGAGCCCCGGACCGGACGATCACGGTGCCGGCATCGCCCCGGCCCGAGGTGCTGCTGGAGATCTCCCCCCCGCCGGTCATCTCCAGGAAGGTATCCACGCCCACGTCCACCGAGCCGGCCGCCCCCAGGGAATCGGTATGGGCAACGCTGGTGATGCCGGTCTGCTGCCCGGCCTCGCCGCCATTGTCGATGGAGATCCCGTCCGCCTGGATCACCACGCCGCCGCCGTCTCCGGCCGAATAAGTGTCACTGGTGATGACCGCGCCGTTGACCAGCGCCATGTGTCCGTCCACCGTGATCTCCACCGATCCGCCGTTCCCCCGGGAATCCGGCTTGGCGTCGCTGGCGATGCCGGTGAACAGGTCGCCATCCTCTCCGTCGATCCGGATCTCTCCGGCCCGGATCACAACGCCGCCCCCGTCTCCGGTCGAATAGGTATCGCTGGCGATCACCGCGCCGTCGACCACCGTGAGACGCCCTTCGGTCGTGATCTCCACCGATCCGCTGTCCCCTCCGGCGCCGGCGTTGGCGTCGCTGCTGATGCCGGTAAACGCGTCCCCGCCCTCCCCGTCGAGCGTGACCGCCCCGGCGTCGATCCGCACGCTCCCCGCATGGCCTCCCCCGTAGGTGTCGCTGGTGATCCATCCGCCGTGGGAAACCGTCAGTTCACCACCCGCGGCCATGTCGATGGCGCCGGCGTCCTGGCCGGAAGTGGTGAAACCGGCGATGGAGGCCCCGTGGATCACCTGGACGTCTTCCCCGGCGCGGATGCGGATCTCTCCGCCCCGGCCGGCGGCCGGGGCGCTCGCCACGGCATAGATGCCGGTGGGAGACCCCGCGGACGCGCCGTCCAGAACCAGCTCACGGGCGGAGATCTCGATGCTCCCTGCGTTCCCGGCTCCATGGGTGCTCGCCGACAGGGAGGCCGCGTTCAAAAGGGAGAGGCGGCCGGAAACGGCCACGGCGATCTGGCCGGCGTTCCCGAAGGCTTCGGTATCCGCCTCGCTGTCGATGCCGGCGATGAAGTCGCTTCCCCGGTACGGGGTCGCGCGCCCCTGCCCGTCCACGGTGACGGTGTTCGCTTCGATGCGGATGGGACCGGCGTCGCCGTGCCCCCAGGTGCCCGCGTTGATACCGGCCGGACCTTCGATGGACAGGTCCGCGCCCACCGTCAGGTCGAGGCCGCCGCTGCTTCCCTCGGCCCCGGGCTCCACCTCGCTGAACAGACCGGGGAAGCTCCCCCCGTCCCCGCCGAGGATCCGCAGGCTTCCCGTCCGGACCCGGATCCCGCCGGCATCGCCGGTGCCGAAGGCGTTGCTCTCCACCCGGCTTTCCGGACCGACGTGCATCGGTCCGCTCACCGTCAGATCGATCCCTCCGGACGGGGCCGCCTCCCCCAGGTTGTTGGCCGATAGGGTGGCGGCTTCGATCTCCAGGGCGCCGGATGCCATGGAGATCCGTCCGCCGCCGGGTCCGCTGGTATCCACCCGGGCCTGTTCCAGGCGTACCGCCCCGGCCATCGCCGGTGTCGGAGACCCGTCGAGGGGGACCTCCGTCCCCCCTTGCCCGGCGGCCGTGATCCGGATCTCCCCGCCCCGGGAGATCACCTCCGCCTGCTGGGTCGCCGTCCCCGCCAGGGTTACGCCGCCGCCCACCAGGGAGACGGTGCTTCCCGGCGCAAACCCAAGCCGGCTTCCCTCCAGGACGACATCCGCCGGCCGGGGCCCCAGGTAACCGAAGGAGGCCGGCTCGGACACGCTCAAGGTGCTCGCCCCCGGATCGACGGCGCCGAAGACGGACCCATCGTCGAACCGAACCTCCTGGGCCGTGCCCGCATGGAAGGCGGACGGGACATCCACCTGGGCGCGGGGGCCGAACACCACGCCGGCGGGATTGATGAAGAAGAAGTCGGCGCTCCCGACCTGGGAGCGGAGGATGCCGTCGATGGTTGACGGATCCCCCCCGGTCACCCGGCTGATGACGTTTTCGATGGTGCGCGGGCCGGTGAACGTGGCGCGCTGGCCCTGGAACACGGAAAAGCGTTCGAAGCTGTGGAACAGGTTTCCACCGGCGGTCCGCCCCAATCCCTCCGGGATCAGGAAATCGGGTCCGTCGAGGATCCGGGCCGGCCCCAACGTTCCGTCCGTCGCCACGTCGGCCCGTGCCGGGGAAAGGCCCGTCAGGAGAAGGACGGCCGTCCAGGCAAGGAAATATAGACCATGCCGGATGCGAGATGGGATGGCGGAACTCATGGAGTCACCTTCCCGGATTCAAAAAGCATGAATCCATCTGGTTCCAATTGTTGCATCGTGTCCAAGGAGAGAGAAGATCGCCCGACGCCGGTCGGGCGGGGCGATCGATAGGTCCGGGGCGGCCGCTGTCACCGATCGGGCTTCGCCGTTACGGGCGGGTGCATTGCGATCGCCGATCCCTACAGGTAATCCGGCGGGATGAGATTTGTCAACGGATAATTCACCCGGATGGATCCCGCCGGTGACCGGACTTGAGCGGCTCCTGGATGTGGAGCCCGGAAACCTTTCCACGGGTCTCCGGAATATCGGCCTGCCGGGGCCGTCGCTCAAGGAGAGACCGTCTCCATGAGTCGTTCGAGCCGTGTCCCACCCAGTCGGACCGCCGAGGCCTCGGACGGGTCCGGGGGCAGCCCGCCCCGGCCGCGGTGGACCAGGGAACCGGCGCTTCGGCCCCCGGCGGCAACGCAAGGCTCCGTGGCCAGGCGGACCGGATCGGCGAATCGGGCGGACAGGCGCACCAGGGCTCCGCTGATGTCGAGGTCCGGCGCGGTGATGTCGATGGTCCCCTGTTCCCCTCCGGGGGCCGCGGCCTGGATCACGTTCTCGCCCGTGCCGGGCCGGAAGGTCCGGCGCGCCGTCCCTCCCGCCGAAAGCTCCCCCCCGCCGCCGATCAGGGCCCGGACATCCACGAAGATATCGCCCCCCCGGGCTCCCCGGGCCGCCGTATTGGCCTGGACGAAGCCCCCGTCGAGGACCACCGCGGCCGACGGGCCGCCGTCTCGGCCCTGAAGCGTGATGTCCCCGCCGTCGCCGCGCGGGCCCGCCACCGAGGTGGTGATCCGTCCGTCCCGGAGGATGAGGACTTCCCCCCGGAGGGAGATGGGACCGCCGTCCGCCTCGTTGGCGGCGGTGGTGATTTGGCCGCCGTCCGATACCGTCAGCCGGCCGGAACGGATGCGGACCGAACCGGCCGGGACGTTGCCGGTGCTCTCGGCGGTGATCCGGGCCCCCCGGTCCAGGCGGAGGTGATCGGCTTCCACCTCGATCCGGTTTTGCGCCCGGTCCGACAGTGGGCCGTCCGGAAGGACCTGGAGGGCCGCGATGCTGATCCGGCCGCCGTCGGTCAGGTTCGCCTCCCGCGCGGTCACGGCAATGTCGCCGGCGGCGCCGGCGGCTCCGGTCTCGGCCAGGCTCGTGATGCCGGTGAGCCGTTCGTCCTCTCCCCCCGTGATCCCCAGGGCGCCCGCGGAGACCGTGACGGTTCCGGCATCGCCCCCGGAAAAGGCGGCGCTGGAGATCTGCCCCCCGTTTGCAATCTCCAGCAGATCCGTCGCCGCCACCGCCACCGAGCCGCCGTCCGCCGAGGCCCCGAGATCAGAGGTGGCGGCAATCCCGGTGCTGTTGATCTCCTCGCCGGCGCCGTCGATTCGCAGGGTTCCGGCACGGACATGGACGGCCCCGCCCTCGCCCCGGGAGAAGGTGCTGCTCAGGATCTGGCCGCCTTTGATCAGGCGCAAATCCCCGTCCACCCTGACTTCCAGGGTCCCCGCGTCTCCTCCGGATCCGGGCTCCGCGCTTCCGGCGATCCCGGTGAACGGGGCACCGTCCCCCTGGATTGTCGCCTCCCCCGCGTGGACGGTGATCCGCCCGCCGTTGCCCGCCCCGAATGTGCCGGTGGAGATGATCCCGCCGTTGGTCAGATCGAGGGGGCCGTCCACCGTGATGGCCACCGAACCGGCGTCCCCCGTCCCGTGGGCGGTCTGGCTCCCGATTCCGGTGGCGCGGCCTTCCACGCCGTCGAGGCGGAGGGCCCCCGCCCGGATCGTCACGGCCCCGGCCGCCCCCTGGGAGAAGGTGTTGCTCAGGATCTGGGCCCCGTGGAGAACCGTCATGGATCCCCCGGTGACGATGGCGACCGGCCCGGCGTCGCCCCGGGACCCGGCCTCGGCGCTGGAGGTGATCCGGGTGAGCGGATCCTCGATCCCCTGGGCGTCGATCCGGATCTCTCCGGCCCGGATGGCCACGGCGCCGGCGTCCCCGTCGGCAAACGCGGCGCTGGAGATCAAGGCCCGGGCCCCCATCTCCAGGAGGCCGTCCACACGGAGGTCCACGGCGCCGGCGTCCCCGGCGCCGGACTCGGCCTGGGCCGCGATGCCGGTGAACCGGCCTCGGCTCCCCTCGATCCGGAGCGCCCCGGCGTGGACGGCCACCGGTCCGCCGTCTCCGTCGTCCCGGGCCGTGCTCGAAATTCGGCCCCCGTCCAATAGATCCAGCCGGCCGCCCGCCGTGATCTCGATCCCCGGAGCGTCCCCCCCGGCGGCGTCGCTACGGATATGGCCGCCGGCGGTCACGCTCAGGGGGCCGGCCGTCTCCACCCGGACGCCGCCGTCTCCGGCCCCGCCCTCCCGGTTGTCCGCGGCCACGGTGGCGCCGAAGAGTTCCCCGCGTCCGGCCCGGATCGTCACCCCGCCGCCCCCGGGGCCGCTCGACTGGAGACGGGCGTATTCCAGGCGGACCGCGCCCGACGGATCGGCCTCGGCCCCGCCGTCCATGGGGACCCGGCCGGCTTTGCCGCCCCAGGCCGAAATCCGTATGTCGCCTCCCGGCGCGATGATCCCCGCCTCCCGCTCGCCGGTCCCGGCGATGGTCACGTCCCCGCCGGCCAGCGACACCGTGCTTCCCGGAGGAAACAGCAGCCGGCTGCCGTCCAGGACCACCGGTTCCGGCCGGGGCGAGAGGAACCCGAACGCCTCGGGCGGGGATGCGCTCAGGGTGGACCCGTCGGGGGCGGCGGCGCTGAAAACGGTTCCATCCGCAAATTGGAGGGCATCGGCCGTGCCGGCATGGAAGGCCGCCGGGACATCCACCGCCGCGTCGGGACCGAAGACGACACCCGCCGGGTTGATGAAGAAAAAGTCGGCCGTCCCCACCCAGGAGGAGATCCATCCGTCGATGGTCGACGCCTCGCCCCCGGTCACCCGGCTGATGACCCTCCGGATCTCCTCCGAGCCGGTGAAGGTGGCGCTTTCGCCGCTGAAGATCGAAAATTGTCGGAAGCTGTGGAAGAGGTTCGGCCCGGAGAGGGTGCCCAGTTCCTCGGGGATCCAGTAATCGGGCCCCGACAGGGACGCGGCGGGGCCCACGGTGCCGTCGGTCTCCACCTGGGCGGCGGGGCCGGGGGGAAGGGTGAGGAGGCAGAGCCACAGGGCCGTGGCCGCGATCGTGGGCCGGGCCCGGAAACGGAATGGCCGACTCATGGCGGATCCTCGCATCTTGGGTGGAAGGGAAAACCCGCGCCCCGGAGCGGGGCACGGGTACGGAACCCCGGGGGCGGTCCTCGACCCCCTCTCTTTCGACTACGGCCTTTTTGTGGTTTTTGTCAATGGAGCCGATGGAGATTTTCTTCTTGACATCCCGACGATTTTCCGCTTTATCGAGGAACGTCGAGAGACTGATCCATTTGTCCAGTCAGGGCAAACCAGACCGCAAGGCTGGGACGCAAAGCCACCGGTCCACGGGGAACGTGGAAAGCGGGGTTGCCGGAGGACACCTCCCTTTCCTTTCTCGTTTTTCAGCCCGATGTTCTGTAAAAAAGCGTTCGATCTCCGGGCGAGGCTTCCGACCCTGATCGTGGCGAGACCCTTGTAAAGGTTTCGGTGGGTTGGGCCGGGCCTCCAATAAAACCAACCCTGAGGATGGAAAAAAGGGGATGACATGAAAAGACGGCGGAACCATCGACGGTCCTTTTTCTCGGTTTTGACGGCGATTGTGGCGGCGGTCGCCATTCCCGTTTCGGCCGGGGGGAAGATCTACAAATACAAGGATGCCGATGGAAACTGGCGGTATACGGACTCGCCGGTGGCCACCGAAGAGAATATGGACGTCCTCAGCGGCATCCAGGAGACGGGCCCCAAGGCGCGGAATCTCAAAGAGGAGTTCGCCGCGCGGTATGATCCGAAAAACGCCGTGGAACGGGCGACCCTGATGACCGTCAAGGTGGAGACGCCCATCGGCTCGGGCTCGGGGTTCTTCGTCAACGCGGACGGGTATATCCTCACCAACAAACATGTCATCAAAGGGGATGAGGCCCAGAAACAGCAGACCGCGCGGATGTTCAAGGAGATCGACGGGCGGATCAAGGCGGCGGAAAAGCAGTTCGAAGCGGAGCGGCGGTACCTGGAGGAGACCCGGCGCAGGCTGGATGAATACAAACGGCGCATGGACCGACAGGAAGATCTGGCAACGAAAATGGCGGCGGAGGGCCAGTACAACCAGGAACTGCGGCGGTATGAGGCCCGGAAAGAGTATTACGATCAGAAAAAGGCCGAATTCGATGCGGACAAGCGCAAGTATTCCTCCCAGAAATATGACTACCGGTCCAAGAGCCGGCAGGCCCATACCCGGACGTTCACCATCACCCTCAAGGACCGGTCGAAGATGGAGGCCCACCTGGTGGCGTTGAGCGCGGATCACGATCTGGCCCTCCTCAAGCTGGACCGATGCCTGGAGAGTCCCTACCTCTCCCCGAGGGGCAAGGCGCGCCTCTCCCAGGGACAGAAGGTCTACGCCGTCGGGTCTCCCCTGGGGATCCGGGACAACGTGAGTTCCGGTGTGGTTTCGGGGTTCGACAGCTACTACATCCGGACCAATGCCCACATCTATCCCGGAAACAGCGGCGGCCCCCTCATCGACGCCGACGGGAACGTGGTCGGCATCAATACGCTGAAAATGATCACCCGGAAGTTCGAAGGGATCGGCTTCGCCATCGACATCAAGGAGGCGATGAAGGAGTTCCGCTCCTACCTCGGGGGGCGGTAGGCCCGGCGGAGCGGTGCCGGGGAGGATCGGGCCGTCCGCCGGGGAAAGGACCCGGCCTGCGGTTTCCGGATTCGGAAACGGAGGTGGTCCGATCCGCTTTCAGGCCTCCGGGTTCCAGGTTTGCGGTGAGGGCGGATGGACGGAAGCGTCGGTTGTCAGCGGATGTGCGACAAAAATGTATTGCAATTCCATGGAAACCGTTTAGAATACGCCGTTCGGATTCGCAACGGATTCGATCAACCGGTTCACCCTCCGCAAAGGTGCAAGATATGAAGACAATCGAAGAGGTCACCCTCTTGTACGAGATCAGCAAGGCGCTCAACCGCCATCTCGATCTCCGGAAATCCCTCTACAAGGTCCTCGACATCCTCTCCAACACCATGGGGATGGTCCGGGGCACCGTCACCATCCTCCACCCCCTGCGAAACGAGATCTTCATCGAAGTGGCCCACGGGATCCCCCAGACCGCCATCGACAGCGTCAAGTACAAGCTGGGGGAGGGGGTCACCGGGCGGGTCATCGAGACCGGCAAGGGGGTGGCCATCCCGAAGATCAGCGAGGAGCCCCTCTTCCTCGATCGGACCGACCAGCGGAAGATCAAGCAGAACGAAGAACTCTCCTTCCTCTGTGTCCCCATCAAGAAGGACAACAACGTCATCGGCGCCCTGAGCGTCGATCGGCCCTATGAGACGGCGTACCCCCTCCAGGAGGGCAAGAAGATCCTTTCGGTGGTGGCCACCATGGTGGCCCGGCACGTGATCAACCTGGAGACCATCCGCCTGGAGAAGGAACGGCTCCGGGAGGAGAACCGGCGGCTCAAGAACGAGCTGGAGAACCGGTACCGGATCACCAACATCATCGGCAACAGCAACAAGATGCGGGAGGTCTTCCAGATGATCTCCCAGGTATCGCGGTCCAACGCCACCGTGCTGATCCGCGGCGAGAGCGGCACCGGCAAGGAGCTGGTGGCCAACTCCATCCACTACAACAGCCACCGGGCCCAGAGCCCCTTTGTCAAGGTCAACTGCGCGGCCCTGCCCGCCACCCTCATCGAGAGCGAACTCTTCGGCCATGAGAAGGGCTCCTTCACCGGGGCCGTCAAGCAGAAGATGGGCAAGTTCGAACTGGCCAACAAGGGGACCCTCTTTCTGGACGAGATCGGCTCCATCAGCCTCGACGTCCAGGCCAATCTGCTCCGGGTGTTACAGGAGAAGGAGTTCGAGCGGGTGGGGGGCCACAAGACCATCAAGACGGATGTCCGGATCGTCGCGGCCACCAACAAGAACCTGGAGGATGCGGTGGAGGAGGGGACCTTCCGGGGGGACCTCTACTACCGCCTCAACGTCTTTCCCATCTACCTGCCCCCGCTCCGGGAGCGGAAGACCGACGTGCTCCTTCTGGCCGACCACTTCCTGGAAAAGTACGCCAAGGAGAACAACAAGGAGATCAAGCGGTTCTCCACCCCGGCCATCGACATGCTCCTGGCCTACCACTGGCCCGGCAACGTCCGGGAGCTGGAGAACTGTATCGAGCGGTCCGTCCTCCTGTGCGAGGAGGGGGTGATCCACAGCTACCACCTGCCGCCGACCCTCCAGACCGGTAAGGAGTCGGACACGTTGCCCAGCCTCTCCCTGGAAGACGCCGTGGCGAGCCTGGAGCGGGAGATGATCATCGACGCCCTGAAGAACACCCGGGGCAACATCACCCAGGCGGCCAAGTCCCTGAAGACCACGGTGCGGAAGTTCGCCTACAAGGCGAAGAAATACGGCGTGGAGTACCAGCAGTACCGGTAGAGGGGTGGAAAGGGCCGGCTCTTTTATGGCCGGCCCTTCTTGTGTGGCGGGAATACGTAAGGGGAGGCCCCGTTCCGGGCGGTGCCCCTAGCGGAGCTTTCCGATGAGGGCGGAGGCGATGGTGTTCTTCTGGATCTCCTTGGTGCCCTCGTAGAGTTCGCAGATCTTGGCGTCCCGGTAGAACCGCTCCACTTCGTAGTCGAGCATATAGCCGTAGCCCCCCAGGAGCTGGATCGCCTCGTCGGCCACTTCCACGGCGGCCCTGCCGGCGGCCATCTTGGCCATGGAGGTCAGCTTGGGGTCGATGCGGCCCTGGTCGAAGTTCCAGGCGGCCTTGTAGACCAGCAGCCGGGCCATCTCGATCTTGGTGGCCATGTCCGCCAGCTTGTGCTGGGTCACCTGGAACCGGGCGATCTTCTTGCCGAACTGCTCCCTGCTTTTCACATGGGCCAGGGCCCGGTCGAAGGCCCCCTGGGCGGTGCCGAGCCCCTGTGCGGCGATGAGGATGCGGCTTTCGTCGAAGAACTCGAGGACATGGTAGAACCCCCGGTTCTCCTCCCCGATGAGGTTCTCCGCCGGGACCCGGACGTCCTTGAGGCTGACCTCGGCCGTCCGCATCATCCGGATTCCCATCTTGGTGCCCACGCTGGCGGTGGTAAGGCCCTGGCGGTCCCCTTCCACCAAAAGGAGGCTCATTCCCCGGTGGGCCGGGGAGGCGTCCGGATCGGTCTGGCACAGGACGCAGTAGAACCCGGCCAGGGGGCCGCCGTTGGTGATGAAGATCTTTGTGCCGTTGATCACCCACTCGCCGCCGTCCCGGACCGCCGTGGTCTCCATCCGGGTGATGTCGGATCCGTGGTCCGGTTCGGTGAAGGCGCCGCAGGAGAGGACCTCCCCCTCGGCCACCTTGGGCAGCCAGGTCCGCTTCTGCGCCTCGTTGCCGAAGTGGAGAACGATCTCCGAAGCGAAATCGGCCAGGATCAGGCAGGCGCCGACCGAGGAGTCCCCGCGGCACAACTCCTCGGCCACGAGGATGTTCTCCAGGACCCCGAGGCCCTGTCCCGAATAGTTTTCCGGGAAGTGGATCCCGATGAAGCCCAGATCCGCGGCCTTCTTCCAGATTTCGGTGGGATATTCATGCTTCTCTTCCAGTTCCAGGATGACATCCTTCTTGAACTCGCCCTTCACGAAGTCCCGGACCGCCTTCTGGATCTCCTTCTGGGATTTGTTCAGCTCAAAATCCATATGTTCTCCTCCTTACGAGATATTGGAATAACAGGTTTGTCCGAGGGCCATGTAGCACAGGGCGGAGGCCATTGCAAGGGGGGAACGGGGCCGGCGGCAGGCCCCCGGGAAGGCGCCGGGGAGATGGAAAAAGTTGGGGATTTTAAAAAGTTACTTGACTGTTTCCCTCAACTGGCCTAATTATTTACCTATTATTATCGACCGAATTCACGAGCGCGGGAGAACCGCGAAAAGGAGTTCCACAAGATGCCGTTTACAATCGCGCTGGCCGGAAAAGGGGGGACCGGAAAGACCACGCTGGCCGGGTTTCTTCTGAGATATCTGAGTGAACGGGGCAAGACCCCGGTGCTCGCCGTGGACGCCGACTCCAATGCCAACCTCAACGAGGTGCTGGGGGTCGAGGTGGCCGATACCCTCGGCACCGCCCGGGAGGACATGAAGAAGGGGAAGGTTCCCGAGGGGATGACCAAGGATGTCTTCATCTCCATGCGGATGGAGGAGGCCATCGTGGAGTCCGGGGGGTACGACCTGGTGGTGATGGGGCAGCCCGAGGGGGCCGGATGCTACTGCGCCGCCAACACCCTGTTGAGCGGTTTCATGGAGAAGCTGACCGCCAACTACCCCTATATCGTCATGGACAACGAGGCCGGCATGGAGCACATCAGCCGGCTGACCACCAAGAACGTCGACATTCTGCTGATCGTCACCGACACCTCCCGACGGGGGCTCCAGGCGGCGGCCCGGATCCGGAAGCTGGCCGAGGAGCTGAACATCGGGATGGCAAAGTCGTACCTGGTGATCAATCAGGCCAGGAACGGGCCCCCCGACGCGGTCATGGAGATCATCAAGGCCGAAGGGCTGGAGCTTGCCGGGACCATTCCCGAGGACGAGACCCTTTACGAGTACGACCTCAACGGAAAACCCACCATCGGGATGCCCGAGGACAGCCCGGCGGTTCGGGCGGCGTTCGAGATTTTCGACCGGATCATCCAATAGCGTCCAGCCGGGCGGCCGGTGAACGGGGGGTGGACATGAGAAGGACGGGCCTCTTATTCGACCAACGATTTCTGATGCACAAGACGGGGGAGTACCATCCGGAGGTGCCCGAGCGGCTGGTGGCCGTGTTCCGGGGGATCAAGGACGCCGGACTCCTCGACCATCTGACCCTGATCAAGGGGAGCCGGGCCTCCCAGAAATGGATCGAGATGGTCCACCACGTGAAGTACATCCTTCGATTCGAAGAGGCCTGCCTCTTCGGCATGACGGAGTTCGACTACCCGGACAACCAGATGTGCCGGGAGACCTATGAGACCGCCCTGCTCGCCGTGGGGGGGATCCTCGACACCCTGGCCCTTCTCATGGAGGGGGCGATCGACAACGCCTTCTGCGCCGTACGGCCGCCGGGGCACCACGCCGAGGTGGAGACGGCCATGGGCTTTTGCTACTTCAACAACATCGCCATCGCGGCCCGGTACCTCCAGCAGGCGTGGGGGATCACCCGGGTGGGGATCATCGACTTCGATGTCCACCACGGCAACGGAACCCAGCACATGTTCGAACACGACCCCACCGTCTTCTACTATTCGATCCACGAGCACCCCTCCTTCGCCTTCCCGGGCACCGGCCGGGAATTCGAAAAGGGGACCGGCGAAGGGTACGGGTTCACCCTCAACTCCCCCCTGCTTCCGGGACAGGGGGACGAGGAGTTCAAGGCCGCCGTGGAAAAGGATCTCATCCCGGCCTTCACCAACTTCGAACCCGAGGTGATCCTCGCCTCCACCGGATTCGACGCCCACGCGGAGGACGATATGGCGGGCATCAATCTCTCCACGGATTGTTTCACCTGGATTATGGAGCGGATCATGGAGCTGGGGGATCGGTACGCCAAGGGGCGGGTCGTCTCCATCCTGGAGGGGGGGTACTCCCTGAAGCGGCTCCCCGAGCTGATCCGGAACCATATCGAAGTGCTGCTAAGAGATTAATCCCAACCGATCGGAGCAACGGACATGTTTGTCGATAGATCCATGACCAAAGCGGTCGTCACCGTCGGCGAGAAGGCGACCATCCCGGAGATGAAGAACCTGATGGCGGAGCACCAGATCCGCCATCTCCCGGTGGTGGACGATGAGAACCATCTGCTGGGCATCGTGACGGATCGGGACATCCGCAGCGCCATGCCCTCCTCCGTCCTGGAGGACCCCGAGAGCGCCGAGACCCGGCAGAGTCTCGCCAAGATCTCCGCCCGGGAGATCATGACCCGGGATCCCGTGACCCTCACCCCCCTGTACACCATCCAGGACGCCCTTCTCCTTATCCAGAAGACCCGGGTGGGCGCGTTTCCGGTGGTGGATGACGCCGGAAAGCTCAAAGGGATCCTCTCCATCCGGGATCTGGTCCGCGCCTTCATCAACGTCATGGGGATCGGCGAGCCCGGCACCCTCATCGGCATCCTGGTGGAGGATCGCGTCGGTCAGCTCAAACAGATCGTGGACGCCATCACCGAGGAGAAGATCTCCTTCGGCAGCGTGCTGGTGGCCCGGTACTGGGAAGAGGGCAAGCGGGCCGTCTTTCCCTACCTGCTGACCAACAATGTGGCCCGGGTCAAGCGGAAGCTGGAGGGGATGGGATATACCCTGCTCGACCCCATGCAATGGTACCTCGACCGGCTGCCCTCGGATGAATAGGGACCGGGGAGCGGACCATCCGGCCGCCGGGGACGGCGGCAACATCCCAACGACGGCGCCGCCGGAAGAACTCTATATCTACTACCTTCAGGGACGCCCGAGCCCCCGCCGGGAGCCGGTCTCCGGCGGGTATCTCGGCAACTGGCAGGAGGGGGATACGGCCTTTCTCTTCTTTTCGGAACCCGCCCATGAAACGGTGGACCGGCTGGTGCGGGATCAGCCGGACCTGGCCCTCCTGGACCGTTTCCGGATGCCTTACCATCAATGGCAGGGGGCGGCCCCGGCCCCCATCGAGGCCGGACGGTTCACGGTGGCACCCGCCTGGAGCCCGCCCCGCGGAGACGACCCGTTTACCCTCTCCATCGATCCGGGCGTCGTCTTCGGCAACGGCACCCATGCCACCACAAGGGATTGCCTGGAACTGATCGATCTGGCTTTCAAAGAAGAGGGGATCGATACCGTTCTCGACCTCGGCACCGGCACGGGGGTCCTTGCCATCGCGGCCTGCCGGGTGGGGGCCCGGCATGCCCTTGCGGTGGATCTCAACCTCCTGGCCGCCCGCACCGCGAAACGGAACATCGCCCTCAACGGGCTGGACGGTCGGGCCCTGGCCCTCCAGGGGACGGCCGAGACGTTCATCGACGTTTCTGCCGATTTTCTCATTGCCAATATCCACTATGATGTGATGCGGCGACTCATCGGTTCCGAAGGGTTCCTTCGGAAAAGGGGGTTCATTCTCTCCGGGTTGATGAGAAGCCAGGCGAACGCCATCGCCGATCAGCTCTCCGGGTATCCCGTTCGGATCCTGGAAAGGCGGGAAAGCGACGGGGTCTGGCATACCGTTTTCGGGGAGGTATGCCGGCCGGGAAAGCGGCTCCACTGAGTCCGAAAGGCTGACCATGTACATCAAGTGCTGGGGATCTCGGGGCTCCATCCCCGTTTCCGGGAAAATGTACTACGAGCACGGGGGGGACACCACGTGTCTGGAGATCCGGGCCAGAAGCGGCGAACTCATCATCGTGGACGCCGGAACCGGGATCCGCCGGCTGGGAAACCTCCTGATGACCGAAGGCCCCCGGCGGATCCACCTCATCTTCACCCATGCCCACTGGGACCATGTCATGGGGTTCCCGTTCTTCAAGCCGATCTACAGCGACGCCTTCGACATCCGGATGTACCGGTGCCCCTTCCCCCGGTACGTGGAGAAGATGCTCACCCAGGTGATGATGCCCCCCTTCTTCCCCGTCCGGTTCTCCCAGGTGGCCGCCAACATCACCTACCATCCCGAGGATCACCCCGCCTTTTTCGAGATCGGATCGATCCGGGTCTTCCCCATCGACCTCTCCCACCCCAACACCGGCAAGGGGTTCAAGTTCATCGAGGGGGACAAGACCTTCGTCTTCATCACCGACAACGAACTCTTCCACCCCCACCCCAAGGGCCTCGACTTCCAGACGTACGCCGCCTTCTCCGAAGGGGCGGACCTGCTGATCCACGACGGCGAGTACACCCCCCGGGAGTACGAAAAGTACAAGTCCTTCGGCCACTCCACCTACCTCCACGCCCTCGACCTGGGCCTGGCGGCCGGTGTCCGAAAGCTGGGGTTGTTCCACCTGAACCAGGACCGGACGGACCGGGAGATGCGCGGGCTCGTCAAGGAGTGCCGGGCCATCATCCGGCGCAAACGGAGGCGGATGGCCTGTGTGGCCGTCAAGGCCAACATGGTCTTCGATCTCTAGCCGGCCCCCGCCGCCTCGGGGCCATTCCAAAAGGAAAACCGGAGTAACGGCGCCGGCGGACTATCCGCGGACGGCGGTGACGATGGTGTCCACCACCCGGGTGGCCCGTTCCCATACCACCTCGAATGTGGTGGCCGGGATGGCGTTCTGGAGCTGCGACGTCATAAAGCTGCTCCGCTTGTCGCTTCTCTCGGGTATCGGGTAGAAGAAGGCGCGCACCTCGCCCTCCTGGGCCAGGGTATTCATCCGGTCGATGAAGGCCCGCTGTTTTTCCAGCTTGGAGGGATGGACCGGGGTGTAGAGGAAGATGATCTGGCCGTTGGTGTCCCGGCCGAAGGTCCGGACCGCCTCCGTCGGAAACGGGTGCTGCCGGGGGCAGTCGCTGTCCTCGTTCAACAGGTCGGAGAAGATGATGATCCGGCCGCCCACCCGTTCGGGAAGGACGTTCTCCAACAGGGCGTGGAGGGGGGTCGTGAGGGGCTTGGTGGAGGTGGCGTTGATCTGGGGCACGGTTACGTCCCGGACCTTGTTCTCCACCTCATAGGTGAAGGTCACCTCGTCCGCGGGCGACTGGGTGGAGACCACCCGCCGGACCGACTCCATGCCGCAGCCCGGGTGGCCGAAGCTGACGATGTGGTAGGAGACGGCGGGGTCGCCGATGAAGTTTTTCAGACGGGAGATGACGTTATATTTGAAATCGGTCAGGGTCGCCGGGTCGATGGTGGCGGAGACGTCGATGCCGACATAGAACAGGTTCGGCTTCGGCTGTCGGATCTGCCGGAGTTCGGCGGCCACCCCCTGGTTGGTGAAGTAGAGGACGACCAGCAGGATCGCCAGGGCGCCGAAGAGGCCGCCGATGATCAGAAAGGGCTTGGAACGGAAGAAGGATGGATTGCCCATTACCTCTCTCATGGTGGCGCCGCATCTCGGACAGATGCCCGTGGCCGAGCCGGCACCGCTTTGGGTGTGCCCACATTTCAAGCAGAAGGCTCTCATGGTGGCGCATCAGCGTTTTGTGAGGATCAATTCTTGTTGACCAGCTGCATCTTTGCCGAGCCGATCTCGATCACGTCGAACTGCTTGAGCGCCACCGACTCTTTGACCGCCTCGCCGTTCACCTTCGGTTTGGACATCCCGCCCACGTAGCTCAGGTAGTAGCCGTCGGGTCGTTTGCTGATGGTCGCCGCGGTCTGCCCCACCGTGAGCCCGCTGACCACGATGTCGGAGGAGGGGTTCTTCCCGATTTTGGTCAGCTTCTTGGTCAGTTCCACCTCCCCCTCCCCGCCGGCCAAAAAGGAGAGGACCCCCACGTTCTCCGCGCCCGAGGACTGGGAGGCCTGGGAGGACATGCTGGAGACGTTCTTGGCCAGCATGCTGCGGTACTTCCCCGTGTCCATGACCATGGTCTGGCTCATGGCGTCGTCGCCCCCGGCATCGGGCTGGGCCTCGTCCGAGCCGTAGGTGAAGGCGAGGATATGCTTTCCGATGGTGATCACGTCCCCGTGCTTGAGCCAGTGGGAGATCACCAGCTGATCGTTGACAAAGGTTCCGTTCTTGCTCTTGAGATCGGTGAGCAGAAAGCCGTTCCCGGCCCAGTCGATCTTGGCGTGGTGCCCGGATACGGCGAGATTCTCGATGACGATGTCGTTGCTCTCCAGTCGCCCGATGGTGACGGACTGGCCCCGCTCCAGGCGGTACTCCTTGATCTTCGTCGAATCCTTTTTAAATTTCAGCGTTAAAAGCGGCATCCCTAAACCCTCTCTATTTCAGGTATCCTATTTAAAAAGCCGGGCGATCAATTGCCTGAGCCAACCGTTATTCTCCTGAACCGATTTTACCTTCAATACAATCACCGTGATGTTGTCGTCCCCGCCCCGTTCGTTGGCCATATCCACCAGGGTCCGGCAGGCCTTGGCGGGCCGCTGGCGACCCGCCACGCCCATGATCTCCTCGGGCGCGAGCTTGTCGCTCAGTCCATCCGAGGAGATGACCAGAATGTCCCCCGGAAAGCACTGGTCTTCGCAGAGGTCCGCCCTCACGGTCCGCTCGATGCCCATGGCCCGGGTGAGCATGTGGTCGTACTTGCTGCCGAACTGGCGTCCGCTCTCGGGATGGAGGGCCATCTGTTCGGCCAGCACCGTATGGGTGACCGCGAGATTTTTGATGGTGCCGTTTCGGATCAGATAGATGGGGCTGTCCCCCACGTTGGCGGCGATGAAGGTGTCCGAGGTGAAACAGACCGCGGAGACCGTGGACCCCATCCCCTGGTAGGCCGCCTTGTTGTTGGCCATCTGGTGGACCACCCGGTTGGAGACATGGATGCTGGAGATCAGCCGGTTGGCCGATTTGGAAAGGCTCTCGTCATGCTCCTCCAGCTCCTCGGCCTGGTCGTTCTCCTTGAACCGGCCCATGTAGTCCTGGATGGTCTTCACCACCAGGCCGCTGGCCACCTCTCCGGCCTGGTGTCCGCCCATGCCGTCCGCCACCACATAGACCTGGAGTTCGTCGTCGATGAACAGGGAGTCCTCGTTGCCCTTCCGTTTTCTGCCCACATCGGTGATGCCTGCCGATTCGATCGATGCCATTCGTGGTCCTCTTTCCGATGCTTCCGTCTCCGTCTAGGTCCGCGCTTCCATCCCGGCGTCAGGTTCGGGTCATCCGGCCGCCTGCCGCTTCTTCTGGCTGACGTGGGCGTCGAGCTTTTTGCCCAGCATCCTGAGATGGGCCGACATCTGCGCCGCGGTCTGGTAGCGCTTCTCCCGGTCCTTCTCCAGGGCTTTGTCCAGGATGGTCACCAGCGGCTTGATCACCTTGGGGTTGATCTCCCGGGCATTGGGGTGGGGCACCGTCATGATCTGGTGCATCAGGGCCGCCGGACTGTCCCCCCGGAAGGGGACCTGACCGGTCAGCATCTGGAACATCATGGCCCCCAAAGAGAAGATATCCGATCGGCCGTCCACCTTCTCTCCGGAGATCTGTTCCGGCGACATGTAGTGGGGGGTGCCCTTGACCACGCCGGTCTGGGTCTGGGAGGTGGCGGTGATCCGGGCGATGCCGAAGTCGGTGATCTTGATGACCCCGCTTTTGAGGAGCATCACGTTGGCCGGCTTGACGTCCCGGTGGACGATCCCCTTTTTGTGGGCGTAGTCGAGCCCGTCCGCCACGTCGGCGATGTAGCCGATGACCTTCCGGATGGGCAGGAGCTTGCCCTTCTTGGTATATTTCTGAAGGTCCTCCCCCTCCAGGTACTCCATGGCGATATAGGCCAGGTCCTGCTCGTCGCCGGCGTCATAGATGGTGACGATGTTGGGGTGGGAGAGGGTGCCGGCGCTCTCCGCCTCCCGGAAGAACTTGACCTTGAGCTTTTCGGCCTCCTCGGGCTCGAAATCCTCGGTGAACCGGAAGGTCTTGATGGCCGTGGTCCGGTTGATCCGGGGATCCTGGCCCAGGTAGACCACCCCCATGGCCCCCTTGCCGAGCTGCTTGAGGATCTCGTACCGCCCCAGGGTCGGCCGGGCGTCGTCCCCGCCGCCCAGCAGGTCATCCCCCGAGGAGGTCCCCGTCAGGAACCCGTCACCGAAGACCATGGTATCGCTGGCCTGGACCAGCTTCTTCTTCCGCCGTCCCACGTCCTTGTATTTGGGGTCGTACTGTTCGATGTATTCGTAGACCGAGGCCGCCTTGTTGAGCTGGCGCTTCCGTTCATAGTCGAGTCCGAGATTGTAGAGGAGATCCTTCATCTCATTGTCCATGGGCACCCGGCGGAACTTGTCGAAAGCCATGTCGAGCATGCCCTGGCTCTGGAAGGAGATCCCCAGCATCCGGTTGGTCTCCGCGGACTGCTCCTCCACCTTCTCCTTGCGGGTCTCGGTGACTAGGTAGCTCAGGCTGACCACCCCGTTATAGCCGTTGATGAGCAGCAGCAGGGGGGCGGCGGTCTCGATCCACAGCCCCTGGGAGACGAAGAGGTAGAACGACACGCCCACCAGGCCGGCCAGGATACCGGCGAAGAGAAGGCCCGCGAACAGGGCCTTGAGCCGGGGCATCAGAAGGGAGATGAGCGCGCCGATCACCAGAAGGAGCCCAAAGACGGCGATCCGGTTCCAACCCGGCTGTCGGACGAACTTGCCGTTGAGCATCGACCAGATGCTGTGGGCGGTGAACTCTCCGATGGACATCGACTGGGCCGTGGGGGTGCTGACGGGGTTCATGACCCCGGAAGCGGTGGGGGTGATGAGGACGATCCGGTCCTTGAAGAATTCCGGCGGGATCTTGTCGTTGATCACATCCACGAAGGAGGCCCGCTTGAAGGCCCCCGCCTCGCCCTGGAAACTGACCAGGAATTCGGTCCTGCGGGTGGTGGGGATCTCGAGCAGCCCCAGGGTGATCGATTCCCCCAACCGGGCGGTGACGCCGTCGTTGGGCACGTCCATGTATAGGGCGGCGATCTTCAGGGTGAAGGAGGGGATGTAAAGCCCCCCGTAATTGAAGAGCAGCGGCTCACGCCGGACCTTTCCGTCCACATCGTAGCTGATATTGACGTGGCCCAGCCCCCTGGCGGCCTGGAGGAATTCGGGGACGGGCATGCTGATCTTCTCCGCCTTGTAGGCCGTCCCCCCACCCGGGGTCCGGACGTCTTCAACCGCTTGCTCGGCCAGGGCGGTGTTCTTTCCGCGGGACCCTTCATCCACCAGGGCGGATTTGAAAAAGACCGGCAGAACCACATTGTCGGCCTCCTCGATGGCCCCGGCCAGGATGCGGTCATTGTCCAGGCGGGACTGTGCCTGCTTCATCGCCTCCAGGACCTGTTTCTCCCGGCCGCCGGAACCCGACAGGGTCTGGGTCAGCATCTCCGAAAGGTAGCGGAGTTCCTTGAGCGCCGCGTTTTCGTCCGGTTCGCTGTAGATGATGTTGAGGCCGATGATCTTGGCGCCGGCCGCGCCGATCTTCCGGATGCTCTCGGCGACCCGGGCCCGGGGCCAGGGCCAGCTGCCGAGCTTCTCGATGGAGTCGTTGTCGATGTCCACCAGCACCACGTTGTCGGAACTCTCCTCACCGCCGCGCAGGCCCATGCGGATATCGTAGAGTTTGAGTTCGATGGCCCGGATGAACCCCACGTCCACCGCGGCCAGAAGGAGGAAGACGAGGGTGATCCCGACGCCGAAGGCGATGGCCGGATATTTTTTCAGAAAACCCATAAGAGACCGGTTCCTTTTGGATCATTCTCCGTCCGATGGACGAAGGGGGCGTTTCGGTTCAGTTTTTTCGTTCTGGAGCGTCCCTTGTAATCCGCATAAGGGGGAAGGATTAAAGCAATTATTTTGACATCTAAGCTCTTACCCAAAACCAATGGAGATGTCAAACCAAAAACGGGCGGACCGCCGGCGCCGCTCAGACCCTGCCGCCGCTCCACCGCAGCTTGGCCTTCAGGACATCGAAGTATTGGTGGCCGGGCATGGTGATCATCCGGACCGGGTGGGGTCCCTGGCGGATGATGATGGTGTCGGTCTCGTCGATGGCCAGCCCCGCCTGGCCGTCGAAGGTCAGGACGATGTCCGTCGACTTTTCGGCCAGATGGATCTTGATGGTGACGGTATCGGGCACGATGAGGGGCCGGTTGGTCAGGGTGAAGGGGCAGATGGGCGTCATGGTGATGCCGGGCACCGAGGGATGGACCACGGGTCCGCCGGCGGCGAGGGAGTAGGCGGTGGAACCGGTGGGGGTGGAGATGATCAGGCCGTCGGCCCGGTAGGTGGTGAGATAATGATCGTCGATGTAGGTTTCGATGCTGGCCAGCCGGGCCAAAGCCCCCTTGTTGATCACCACGTCGTTCAATATGGTTTCCCGGGCCACCTCGGTATCCCCCCGGATCACCGATACGGTGAGCCGCATCCGCGGGATGGTGCCGAAGTCGCCGTTCAAGACCATCTCGGCGGCGGAAAAGAGGCTCTCCTCGGCGATCTCCGCCAGAAATCCCACCTCGCCGAACTTGATGCCCAGCAGGGGGATGTTTTGGGGACCCACCCAGCGCGCGGCGCTGAGGAATGTCCCGTCCCCCCCCAGAACGAAGATGCACCCGAGGTCCCCGGGGGCCGGCGGAGAATTGTCGTCGGAAAACTCGCGCTTGGGGGGCGGGCTTTCCCGGCGCACCACCGCCACCTCCTTGGATCGCAGCCATTTCTCCAGGGCGTCCGCCTTGCCCGCCGCCCTGGCGTCCGCCTTCACGAACAACCCGATCTTTTTTTCGGTAAGGATCATATCCTCTCGCAGCTCAAACGGATGGGTTCGGGTTCCGGCCGTTCCGCGACCGTCGAACGGCATTGCATTATAAATCGAACATTATAGGGCTTTGTATTGTCGACGGCAAGGAATTAAACGACAGGAATGAAACACGGGGCCGGGTTCTTTTAGCTTGACTCAACCCGCCCCTTTTCATTATAAGCAGGATGTTTATTTACGGAATCGACCGGTTCCGACCGGTTCCGAAGGGCTCTGAACGGTTCCGATCAGGTCCGGCCGGATCCGAACGGTTCCGATCCATTTCGAAACCATCGACAACAGATTGAACCCGAAACCCGAGGTAAGGAGGAAAAACGAAGATGAAACCATCTGGTGGAAAGCTGATCGTCCCGACGGTAGCCCTGATCCTGTCCATCGCCCTGTTCTCCGGGACCGGCCTGGCAAAAGACCCCATCAAGCTCGGGGTGGCCGGCGCCCACAGCGGCGACCTGGCCTCCTACGGCATCCCCTCCATCCGCGCCGCCGAACTGGTGGTGGCCGATGTCAACGAGGACGGCGGCGTCCTCGGCCGGCAGGTGGAGATCATCACCGAAGACGATGTCTGTAAGCCCGAGGTGGCCACCAACACCGCCACAAAACTGGCCTCCGAGGGGGTTCCGGTGGTGCTCGGCCATATCTGCAGCGGGGCCACCAAGGCGGCCCTGGGCATCTACAAGGCCTCCGACATCATCGCCCTCTCGCCGTCGGCCACCAACCCCGACCTGACCCAGAGCGGCGACTACCCCAACTTCTTTCGGACCATCGCCTCCGACGACGCCCAGGCCCGCCTGGAGGTGGACTTCGCCCTCGACAAGCTGGGACTCAAGAAGCTCGCCGTGATCCACGACAAAGGGGACTACGGCAAGGGCCTGGCCGAGTTCGCCAAGAAGTTCATCGAGGAGTCGGACAAGGGCGAGGTGGTCCTTTACGAGGGGGTGACTCCCGGCGCCGTGGACTATTCCGCCATCGTCCAGAAGATCAAGCGCTCCGGCGCCG
>CAYSLC010000051.1:0-27198 GCA_964431545.1 uncultured Desulfobacteraceae bacterium | reverse complement strand
CCATGTCCCAGGCGGCCGGGCGTCTGGCTGCATTGGAGGAACAGCGCATCCGAACGGCGCTCAAACGAATGGGGGCCGGCGAATACGGTTATTGCCTGAATTGCGAGGAAGACATCGCCGAAGGACGGCTGCGGGTGGATCCGAGCGTCATGACCTGCATCGACTGCGCCCGGGCCGCGGACGGCGGATGACAAGCTTTGAATGGAAATACGGTTTCTCCCACTTTAAAAGCCGCGCCAAGGACCTCCAGGGGAAGGGGAAAACAAGCGAACGCTTCCGGCTCCGGGCCCAAGGCGATCCCTCCTTCGGAATCCGCCGGCTGTGCGGAGATTCGCTAAAGCTTTCCCGCCGGAGGAATTTTATGCCCTCGCCACTTGAGCAAGGCGGCCGCATGGGCTTCCAGGCGGCGAAACCCTCCTTAGAGAGGCTTTGACGAAGACCGGCGTCTACCGCTTCCGGCCCGGGGGGAGGCCACAGACCCCCTTGATGTAGAAGAACCCGCTGAAATCCTGCCACCAGACGAACCCCATGTCCACGCTCACGTACCAGGCGGCGGTGAAGGAGCGACGGTCCGAACTCCAGAGTCGCCGCTGGCGGGGGTCGAAAACGGGATCCATGCAGAGGGTGTCCCGCTGGGGGGCCTCGGTGAGCAGCGACATGAGTTCGTCCACCGTGGGCAGCCGCCAGTCGCGCCGGCCCCCGAACCGCCACTGATTGATGGCCCGGATGTATCCGTGGGCCTGCTCCCAGGTGAGGGGGTACTCGGAGCCGGCCTGCTGCCAGAGGAGACCGGTGGCCCGGTCGGCCACGATGCCCTCGCGTTTCGGATGGAAATCGTTCCGGATATAGCTCTCCGGACGCCAGAGTTCGTCCAGGGCGAACACATCCTGGGCTTCGGCGGGGCGGACCTTCAACGGGTTGGAGCGGTGCCGGGTCGGTTTCCCGTCCCCGGCCGGGACGGGGGTGGGGGTGACGGGAAAGATCTTGCAGACCGCCTCCCGCTCTTTTTGCCGGGCGGCGGCCAGCTTTTCCATCTCCGCGGCCATGGCCGTGGCGGTGGGGAACCGGTTGGCGATGTTTTTGGCCATCCCCTTCTGGATGAAGGCGTCCCACCGCCAGTCGAGTTCGGGATTGAGCCGGCTGGGCAGTTCCCGGGGCTCCGAGGGGAGGGTGCCGGTGAGCATCCGGTAGAGCATCACCCCCACCGAGTAAAGATCGGCCGTGTACTCCGCGTCGTCGGGGTCCGCCTCCTGCTCCGGCGCGGCGTAGAAGGGGGAGCCCACCTTGAGGTTCTCTGGTCCGCCGAAACGCTCCCCCCGGAGCTTGGAGAGGCCGAAGTCGCACAGGCGGACCCCGTCGTACTCGGTGAGCAGGATGTTGTAGGGTTTGACGTCCCGGTGGATGATGCCGAAGTGGTGGAGGCAGGCGAGGGCCGCAAGGGTCTGGCGGGTGAATTCCAGGGCCTTGTCCACTGGGATCACCCTGGAGGGCATCTCGGTGCGATAGGTCTCGCCCATGAGGATCCCGAGGTTGTTGAAGTGGTAGTCCATGGTGTAGAAGGGCGTCTTCCCGTGGTCGGTGTCGAAGTCCCAGATCTCCACCACGTTGGGGTGCCGCAGATTGGCCATGTTGACCGCCTCGGAGACGAAGAGTTCCTTGATCCGCTCCCCGCCCAGCAGGCTCAGGAGATGGGGATGGGGGTCGAGCCGCTTCAGGGCGAGGATCTTCCCGGTGACCGGCATCCGGACCTTGTAGACCTTGCTCATCCCTCCCCGGCCCAGCAATCCCCGGATCTCGTATCTGCCGATGGTCTTCATGGTGTTCCCTCGTCTCCTCCCCGTTCTCGGGAGATCCAAAAAATGCCTTTCCCTTCCCCTATGGACGATTCGCCCCGGTTTGACAAGGAAAAATCACCGGCGGGAGGCTTTACATTCCGTGGAGCGTTGCCATGTTTAAGGCGGCGGCGATCGGGGGCCCCTTTGCCGTCGCGGGTCCCGATGGGGACCGAAACCAGATGAAAAAAGGAGAGAGACCATGGACTTCAAAAAGCACCTCGAAACCGCCTGGAACCTGACCCTCCGGTACATCGTCCCCTTGGTCTTCATGACCCTGGCGCTGATCGTGCTCGGCATCATCACCCTGGGGATCCTCGCCCCCGTGACCACCGCCGGCTATATGCAGGCCATCCTCCTGATGGTCCGGCAGGGCCGGGAGCCGAAGCTCCAGGATCTCTTCTCCCAGATGCACCTCTTCCTGCCGCTGTTGGGATTCGGAGTCGCTGTCTTTCTGGCGGCGGCCATCGGATTCATGCTCTTCTTCCTGCCCGGCGTGGCGGTGATCGTCGGGGTCTCCTACTTCTGTCTCTACATGATCCCGCTGATGACCGACCGGAAGCTGGGGCTCGTCGACGCCATCAAGGAGAGCGTCGCCATGACCACGGGCGGCGGCCTCCAGGACCAGATCATCGTGGCGGTCATCTTCCTGGGCGTCTCCTCCCTGGGCGGCTCCTTCATCGTCACCGCCCTGCTCACCCAGCCCTTTGCCACCATCTTCCTCATGTCCGTGTACGCGGAACAGACGGCCGGACCGCCCCCGGCGCCCGGGGAGGAGCCCGTGCGGCACGGGTCCGCCCTGTAGGGGTTACCGGTGTAGGGGTTACCGGTGGTTGGCGGGGTCCCCGACGTAGGATTCGAAATCCCGGTCCCGCAGAAACCGGGAGATCATCTCGGATACCTTCGCGGCGGTGTCCACCCGAAGCCGTCCGCGTTCATCCCGCGCCGCCATCGCCGTGGCGGTCTCCACGATGGTCTGGAGCGCCTTGGGGCTGATCTCCACGGTGGCCGCGATGGTGACGGTCTGTTTGGTCTCGTCCACTCTGGGGTCTCCTCTTGTTCGATGGTCGGTGTTCATGGGGGATCCGAAGGGTCCGCCGGGGCGTCCGGCGGCCGATCGGGGACCCCGATCCCGGATGCCGGCAACATACGCCCGGGCCGATCCGCGTGTCAAGGGCCGATCCCCCAAGGCATCCCCGTCCCCCCAGGCGGGAAGGGTGGGGCGGGAAGGGCTTGAAACGCGGGGCCGTTTCGATTAAGATCACGGGCCGTTGGTTGGCTGAGACGCCCCTTTTTCAGGGGATCGAGGATCCGGCGGACCGCTGCCCGCCGATCCGCCGAACGGTTGCCGGGTGTACCCATGGAGGAAGAGACGCTGAAGAATTTCGAGGAATCGGCCCCCACTGTTTCGGACGGGGCGCTGGCGGTGATCCGGCGCGAGCTGGAGTCCTATCGGGGAAAGTACCACGATCTTCTCTCCGAAACCAAACGGCTGGAACAGGAACTCGCCGCCGCCCGAAAGAGTGCGGAACAGGCCAACCGGGACAAGAGCGAGTTCCTCGCCAACATGAGCCATGAGCTGCGCACCCCCCTCAACGCCATCACGGGATTGACCCGGATGCTCGCCGAAATGAACCCCGACCGGGAGGCGGCAAAGCATCTTTCCATGATCCTGACCTCCGCCGACAGCCTCCGGCGCCTGATCGACCACATCCTCGATTACGCCAGGATCGAGGCCGATACCCTGGATCTCGACACGGAGCCTTTCGACCTCGGGGACCTGTTGGACCGGTGCCGAACGGCTTTCTCCGAGAAGGCCCGACGCAAGGGGCTCGACCTTCGATTCCGCCGGGAGGACGACCTTCCGGGGGACTTCCTGGGCGATGCCGAACGCATCGGGCAGATCTTGTCCAACCTGATCGAAAACGCCCTTACGTTCACCGAGCAGGGCGGGGTGACGGTGGTGATCCGGCTGATGAACGCCCGGGAAACATCGGCGCAGTTGGCCGTTTCCGTGGCGGATACGGGCATCGGGATCTCCGAGGATCGACTGGAGGACCTGTTCGAGAGCTTCAAGCAGCTCGACGGCTCCTATTCGAGGAAGTATCCGGGGACCGGGCTCGGGCTGGCCATCTCCAAACGGCTCGTGGAGATGATGGGCGGAAAGATCTGGGTGGAGAGCGAGGTCGGAAGGGGGAGCACCTTCCACTTCAGCCTCGTCCTCGACCGTCCCCCCGGGCCACGGGCGCCGGCCGGGCCCGATGCGTTGACGGACCCCGGCCGGGCCGAACCCGAGGCCGGACGGGCCGGCCCGCCCTCTCCCCGCCGGTACCGGATCCTCGTGGCCGAGGACAATCCCCTCAACCAGGAGTTCCTCTCTTATTTTTTGAAAAAGGGAGGGCACGAGGTGACCACCGTAGATGACGGAGCATCCGCCCTCGCGGCGTTGGAGGCGGAACGGTTCGATCTGGTCCTGATGGACATCCACATGCCCGGCATGGACGGGGTGGAGGCGACCCGCCGCATCCGGGACGGCATCGGCGGCGGAAAGGTCGACCCGGACATTCCCATCATCGCCCTGACCGCGTACGCCATGAAGGGGGACCGGGACCGGTTCCTCGATGCGGGGATGGACGAGTACGTCGCCAAACCGGTGGATATCGATGCCGTGCAGGCGGTGATGGACCGGATGGTGCACGGTTCCGGAGGATCGGTTGGAGGGCCCCCCCGCCGGGACCGGTTCAAGGAGATCGATGGGCTGTTCGAGACCTTCAAGGAGGACGAACGGATCCTGGGACGGATGGTGCGGGGGTTCCTCGCCGAGGCGCCCCCCCTGCTCCGGGATCTGCGCGCCGGCTACGAGGCCGGAGATTTGGGGGCGGCCGCGGACGCGGCCCACGCCATGGCCAATCTCGCGGTGGCCGTGCGCGCCCTGGGGCTGGTCAACCTGTCCCGGGATTTCGAATGTGCCGCGAGGGGCGGGGAGGTGGAAGAGGGACGCCGGCTCTACGGGGAACTCCTGGTCGAGGTGGAGGCGGTGACCTCCCATGTGGCGGCCCTACCCCTTCCCGAAGCCGCGGGGGAGGAACACCATGAAGGGTGAGGGCCCGCCGGCCGGTGCCACGGGGAGACCCGGGGGGCGGGCCCGAAACGGAGAACCGGCGCCGGCTTCCGAAACAGCGGCCGGCGGCTGGTCCACCTGGGCCGAGATCGATCTGGGGGCGGTGGCCCACAATATCCGGGAGTTCCGGCGGGTCATCGGTCCGGCGGTCCGCCTGATGGCGGTGGTGAAGGCGGACGCCTACGGCCACGGCGCGGATCCGGTGGCCCGTGCCTGTCTCCGGGCCGGCGCCGACGCCCTCGGGGTGGCCCGTCTGCCCGAGGCGGCGGCCCTGCGGGAGGGCGGGATCAAGGCCCCCATCCTGGTCTTCGGGCACACCCCGCCGGAAAGGGCGGAGACCCTCCTCGATCTCGACCTGGCCCAGGCCGTCCATTCCCTGGACGCCGCGTCGGCCCTGTCCCGGGCCGCGTCCGAAAGGGGAGGGCGGGTCCGGATCCATGTCAAGGTGGATACCGGAATGGGCCGGCTGGGGATCGTGGCCGCCGACCGGCGCGCCCCGGAGACGGTCCGCGCCGTTTGCGCCCTTCCGGGCACCGTTCCGGAGGGGATCTTCACCCATTTCGCCTCGGCGGACAGCGCGGACAAGACCTTCGCCCGCGGGCAGCTTTCGGCCTTCGAGGCGCTCCTTATGCGGCTCGGCGGCGACGGCGTCTCTTTCCCCCTCCGGCACGCCGCCAACAGCGCCGCCCTCCTGGAACTGCCCGAAGCCCACTTCGATCTCGTTCGGCCGGGGATCGGCATCTACGGGCTCTACCCCTCCGGGGAGGTGGACCGGACCCGCGCCCGGTTGAAGCCCGCCATGACCCTCAAGGCCCGGGTCGTTCAGGTGAAGGCGGTCCCCGAAGGCTTTCCCATCTCCTACGGCTCCACCTACGCCACCCCCGCCCCCACCACCATCGCCACCGTCTCGGTGGGGTACGCCGACGGGTACGACCGCCTCCTCTCCTCCAGGGGCCACATGGTGGTCCGGAACCGGCGCGCCCCGGTGGTGGGCCGGGTCTGCATGGACCTCACCATGCTCGACGTGGGCCACATCCCGGAGGTGGCCGTGGGCGACGAGGTGGTGGTCCTGGGAAGGCAGGGGGACGCCGGTGTTTCGGCGGACGAGATCGCCGGGGCCGTGGGCACCATCAACTACGAGGTGGTCTCCGCCATCACGGCCCGGGTTCCCCGCGTCTACCGGTTTCCCGAAGAAGGTTCCGGGTGACCGGCCGGAGCGCCCCGGTTTTTTCCGCCGCCCCGGACCATCCGGTCTACTCCCCGATGATCTTGACCAGGACCCGCTTGCGGCGCCGGCCGTCGAACTCCCCGTAGAAGATCCGCTCCCAGGTGCCGAAGTCGAGCCTCCCCCCGGTGACGGCCACCACCACCTCCCGCCCCATGACCTGGCGCTTCATGTGGGCGTCGGCGTTGTCCTCCCCCACATTGTGGCGGTACTGGGAGACCGGCTCGTGGGGGGCCAGCTTCTCCAGCCAGATCTCATAGTCGTGGTGGAGCCCCGACTCGTCGTCGTTGATGAAGACCGAGGCGGTGATGTGCATGGCGTTGACCAGCACGAGGCCCTCCCGGACCCCGCTCTCCGAGAGGCACTGCTCCACCTGGGGCGTGATGTTGATGAAGGCCCGGCGGGTGGGCACCTCGAACCAGAGTTCCTTGCGGAAGCTTTTCATGTCGTCGGCTCTCCTTTTTCCGCGCAGCGGTCCAATTGGATGAATGTCATGGCGCTCTCCTGTCGGTGTCATGGATCGGCCGGCCGGGGGATCGGATCATACGGCGGCCGGTCCCGTTTTCGGCGGTGTGCCGGTAAAAAACCTACAAAAATTGTCGGTTTCCCGGCTCCGCCCTATCCGGACCGACAATTTTTGTCGTTTTCCGTTTGCCCCCCTTTCCCGGGGGGTTTGTCGTGAAAACGGGGTTTCTACGTTCCCGCCGGGCAGCCCCTTCCTGTACCGCGGCCCGGACGGGTATTCGGTCCGGAGGCATCGGGCTTCGGCCACGGGTCGTCTCCGCCGTTTTCCTTTGTCGGTATGCAAATTGCATTGTTGCATTAGGAAAGCCCCAGATGGCTTACGTTCATGTAATCGACCGAACCATTCGGCGGTCCAGCCCCGAAGCGATAACGGAGGGAACCCTGAAATGAAACGATTGGCCAACCTCTTTTTGCTGTTGCTGGTGGTCTTTATCCTGACCACCTCCCTTGCCTTTGCCGCCTTTTCCGGCACCGATAACCGGTTGTTTTCCGAGCCCGTCACCCTGTTCCTCGTGGGGGTCGGCCTGATCAGCTTCGCGGGCATACTGAGAGAATTCTGACCCCGCGCGGCGCCGATGTTCCGGTATGCCGGCGCTTTTTTGCAGTGGTAACAACCACAAGCGGACCGGTGCCGGAATGCGACGCGGCCTCCCAATTCTTCGAAATTTTTGACACGGGGGAGGGCGGCCGGCGGCCCCGGTCGTTCCTCCCGCGCGAGGGCTCGGTCAAGGCGCCGCCGCCCCTTCCTCCCCGTGGGCGGCCGCCAGCCTCCGATAGTGGTCCGCCTCCGCCGTCCGTCCCCGTTTGAGACACCCCCCGGCATAGACGGCGCACTTTTGCCGGAGCACGCGCCCCGCGGCCGCGCGCTCCTCCTGCGACAGGAGCCCCCCCTTGATCACGCCGTCGATGGCCCGGATCCGGTACCGGTCGAGACCCGGAGCCCGGGACAACTGATCCCCGTGGCCCCCCCGTTTGACGACGAGGGGGAGATCGATCAGGTGGATCGGATGGCGGCAGGAGACCCGCAGCCAGAGGTCATAGTCCTCGCACGCCGGAAGGGCTTCATCGAAGGTTCCCACCAGGTCGAACAGCCGTCTTTTCACCATCACCGCCGAAGGGCTCACCAGGCACAGGTCGAGGGACGGGATGAAGATCCCGCCGGATCGCTTGCGGTGGCGTCGCTTGGGATTGACCCGGATCCCGTCGCGGATCCAGATCTCCTCGGTCTGGCAGATCAGGGCCTCCGGGTGGTCCCGGAAGAAGCGGACCTGTTCCCGTACCTTCCCCTCCAGCCACCGGTCGTCCGAGTCGAGAAAGGCGATCAGCTCCCCGGAGGCGGCGTCGATCCCCGCGTTCCGGGCCGCGCTCACCCCCCGGTTCCTCTGGCGGATGACCCGGATCCGGTCCCCGTACCGGTCCAGAATCTCCGGGGTACCATCCGTGGACCCGTCATCCACCACGATCAGCTCCATGGCGGGGTAATCCTGGGAGAGAACGGAATCGACGGCCTCTTCAACGATCCATCCGCGGTTGTAGGTGGGCAGCACCACGCTCACCATCCGGTCGGCCCTGTCGGTGGTCCTCTCTTCCATGACCCCGTGTTATACATCCCCCCGCATTCGGATGCAACCGGAGCGACGCGATCCCCCCCTCCCCGGATGGAACCGCGGCCCGCGGGCGGTCCGCGCGCGGCGCCGTTCACGGCTTTGTCCTTGACAGACCCGATCGTTTCATCTACACTTCAGCAACTGAATAAGATTCTTTTATTGTTCTTTAATTCGGCAAACGCCGATGGGGCCCGACGGCTCCGGTCGGCGGTCTCATCGGGGGAGGCGGATGCCACGCGGACAATTGCTGATGATCCTTTTCCTCGCCGTCGGGGGGACACTCCTTCCCTCCGGAGCGCCGGCGGGGCAACGGTTTACGGATAACGGAGACGGAACGATCACGGATCATCGGCTCAATCTCATGTGGGCCGCCCGGAGCAACGAGGGGGACATCTCCTGGGAAGAGGCCCGGAAGTGGGTACGGTACACCTTCCCCGATACCCTGCCGGTCCGGTATGACGGCTGGCGGCTGCCCACCGTCGAGGAACTGCGGTCCCTGGGCGTGGAGGCGGGGGAGGGGGCCGGGTACGAGACGGAGTGCGGCCAGTGGGTGGAGATCGTTCCCCGGATCCGCCTGACCTGCGGCTGGGTATGGTCCTCCGAGGTGAGATCGATCACCGCCGTCGTGTACAATTTCAACCGGGGGTACCACTACACCGACCGCAAGGTCCATGACCGGGCCTACCGGGCCCTGCCCGTCAGGGATTTGGAATGAACCGGATAGACAAGCAGGAATGGGAGCGGATGCGGCCGCGGTTTCCCCGCCGTATCCCCAAACGTGGAAACGCATCAGACAAAGGAGGAGGCAGCATGAAAAGAACAGTGGCAGTGACAATGGCGGTGATGTTCGGCCTGGCGATGATCGCCGGCGGCGCGGCCGAGGCCAAGACGACGTTCGTAACCATCGGCACCGGCGGGATCACCGGCGTCTATTACCCCACGGGCGGCGCCATCGCCAAGATGGTCAACCAGAAGCGGAAGGAATACGGCATCCGGGCCACCGTGGAATCGACCGGCGGGTCGGTCTTCAACGTCAACGCCATCATGTCCGGGGACCTGGAGTTCGGCATCGTCCAGTCGGACCGGCAGTACCAGGCCATCCACGGTCTGGCCGAATGGAAAGACGCCGGCGCCCAGAAGGATCTGCGGGCGGTCTTCAGCATCCATCCGGAATCGATCACCCTTTGCGCCGCCGTGGATGCGGACATCAAGAAGATCGCCGACCTGAAGGGCAAACGGGTCAACATCGGCAACCCCGGCTCCGGGCAGCGTCAGAATTCCATCGATGCCCTGAACGCCGTCGGCCTCGATTATGAAAAGGACCTGATGGCCGAGGGGGTCAAAGCCGCGGAAGCGCCGGGACTTCTCCAGGACGGCCGTCTCGATGCCTTCTTCTATACGGTTGGCCATCCCAGCGGCGCCTTCAAGGAGGCCACCGCGGGCCGGCGAAAGGTCCGGTTCGTGGAGATCGACGCTCCGGGGATCGAAAAGATGATCGAGGAGAAACCCTACTACGCCAAATCCTACGTGCCGGTGGACCTCTATCCGGGAGCGGCCAACGAGGAGAACGTCGATACCTTCGGCGTCAAGGCGACCTTCGTCACCTCGGCCAAGGTGCCCGACGACGTGGTCTACGCCATCACCAAGGAGGTCTTCGACAACTTCGAAGATTTCAAGAAGCTCCATCCGGCCTACAGCGTGCTGACCAAAGAGGGGATGCTCGACGGCCTGTCCGCCCCCCTCCATCCGGGCGCGGAAAAATACTTCAAGGAGGTCGGCCTGTTGAAGTAATCCCATCGTTGTGATACCCACCCTCGGGCGGCGGTTTCGGCCGCCGCCCGTTTCACCCGCCATGCCCAAGCGCACGGAATAAACAACCCGGTCCATTTTTCGGACAGGCCACCGCCGTTCCTGGAGGGGGATGAAGATGACCGAGCTGGATAGGAAGGATAGGGAGAGGGGCGACAACAGCGAAAACGGCGCCATCGGCGATGAGGAGACCCTGGACCTGGCCCGCAGGCTGGCGGAGGAGGAGGCGGGCATCGCCCGGAAGCCGGCGGGGCCGTCCAGGTACTTCATTGCGGCCATCGCGGTCTGCTGGTCCCTGTTCCAGCTCTCCATCGCCAGCTGGCTCATCCTCGATTCCACCTTCATCCGGGCCATCCACCTGGCCTTCGCCCTGCTGATCGTCTTTCTCAATTACCCGATGTTCAAAAAGCCGAAGCTGGGCCTCGATTTCCTCTCCACCAAGACGCGGATCCCGCTCATCGACTATGCCGTCGGGATCCTGGCCGCCGTCTCCGCCCTCTACATCGCCATCGACTACGAGGGGCTGGTGACCCGGTACGGCGCGCCCATCCCGAGGGATCTCATTTTCGGCGCCATCCTGGTGGTGCTGCTGCTGGAGGCGTCGCGACGGGTCATCGGGCCGGCCCTGCCGATCATCTCCATCGTCTTTTGCATCTACGCCTTCTTCGGCCCCTACATGCCCGACCTCATCGCCTTCAAGGGGGTCTCCCTCGACCGGTTCATGGGCCAGATGACCATGTCCACCGAAGGGATCTACGGCATCCCCCTGGATGTCTCCGCCACCATCGTCTTTCTCTTCGTTCTTTTCGGCGCCATGCTCGACCGGGCCGGGGCGGGCCACTACTTCATCCAGCTGGCCCTGAGCCTGCTGGGGGGATTCAAGGGGGGGCCGGCCAAGGCGGCCATCATGGGCAGCGGCCTCACCGGGATCGTCTCCGGATCGAGCATCGCCAACATCGTCACCACCGGCACCTTCACCATCCCGCTGATGAAGAAGGTCGGCTACCCCAGCACCAAGGCGGCCGCGGTGGAGGTGGCCGCCAGCACCGACGGGCAGCTCGCGCCGCCCATCATGGGGGCCGCGGCCTTCATCATCGCGGAGTACGTCAACGTCCCCTACGTGCAGGTGATCAAGGCGGCGGCCATCCCCGCCTTCGCCTCCTATGCCGCCCTCTTTTTCATCACCCACCTGGAGGCCTCCAAGCTGGGGCTCACCGGCATGGCCAAGGACGAGATCCCCCGCTTCTTCAAGACGCTCCTGTCGGGGATCCACTTCCTCTTTCCGCTGATCATGCTCCTGTACGAGCTGATCGTCATGCGCCATTCCCCGGAGCTGGCCGCCTTCAACGCCATCTGGGTCATGGCGATCATCATGTTCTTCCAGAATCCGGTGAAGGCCTACCTCAAAAAGGAGCCTTTGGGTCCGGCCTTCAAGGAGAGCGTCGTCGATATCTTCTCCGCCCTGGCGGGGGGCGGCCGGAACATGGTCTCCGTGGCCCTGGCCACCGCCGCCGCCGGCATCATCGTCGGCGTGGTGGCCCTGGGGCTGGGGGGCCTGATCACCCAGATCATCGATACCATCTCCGGGGGCAACATCTTCCTCATGCTCCTGATCACCGCCGTGGCCAGCCTGATCATCGGCATGGGGCTGCCCACCACCGCCACCTATATCGTCATGGCCTCCCTCACCGCCCCGGCCATCGTCACCATCGGCGGATACCAGGGCTTCCTGGTGCCGTTGATGGCGGCCCACCTGTTCTGCTTCTATTTCGGGATCCTGGCGGACGACACCCCGCCGGTGGGGCTCGCCGCCTACGCGGCGGCGGCCATTGCCAAGTCCCCCCCCATCCCCACCGGGCTCCAGGGGTTCATGTACGATATCCGGACGGCGATCCTTCCGTTCATGTTCATCTTCAACGCCGACCTGATCCTCGACGGCATCTACAACTGGCCCCAGGGCCTGTTGATCTTCGCCATGGCCTGCGTCGGCAACTTCGCCTTCGCCTCCGCGACACAGGGGTGGTTCGTGGCCCGGAACCGCGTTTTCGAGGTCCCGCTCTTTCTCTGCGTGACCTTCATCCTCATGCGGCCGGACGCCACGGCGAGCTGGCTCGGGATCCCCCATGACCAGCGGTACTGGACCTACCTCATCGGCCTGGCGCTGTACGCCGCCATCTATCTGATGCAACGGCCGCGGATCCCCAGGCCGGGGGAACTCAAGGCGGCGTGGTGACCGCGGGCCGGCGCTTTCGGATCGGACCGTTCGGGGGAATAGAAAAAGGGTGGAAACCGAGGCGGACAGGGTCGGCGGCCCGGCGGCCGGGCGCCTTCAGGGGACGCCGCTCCGGGCCTTTCGGCCCCCGGCCCCCGGCAGCACCGACAAGGCGGCCCGGCCGCGCTTCTTGATCTCGTCCCACTCGTCCATGCGGCGGATCGATTCCATGATGATCTCCATGGTGTTGATCTCGTAGATCCCGAGTTCCCCGAACTCCACCGCGCAATCCCGGTATTCGAAGTAGCCGTCCTTCCAGTAGAAGAGTTCCAGCACCGCCTCCTGGACCTGCTGGTGGACAATCTCCTGGAGGGTGTCCGTGTTGATGTACCCCATGGACAGCAGCGCCTCCCCGAGCATCTTGTCCGACCGTTTGGCCACCTTCAGGGCCTCCTGGAGCTTCTTGTAGGAGATCATCCCGTTGTTGTAGAGGATCTGTCCGAGCCGGTTGCCCTTGCTGTCGCTGGCGGCCAGGATGTTTCCGTTTTTCAGGACGATGACGCTCTTGGTGTGGTGCCGGACCACTTGGAGGATGCCGGTCTTTTCCCGGGAGGCGAGGGTCTGGAGGACGGTGGCCAGGTCGAGGGAGGCGAGATTGCCCTTGAAATCGACCGAGGAGACCGATTTGGGGAATCGGATCGACAGCCGGAACGGGTTCCAGAGCAGGTGCTGGTCCCGGGTGTTCCACGATTTGATGGCCGTCTCCTTTGCCGGTTCCCTCGGACCGGACGCCCCGCAGAGGCAGCGGACCTTGAACCCCTCGGCGGGGGCCGGCTCCACCGACATCCAGATCCGTCCGCAGAACGGACACGGTTTGAACTCTTTTATGACATATGGCGACATGGACGGCTCCCGATGGCGTGCCGGAAGAGGGCGGGAACCGGGCGACGGTCCGGACGACTGCGAATCCGGTGAGGGGCTCCCCGAGGATCTTGGCCGCATCGACGGTGACATATTCGGATCGATTATAGATTCAAGCGTTTCAAGAGTCAATGCCATTTGTCCCCGCGCCGGAAAGGGGCGATATTCCCCTTGCATGCGTCCGATTTCCAAAGTATGATCCGTATACGTTTTTCGGAACCCCGAAGACCGCAATCCGCCGGAAAGGAAAAGGAGCGTTTTGGACAAGAAGACCACCGATGAGGTTTTGGCGAACAAGATCGTCGCCTACTTCGGTTATTTTCAGGAATACTCCCTGAAACGGATCGCCAGCAAGTGCGCCAAACTCGTCATCAGTGAGCATTACCGGGAGCTTTGTTACGAAAACTTCAAGCTGCCCGCCTACGAGGAGATGGAGGAGTGGGTCCTTGAGGAGTTGAAGGAGAGTTTCGACGAGAAAGTGACCCCGCTCATCGAACAGACCTATCCGGACTGGACCGAGGAGGAGATTGAAAAGGAGATCTCCCGCCTGGAGAATGTCTTCGCCGAGGAGTACGAGGACCAGCTCCGGTCCACCACCAACGCCGCACTGAAGGAGCTTCGGATCCGGGCCAAGGAGATCCAGAAGGAACTCAACGCCGTCAAGCGGAAATACATCTCCTGAAACAGAGGACGCGGATGACCGCCCCCCCATCGCCCGCCATCCTCGCGCCGGCGGGGAACCGGGCCGCCTTTCTGGCGGCCCTGGCCGCCGGCGCCGATGCCGTCTACTGCGGCCTCAAAGCCTTCTCCGCCCGAATGGCGGCGGAGAATTTCACCCCGGAGTCCCTCGCCCCCCTGGTCCGGCTGGCCCATGCAAAGGGCGCGGCCGTCTATGTGGCGCTCAATACACTGATCCGGCCGGGGGAACTGGAGGAGATCGCCGGGACCGTCGGCCAATTGGCGCGCCATGTGCGGCCGGACGCCCTGATCATCCAGGATCTCGCCGTGGCGGAGCTGGCCCGGCGGATCGGCTTTACCGGTGAGATCCACCTCTCGACCCTGGCCAACGTCAGTTTCCCCAAAGGATTGGACATGGTCCGATCCGGACTCGGGGTGGACCGGGTGGTCCTTCCCCGGGAGCTGACCATCGACGAGGTGAAGGCCCATGCCGCGGCCTGTCCGGAGGGGCTGGGCCTGGAGGTCTTCATCCACGGGGCCCTCTGTTACGGGGTGTCGGGGCGGTGCTACTGGAGCAGCTACCTGGGGGGCAAGAGCGGGCTGCGGGGGCGTTGCGTCCAGCCCTGCCGCCGCCGGTACCGGCTGGGGGAGGGCGGGGAGCGGTTCTTCTCCTGCCAGGATCTGAGCCTCGATGTCCTGGTCAAGGTGATCCGGGAGATCCCCCAGATCAAGGCGTGGAAGATCGAGGGCCGGAAAAAAGGGCCCCACTACGTCCACTACACCGTCGCCGCCTACCGGATGCTCCGGGACCACTTCCGGGACCCCCAGGCGAAAAAAGACGCCCTGTCGCTCCTGGAGCAGGCCCTGGGCAGGACCGGCACCCACTATTTTTTCCTGCCCCAGCGGCCCCGGAACCCGGTGGACCTCCACCGCCAGACCGGCTCCGGGCTGTTGATCGGCCACCTCAAGGGGGGAGCCGGCAACCCGTTCCTCGTTCCCCGGATCCCCCTTCTGGCGGGGGATATCCTCCGGCTGGGCTACGAGGACGACGCCGGCCACCGGGTCCACCGGGTGACCCGATCGATGCCGAAAAAGGGACGGCTTCACGTCAAGCCGGACCGTTCGGGCCGGTCCCGAAAGGGGACCCCGGTCTTCCTGATCGATCGGCGGGAGGCGGCATTGGACCGGATGATCTCCGATCTCGAGGCGGAGATCCCCGCCGGCCCGCCGCCGGAGCCGTCCTTTTCGTGGATCCGGATGGCAAAGGCGAAGATCGACCCCCCACCGGCGCCGACCCATCCACTGGAAATGTCCGTCTTCCGATTCCGTCCGGCGGGGGACGGGCGGTGCGGGGTGTGGCTCTCCCCGGAGACGGCGGAAGCGCTTGACGCGACAGACCAGGCCTTCTCCCGCTGCTGGTGGTGGCTTCCCCCGGTGATCTGGCCGGGTGAGGCGGGCGCCGGGGAGGACCGGTGGGCCGCCCGGATCACCCGCATCCGGAAGAGGGGCGGGCGCCGTTTCGTGCTCAATGCGCCGTGGCAGAGATCCTTTTTTCCCCGGGATCTCACCGATGGGGAGGCGTTGTGGGCCGGCCCTTTCTGCAACATCGCCAACCCCCTGGCCGTGGGCCGGCTCCGGGACCTCGGGTTTTCGGGGGTCATCGTCAGCCCGGAACTCGGCGGCGGCGACTACCTGGACCTGCCCCGGTCAAGCCCTCTGCCCCTGGGGGTGGTGGTGGCCGGCCACTGGCCCCTGTGCGTCTCCCGGGTGGTGGCGGATTCCCTGCCCACGGACATCCCCTTTTCGAGTCCCAGGGGGGAGGTGGCGTGGGTCGCCCGCGCCGGGGCCGATTACTGGGTCTTTCCCAACTGGACCCTCGACCTGACCGGCAAGCAAAAGGTCCTCCGGGACGCCGGATACGCCCTTTTCGTCACCCTGGTGGAGCCGGTGCCCCCCGGAATCGATCTGAAGTCGAGGCCCGGCCTGTGGAACTGGGACGTTCCGGTGGTCTGAGGACCAAATCCCCCGGATTTTCAGTTGAAATTCTCCGGTGAAAATTCTATGGTGGGACCGGTTCCATCCGTTTCCCACCCCTTGGAACCCGGTGGCTTTCCGGGAGAAGCCCGAAAAAGGATCCGAACATGATCGTCAAATGTGAAAACTGCCAGGTCGCCTTCAACGTCAACCCCCAGCTCATCAAGCCCAAGGGCACGAAGCTCCGGTGCTCCCAGTGCAAGCACATCTTCAAGGTCTTTCCCGAGGGCGCCGGACCCGCCCGGGAGCGTCCTCCGGCGGCGGCGCCGCCCGAGCCCGCCCCGCCCTCCGGACCCATCGCGGTGGACCCGGCGGAGCCTCCGGACCGGGGGACGGAAGGGGGGAGGACGCCCGTGGACGAATACGCCAGCGAGGACACCCTGACCATGGTCGATTTCTCCCAGGATGTCTTCGATTCCATGGGCGCCCTGGCGGAGCGGTACGAGGAGATCGGGAGCATCGGAAAGGGGGGGATGGGGGAGGTGATCCTGGCCAAGGATACCCAGCTGCTCCGGAAGGTGGCCATCAAGGTGCTGCGGGAGGAGGTGAGCGCTCCGGCGGCCCTGAGCTACTTCATCCGGGAGGCCCAGATCACCGCCCAGCTCGACCACCCGAACATCGTTCCGCTTTACACCGTCAAACAGCCGGACGAAGGCCGGAAGAACGTCTCCTTCGTCATGAAGCTGATCAAGGGAAAGAGCCTCTGGGACGTCATCGCCAAGGCGAGGAAGACCTACCAGGAGGATCCCAAGGCGGAACTCGAAGCGGACCTGGGCCTGCCGTCCCGTCTGGAATATTTCCTGAAGACGTGCGAAGGCATCACCTATGCCCACCGGAAGCAGGTGGTCCACCGGGACCTCAAGCCGGCCAACATCATGGTGGGCGACTACGGCGAGGTCTACGTCATGGACTGGGGCATCGCCAAGATGATGAAGGACGACATGCACCTGGAGCCCACCCAGTCCGCCCAGGTGACCAAGATCTTCACCCAGGGCCCCGGGGAATCGGCCACGGAGATCGCCAATCAGCCGGAGGGGGTGGTCGGCACCCTGAGCTACATGTCGCCCGAACAGGCCCAGGCCCGGCAGGACGTGGGGCCGTCCAGCGATATCTTCTCCCTGGGCGCGGTCCTCTACGAGCTGGTCACCCTCCGGCCGCCGAGAACCGGGAACAGCAAGGAGAAGCTGAAGTGGGCAAAGGGGGGCTACCTCAACCAGGTGGAACACCTGGTCCCGGAGCGGAAGATCGACCCGGCGCTCAAGGCGATCATCCACAAGGCCACGGAGTTCGATCCCGAGAACCGGTATCCGAGCGTCACCACCCTGGCCGAGGATATTCGACGATACCTGCGGGGGGACGAGGTCTCCGCGTGGCCGGACAACCGATCCCGGAAGATGTGGCGGTGGGTGAACCGTCACCGACAGCTGACGCTGATCCTGGTGCTGTCGATCCTCCTGCTCTCCGCGGGGGTCGCCTTCACCGGGCTTTACCAGAAGCACGCGGCCCTGAAGCAGGCGAGTGTCCGGGAGAAACGGCTCACCCATCTCCAGGCCTCGGTCTCCGCCCACGCCCACCTCATCGACAACCACTTCCTGCGGCTGGAGGATCTCGCCATGGGGCTGGCCAACAGCGCCATGTACCTGATCCAGGACGCCCCCCCCAACGACGAGCGGTTCTACTGGATCTCGGATTTCAAGAATTCCCGCCGGGCCCCGCCGGACCTCGCCCACGCCCCCCTCTACCAGCGGTCGGTGAGCATCGAGTATCCGGTGGTCCTGACCGCCCCGGGGGTCGATCGGGAGAGCGTCGTTCCCCTCATGGAGCGGCTGGCGCCGCTCCGGCACCATTTCAAGCAGACCCTGCTCGACAGCCGCCCCGGGTCGGCCCCCATCACCGACGCGGAGGCCCACCGTCTGATGACGGTGCACGGGCTGCCCATCCGGTGGGCCTTCATCGGTCTGGAGGCCGGCGTCATGTACTCCTATCCCGGCAAGGGGACCTATCCGGACGACTACGACCCCCGGAAACGGCCGTGGTACCAGCTCGGCGTGGACAGACACGGCGTGCGCTGGGGCAACCCCTATTTCGACATCCAGGGGTTGGGCCTGGTGCTCCCGTGCGCCGCCTCCCTCTATGACCGGAACAACACCTTCTACGGCGTTCTCGGCATGGATGTCACCTTCAGCGACATCATCCAGGACAACCTCCGGCGGCCCGGCGCCGTGGGGGTGGTGGAGAGCTTCCTCCTGGACAACCGGGGCCGCGTGGCCGTCCGGTCGAGCCAGCTGGGGGTCGATCTCCGGGACAAGGCCTCCGGCGGATACGATCCGCCCACCTTCCACGTGGCCGAAGTGGTGGCCGCTGTGGGGCAGGGCCAGTCCGGACTGGTTGAAGTGGAGGAGGCGGGGCACCTGGTGGTCTTCTACCGGATGCCCTCCATGGGGTGGTACTTCGTGGAGGAGCTGGACACCGCCCAGGTGCTCGGGGCCTCCGGCGGCCGATAGCGCCCGTCGCCGGTTCCGGTTCCCCGGGGATGTCCCTCGCGGCGGCGGGACGGCCCGAGGCCCGGGCTAGGCATCCCCTTTGAGGCTGGAGGGGGTGAAGGTCAGGACATAGGTGTTGTCCTGCTTGAAGTAGACCTGCTGGACATCGTAGTCCCGGTTGGGCTCCAGATCGACCACCACCCGGAGTTTGGGCGGCGGTCCCCGGTGGATGCCGGTCCGGATCTGGCGGATGAAATCCCCGTTGACGTCCATGCGCCGGTCCACCGCCGGGGCCGGAGAGACGTAGAAGAAATCGCAGACCACCTTGGGGATCCCCTCCTCCAGGACGAAGGTCTCCGGCGGATAGAAGCCGTTGAGCACGAAGATCGCCTTCTCGGAGCCGTCCGGGGAGACCTCCACCCGGATGTCCGCCATCACCTTCTCCGCCGGTTCCCCGGCGGGGGGCGATTGGGCGGGTCGTTCCGGGGCCGCTTCTTCCGGGGCCGGTTCCGGCGAAGGCGTGGGCCGGGGGGCCGGTTCCTCGGGGGGCGGCGCGGGCGCGGGCCGCGATTCGGGGTAGGGCAGCGTCTCTCCGGGCGCGTGGAAGAGGCTCTTGTGGGCCCATCCCTTCCGGCCGTCGGCCAGCCGGATCCGATACCACCCGTCCCGGCTCGCCATCACCGTCACCTCCTGGCCCCGCGTAAGGCCGAATTCCACCTTGGCATCGAGGGAGGGGGTCTCCCGGACCCGACCCGAGGGCACCTTCAGGCGGACCGGATAGCTGTCCGCCATCTCCGGCGCCTCGGCGGGGGCCGGGGCCGCCGACGAGGGGGGCGGCCTGGGCGGAGCCGTCTCCGGGGGCGTCGCCGCCGAGGGCTCCTCGGGCTCCATGGCCTTGAGGGAGAGCGGCCCCCGCTCGATGAACAGGGAACGGCGGACCCACCCCAGCCGGTCGTCCTGGAGCCGGATCCCGTACCACTCCCCTTTTTCGTCGATGAGGGTCACCCGGTCCCCCCGTTCGATCTTCCCGGCCGGCTCGGCGTCGTCGTCGGGGGTCCCGTAGAAGAAGCCGCCGGACAGGGCGATGCGGACCGTCTGGTAGAAGAAGTCGGCCGGGAGGCCGGTGTCGGGCGCCAGGAGAAGAACCGCGGCGGCCCAGGTCAGGAAAAGACGGCGGGCGGTCGTTCGTTTGGGGCCTTCCGTGCGAAGAGAGAGGGCGCTCATCCGGATCTCCTTTTGATGGTCTTGGACGTGTTGCGTTCCAGTCGTCGGGTTCGACATCGGATTGCGGGCCCCGGGTCGTGGCGGGACGCCGTACCCTGAATCATAAACGGAGACGGCCGGTTTTGCAATTCCCAAATGGGCGTGCCGGGGACGGGGAAAAGACGGTCGGCCGTCCCGCCGCCGCCTCCCCCCGCCGCGGGGCGCTGGATCCGGTCAATCTCCGGTTTACCCCATGGGGGGGAATATGGTATGGATGGAGATATCGAGCCACACGTCGATATCCCGCCGGACACCACCGGGAACACTGGATTTTTAATTTCGATTCCAAATACATGGACAAAAAGATATCCCCCATGACACCAGATAAGAAATGTCGAAAGTGCGTGCTGATCCTGCTCGACGGCCTCGGGGATCGAGCCTACGCCGAGCTGGACCACCGCACCCCCCTGGAAGCCGCCCGCACGCCCGCCCTGGACGCGCTGGCCGCCGAGGGCGCCAACGGCCTCTACCACGCCGCCGAACCGGGGCTGGCCCTTCCCAGCGAGACCGCCCACTTCGCCATGTTCGGCTACGGCACGGCCGAGTTCCCCGGCCGGGGGGCCTTGGAAGCCCTGGGCGCGGGGATCCCGCTGCGGCCCGAGGACGTGGCGGTCCTGGGCCACTTCTCTTCGGTGGCGGAAAAGCAGGGGCGGCTCCTCCTCGGCGACACCGCCGTCCCCTGCGCCGGAGAGGAGGAGAAGGCCCTCTTTTCCGCCGTGTCCGCCTTTGAACATAAGGGGATCATGGTCCGGTTCCACCAGACCGGCGGCCGTTTCGGGATCATCACCCTCCACGGAGAGGTGGCCCCCTTCATCACCGACTCCGACCCCATTCTGGAGGGGCAGCCCCTTTCGGAGATCAAGCCCTGGTCGGACCACGGCCGCAACCCTCTGGCCGTGGATACGGCGGCGGCCCTGAAGGCCTACCTGGTATGGACCTACCACCGGCTCCGGGAGCACCCCGTCAACCTGGCCCGGAAAAAACGGGATCTCCCGCTCATCAACGCCGTCGTCACCCAGCGCGCCGGCCAATTGAAGAGCGTGCCCTTCTTCCGGGAGCGGTACGGGTTGAGCGGGGTCTCCGTGGCGTCGGGCGGCGTCTACCGGGGCCTCTGCGCCTACCTGGGGCTCGATTTCAGGGAGGTGCCGGACACCGGCGATCCCCGGGCCGACATGGCGGCGCGGCTGGCGGTGGCCCGGGAGCTTCTGGGACGGTACGAGTTCATCCACGTCCACACCAAGACGCCGGACCAGGCGGGCCACACCAAGGACGTCTCGGCCAAGAGACGGGTGATCGAACAGCTCGATCTGGGAATCGGCGAGACCCTCGGGCCGCTGCGGGACGACCCCAACGTCATGCTGATCCTCACCGCCGACCATTCGACCCCCAGCGCCGGGCCGCTGGTCCATTCCGGCGAACCGGTCCCCCTCACCTTCCACGGGACCGGGGTCCGCCGGGACCGGGTGGCGAAGTTCAACGAGATCGATGCCGCCGCCGGCCTTCTGGGACATATCCGGGGACGGGAGCTGATGTACATGGTCCTCAACCACCTGGACCGGGTCAAGCTCCGGGGGTTGATGGATACCCCCGTCGACCAGTGCTACTGGCCGGGAGACTATGAGCCCTTCCGGCTTCCCTGACCGGCCGGGATCCACCGGAACGGTCCCCCCGGCAAAACCGGCGGAGATCGGGGTGATCCACGGCCGGTTCCAGGTGCTCCACAACGACCACATGAGATACCTCATGGCCGGGAAAGCCCTCTGCCGCCACCTGGTGGTGGGCATCACCAACCCCGACCCCTTCCTGATCCGGGAAGAGCGGTCGGACCCGGAGCGGAGCGCCCCCGGGGCCAACCCGCTGACCTATTTCGAAAGGTACCGGATGGTCTCGGCCGCGATTTTCGCGGCGGGGGTCGATCCGGGCGACGTTTCGGTGGTCCCCCTGCCCATCAATCTTCCGGATCGGTACCGGTACTATGTTCCCGTGGACGCCCTCTTCTTCCTCACCATCTACGACGACTGGGGCCGGCGGAAGCAGGCGTATTTCCGGAGTCTGGGGCTCCGGACCCACCTTTTGTGGGAGGTTCCCCCGGAAGAGAAGGGGATCAGCGGCACCGACGTGCGGGGCCGGATGGCCGCCGGGGACCCCTGGGAGCACCTGGTCCCCCCGGCGGCGGCCCGGCTGATGGCGGGGTGGGACATTCCCGGACGATTGCGGCGGATGGCGGAAGACCGGAGGGCGCGGGCGTGAAGATCTACACCGGCCGGGGGGAACGGGGGAAGACGAGCCTCTTCAGCGGGGAGCGGGTCCCCAAGGACGATGGCCGTGTGGAGGCGGTGGGGGCGGTGGACGCCCTGAACGCCTCCATGGGGGCCCTGGCGGCCCACCTGCCGGGGCGGGAAGGACCCCGGCGGGAGGAGATCGAGACGATCCAGGGGGTGCTGATGCGGATCTGCGCCTGGGTGGCCACCGCGCCCGACTCGCCCCTGACCGTCCATCTCACCCGGATCGGCCGGGCCGACGTCAAGGCGCTCGAAGACGCCATCGATGCCATGGACCGGCGCCTGCCCCCCCTGCGGCGGTTTGTCCTGCCGGGGGGCCACCCCTCCTCGGCGTGGGCCCATCTGGCCCGGGCCGAGTGCCGGCGGGCCGAGCGACGGCTGGTGTCGATGGTCGGGGACCCCCGGACCCTTCCGGAGGACTCGCCGTACGGCCACATCCTCGCCTACGTCAACCGGCTGTCCGACTACCTCTTCGTCCTCGCCCGGACCTGCAACCAGGCCGGCGGAGTGGCGGACGCCATCTGGGAGGGATGACCGATGGAACGCACCCACAATGCCCGGCTGCTCAGCCGGCGGTGGCTCTCCTTCCGGACCTTCGAAATCGAGGTGGCCCGGCCGGACGGGTTCCGGTTCGCTCCGGGCCAGTACCTTCGGTTCATCTCGGGGGAAATCCGGCGGGACTACTCCCTCATCACCTCTCCGGACGCCCCCTCCCTGGGGCTCTGTATCCGGAAGATCGGGGAGGGGACCTTCTCGGCCCATCTGGCCGATGCGGCCGTGGGCGCGGAGGTACGGTTCACGGGCCCCCACGGCTATTTCACCCACCACCCTTCGCCGCGGCCGGCGGTCTTCGCGGCCACGGGCACCGGGGTCGCCCCCTTCGTCTCCATGGCCCGGTCGGGGATCTCCGGCTTCACCCTCCTCCACGGGGTCCGGACGGACCGGGAACTCTACTACCAAAAGCGTCTCCGGGCCGCGGCGGCCGCCTACATCCCCTGCCTGTCGGATGCGGAGCCCGACGCCGCCCGGCAGGCGGGGGGCTTCGCCGGCAGGGTCACCGAATACATCGAGCGGCGGCTTCCCGCCGGCGCCTACGACTTCTACCTCTGCGGCCGGCGGGAGATGATCCGGGACGCCACCTTGGCCGTGGACGACCGGTTCCCCGACTCCCGGGTCTACATAGAGGTCTTCTATTAGCCGGCCTGTTATTCCTCGATGATGATGGCCTCCGGGACGCATTCCCGCGCCGCCTTGCGCACCTTCTCCTCCAGCCCGGCGGGGACTTCGTCGACGATGACGTTGGAGACCATCTTGTCCTCGTCGTATTGGAAGACCTCCGGACAGACCTTGTTGCAGTTCCGGTCTCCCATGCACAGATCGTAGTCGATCCTGACCTTCATGTACCCTCCTTGATCGGCGGCCGGGTTCCGGCCGGGTGATCGGCCGCGTCGGCGGCCGGGGATCGTTCGGACCGTTCGGTCCGTTTGGGCCGGGAACCGTTTCCCGGGACGATGGGATCCATTGTAGCGCAGTCCGGCGGATTCTCCAACCCAATCCCGCTTTCCGGACTTCGGGGCGGGATTCGGCGGGGCGGGGAGCCGGGGCGGATCCGCCCTCCGGCCCCTGGGGGGATCAGGCGGAAACCATGTACCGGCAGGCCATGATGAAGGTCACGATGTGGATGATCTCGTCCAGGTACTGGAAGAAGAGGTCCTCCATGCGCGGGTCCCTCTCCAGTTGAAGGCCGCTTTTGCGCCAGCTGTGGTAGTTGCCGTAGATGAACTCCGACAGCCGCCGGTAGACCAGCCGGGTCCGTTCGTTGACCTCGGAGATCCGATCCGCAAGCTCCGGGAAGAAGGCGTGGGCGAAGCGCCGGGAGAGGACCCCGTTCTCCTCGTCGATCACCCGGGACCACTGGATGTCCCCGGAGCCGTTCTTCCATTCCATGTATTCGAGTTTGTTGATGGAGAAGAAGGTGGCCGCCAGGGAGAGTTCCAGGGTGAGTCTCAGGGAGGCGAAGGCCTGCCGGTAGAGGCCGAGGGAAAGATTGAGGGCGCCGGATTCGAGCTGATGGGGGATGACCATGAGCAGCTCCGCCTCCTTGGCCTCCGGCACCGCTTCGGCGAACTCACAGATGATGTTGGAAAAATGGCGGACCTGGATGAACCGCTCGTTCTTCTCCATCGATTCGGCGAAGATGCGGTCGCAATCCTTGTGGATCTTCTCGAAATACCTTCTGATATCCCCCCCCGCATCCTTCGGTCGAGGTGTTTTCGGCTTCCGAATCCCTGCTCTGTCCGCCATCTTCCGTACCCGTCTTCGCCTTTGCCGGAGGATCGTGAAACCGCTCTCCCCTTTCCCGGACCGTCGCCGGCGTCGGACGCCGCGTCCGCGGGCCGCCGGCCGCGAGACCGGGCCCGGGGCCCGGACGCCGGGGTTGGAACGATTTGTGATCCGTCTGATATTGGCCTTATGCTAAAGGGATATGGGAGGGATTGCAAGGGAAAACCGCCATGAAAAGACGCCGGAGGACCGCCCCGGAAGGCGGCCGTCACAGGAGGTTCCACAGCAGCCGCAGGGCCTTTCCGAAGGCGGCGGCCAGAAGGAGGATCGGCACCACCAGGACGAAGAGGAGATGGAAAAGGGCGTAGAGCGCCCCGAAGGGGAGCAGGGGGAACGGGGTGGTCGCCTCCCCAGACAGGGCGTCCGCAAACCAGCCGAATCCCAGCAGGTAAAGGAGCCCGAAGACCAGGGAGACGCCCGCCGCGTGGGTGACGAACCGGGCGTGGTGGAACCTCGACAGGAATCGGCGGATCCGGCGAATCGATCGGATGAGGCGCGCCTTGGGGGTCAATATTCCCGAAGCTCCCGGAAGCGGTCCCAGAGCGGCCCCTGGACCATGGCATAGAAGAGCAGCGACTCCTTGGCCCCGGCCAGGGCCCGGTAGGAGAGCCGGTCGCCCCGTCTGTGGGGCAGCCCCAGAAGTTCCACCGAGGCGAGCAGCGCCCCCAGGGCCTCTTGGTCTTCGAAAGCCGCCGCCGCCACCACCATCGATAGCGTCGCCTTGGCCGAGGCCCCCAGCACCGGGACCACCACCCCCGAATCTTCATCCCAGGACCCGGACGCCCCCCGGGGCCATTCCCTGGAGTACCCCAACCCCAAAAACGTCCCGTACAGCGCCTCCCGGGCGCGGCGGTACTGCCGCTTCGCCAACTCCGGATCGAAGAGCTGCATCAGGTGGGTGATCAGCCAGATGCTCGATCCCTCGGGGCCGTAGAAGCCGTCGGACGCATACCCATCGATGGTGAATCCGGTGTAGAGGAGACGGGTTCTTTCATCCGAGAGCTTTTCCAGGAACTTGAGCCGCCAGAGCGGCGCCATCCAGCTTCCGTGGTTGGTGCCCTCCAGGGCGTCGTACATCGTGTACCCCGCAAGGGCCATGATGTTGGGCAGCATCAGACATTTTCTGGGATAGCTTTCCCCGCAGCCGAAATGGTTCTCGCTCGGCGCTCCCAGGTTTCTCATCATCTCCCGAAGCGGTTTTCCGTAATCGATCCGCTCTTCCACCGCCAACCGGGAGGCGATCATGATTTCGAGGTGGGCGTTTAAAAGCTGGGACGCCGGGAAACTCGTGTTTTCCCAATCGGGATCCGGACCGACGCCCGGCAGGAAATGGTGAGCCCCCTTCTCTTTCCGGATTCTGAGGGTGTTGTCGATGATGGTATCCATGACAACGCATGCCCGGCCGGTATAGGAAGGGTCCCGCAGGGCCAGGTTGGCCAGGGCCATGGCCAGGAAGGTCCGGTTGTACAGATCCCACTTCTCGTTGGGCCGCTCCATCCTCCTAAGTTCCGCCGCCAGGAGGGCCGGTTCGGTCCATCGCGCCATCAGGTGTTCCGCCATCATCCTCGCTTTGGGGGAGACGACCCCCGGTTCGAAAAAGGGGTCCGGATTCGGTCCGAACACCAGATGGATACAGCTCAACCAGAGGATCGCCGCGGCGGCCAGCGCCAGCACCTTGAGCAACTTGTCCTCGGATCCGAACTCCCGATCCAGCGGTATTCCGTGGACATGGGACCACCCCCCGGCGGCGTCGGCTCTTGGGTCCGGACCGCCGTAAGGCTCGCGGGCGGGCGGCCTGGAACGGAAATCGGGGACCGATTCGCTATGCGGCATGTCTCTTTCGGTAGAGGGCGAAGTAGGTGACCGGAATCACCAGGAGCGTGAAGAGGGTCGAGGCGAAGAGCCCGAAGATCAGGGTCCACGCCAGGCCCGAGAAGATGGGGTCGAAGGTGATGGGCCACGCCCCCAGGGCCGTGGTGGCCGCGGTCAGCAGGATCGGCCGCATCCGGATGGCGCCGCTCTGGAGGATCGCCTCCTTGAAGCTCTCCCCCTCGGCCAGGGCGTCCTGGATGAACTCGATGAGCACCAGGGAGTTGCGGATCACGATCCCCCCCAGGGCGATCATCCCGATCATGCTGGTGGCGGTGAAGAAGACCGGGGTCTCGAACCCCCCCACGGTCACGTTGGTGACGAGGTTGAGCAGGTAGTAGCCGGGCATCGCCCCGATGAGGGTGAGCGGGATCGCCATCATGATGAGCACCGGCATGAAGAAGGAGTTGGTCTGGATGATCAGCAGCACGTAGATCCCCAGAAGCGCCGCGGCAAAGGCGATCCCCATGTCCCGGAAGACCCGGATGGTGATCTTCCACTCCCCCTCCCCGGCCCATTCGGCCCGGATCCCCTCGGGCAGGGGGTCCTTGGCCAGCCGGCTTTGCATGTCGAGGATCGCCTCGGCCGGGGCCCGCCCGGCCATCTCCGCGATCACGAAGACCACCCGGTCGAGGTTCTTGTGGTAGATGGGCTGGCGCACGGGCTTCTCCACGATCTCCACCAGCTCCGCCAGGGGCACCATATCTCCCGTGGCCGTCTTCATGGGGATCTGGGAGAGGTCCGACACCGAGGAGCGCCGGACCCGGGGCAGGATGATCCGCACCAGCAGCGGCTGCCGTTCGTCCGGGACATGGACCGTCGCCGGGGTGTCCCCGGACAGGGCGATCCGCAGGCTCTGGATCACCGCGGCGGTGCTCACCCCGTGCAGCGCCGCCTTCTCCTTGTCGAGCACGAAATCGATCTTGTCCCGGGCGGTCTCGGCCATGTCGTCGATGTCCACCACAAAGGGCTCGGTGCGCATCAGCTCCTGGAT
>CAYSLC010000050.1:9700-27324 GCA_964431545.1 uncultured Desulfobacteraceae bacterium | reverse complement strand
TCCAATTCCACGCTCTCGAACACATCATTTGTGTTTCCTTGGGCGGTCCTTCTTCTTTCGTCCAGGATGTTCTGCTTTTCCTTCCATCGATCCTTTTTCTTGAATTGTTTTCTGATCTTCTTCGCGCTCTCCTCGGTGAAATACTCACAACTCTCCCATTCCCTCAGAATGGATTCCACCTCCTTCTGCGCCTCGCTCCACCGAGAAAACTCTTTCTTGGAACCGACCTTCGACTGAGACGGATTTCGGTTCCAGTCGACCTTCGATTGATCCTTAATGTAATTCGTATTCAGATTGCTTTCCGAGTAACATAACAAACTATCGCAGGCTTCCAGGGCGCTCTCTCCCTTAACAAACTTATGCTTATTGCCTAAGGCGGTTTTCGAGTTTTCATCGAAAAACGCATCCAATCCATCGATGATCTCGTTTCCCATTATGATGGTTCTGACCGTCATCCGATCGATTTTTTCAAGGACCTCTTCGTGGAACTCCTTCATATAGCGGTGGTACCATAAAAGCTTCAATAAGCTTTGCTGACGAAGATTGAATACCCCAACATAGCGCGAAATATCGTCGTTATTTTCCACCCTGTTGTAGAGTTTCCAGTGTCTTGCCTTATAATCGACGAAAGCCTCCTGCCAGCCCTCCAAAAGTTTCTTTTTCAGGTTCATCCTGAGAATTTGAAGCCGTTTGAACTCCTTGTCCTTTCCAAGTGTCGTCATATACAGGTCATCAGCATTCGATTTCTTCAATTTTTTCAGGTTTCTTTTGGCGTTGAACGCCGTCAGCACGCAAAAAGTGATGGTGAGGACGATATCGACCACGTTCACCGCCTGCCGGGCTCCGCTCCAGAGACTGCTCATCGGGTTGATCTGATCTTTCACGCCTCCCATGAATTCACTTTTTGTATTCACAAAGAGGCCTTCCTTCATATTCCGTTTCAACGCCCCTTTGCCCACGGCTTTGGCCGTATAGATCCCGCCCCCCAATTGAAGCTCCGATTTTGCGGTATCTTTGAACCTCGTTGACTCTTTTGAAGGTTCACTCTTTTTATGGCTTTCGAAATCCTTTCTCTGACGGGCATCGCCACTCCGATCCAATCCGAGAATTGCGCGGTATTCATTGTCGATCAGATTCCAGAAATAGTTGTTCTCGTCGACTTTCAGCTTCTCCCGGATACAGTCGAAATAGGTCCGGTTTGGGTCCTGGATCGTCTCACTGTGCCTGTTCGTCCGAACAAAAATTTGCGCCTGCACCGTATGGTAGGCATATTGATGTACCGCATAGGCTTGGAAATATTTTAATTGTGATGATATAGGAAGTTTGCGGATCACCTCGCTTTCCTTGAACTTGCCATAGTCCATGGAACCGTCTTCCGGAAATGGGTTGACGAAATCCTCTTCGTTTTCCCGGGGCCATCTTTTCTCGGAATAGACTCCTTCCCATTTATCGAAAAATTGTGACAATCGTTTATTGATTGTTTTGGATAACAGGGTGTTCCCGCCACCCCCATATTCAGGTTTTCGAACCATTTTTTCAAAGTGATTTTCAAAATAGTCGATTTCATATTCAACATATGAAAAGATCGCCTTGAAGATGGCGGCGATTTCGATAATTTTCTGATATGTCTTCAAGTACCCAAAGAGGTACTGGAGCAGACCGATATAATCCTTGCATTGAAGCGGGACCGCTTTATTTTTACGCTCGCAAACCCGCCGATACTCCTTCTTGAGCTGATCATAATAGGTTCTTAAAACGATTGTAAGGTCCACGAATGTCGTAATGTTACCATGGTGAATATGGTTGAATTCATGGCGCAAATCCTTGAATGAGCTTTCACTTTCATCCCCGCGCATGATCTTGAAAAGCTCTTTGGCCAACAGCTTGTAGTCATAGATCTTTTGATCTTTCCCTATTTTGGCATTCCGTTTCCCCTTCTCCATCACATTCTTCGCATGCTTATAATGCTTGAAATGGCGCCAGCATTTTCGTAAGGCGGGCATCCCAATCACTTTTCCAACGAAAGCGACCACCGGAATCACTCCCCCGCTGACGACCGCGCCGACGACGGCAGTGATCCCGAACGCCGCGAATTCGGAGGATTTGAGTTTGTTCCTTTTAAAATGCCGCTTGAATCGACCCTTTTTGTTTTCCAGATTCTGGAATTCCTTCTGAAAAGCCCGCCGATTCTTTTCGATGTTTTTCAAATCGAGAATCTTCTGATGTATGTTTACCAGCTTATATATGTCCACGAACATATACTTTGCTATTTCTATTTTCGGGGCTCTGATTTTATATTCCATCGTTACGATACCTTGTGGATAAGGGAACAGTTAAATTCCTCGGGCATGGTGTAGTTGCCTCTGTAATGCAGAAGATAGGGAATTTGACCTCAAGGATAATCTGAAAGCATTGTTTCAAGCCAGAAAAAGCAATTACATCATGGAATTTTGATGAATGCCCGCTCATCCCCACTCATCGTCCTCATCGAACTCATCCATATCGCCCTCGTCCTCTTCCATCGGAAACCCCTCTTCCTCTTCCTCTTCCTCCATATAACCCGCCGGCTCCATCCCCCCCGGGGCCGCCCCTCCGGGCGCCGCGGTCTGGAAGCTGAGATCCCCGTCGAAATTGACGAAGCTCGCCAGATCGACCTTGTAAAGCTCCTGCAGGGCGGCCCACTCCACGGTCCCCTTGTACTGCTCGCACTCGATCAGCTCGGAGATGTTCCGGGCGAAGAGGAAGGAAAACTTGGCGAAGATTTTTGGAAAATAGATCTTGGGGTCGAAACTGGCGATGATGCCGTTGATGTCGTCGGCCACAAGGGCCGCCAGGTTGAACTTCTTCGCCTGGACCAGGTGCTCGAAGGCCGACAGCTTGTTGAGGAGGACCTGGAGATGGTAGGACCCCTCGGCCGCCACATCCCCCGGTTGAAACCCGAACGCCGCCATTCGTGGCGCGGCACCGGTTTCGGCCGCCGCCGGACCCGTATCCTCCGCCGCCGCCTCCTCCTCGGGCTCCGGCTCCGGTTCCTTGTAGACCAGCTTCTGGAAGGAGGAGAGCCAGGACCTCACCTTCATCAACCCCTCGTTGAGATCTCCGGCGGCCTCCTCGAGGGCCTGCCCCGTGGACCGCTGGAGCGTCTCCAGCTCCTCGATCGCCTCGCCGGCACGGTCGCTGTCCACCTCCTCGATCCACGCCTCCCAGGTCGCCTCCTTCTTGTTCTCCTCGTACTCCAGCTTCTTCACCAACTGGTTGATGAGCCACTTGAGGCTGTTGGCGGTCTGTTTCTCCCGGTTTTTGACCGGCCCCACCGCCTCCCAGTTGTCGGTCAGCATGCCGTTTATGGCCCGAAAGACGTCCGGAAGAGCGCCGACCCCCTGTTCCAGGAAGACCCCGAAGAGGAAATACCCGATGATCCGGACGTCGTAGACGCCTTCTGCGATCACCTGCTCCGATTCGGCGGCGGCGGCCTCGAAATTGCCGTCCTGGACCATGGAGGCGATATCGGTGAACCGGGGATCGAAGGTTTCGAGCCCCGGGTTTTCGGTGACTTCCAGCTCCCCCAGCAACGGTTCGATGTCCATCGGGCCTCCCTTGCAAGCTTACCATTGAAAGATTCGATTCGGGTCATCCGCCGAGATACCCCCGGAAGATCTTGATCCGCCGGGGCTTCAGCTCGCCCCCCCGGATGCGGTCGTATCCCAGATAGCTGTCCTGTTGCAACTGGACCCACCCCTTCTTGGAGAGGATCAGAAGAAAGATCTCCAGATCCATGCCCACCGCCCCCAACGTGGGGAAGACCTCCGCCTCCAGGCGCTCCCGGATCTTCTTGGACCACGGTTCGCCGGTGGTGGTGTACTCGTCCTCGTCCATCAGGGTCACCCGGAGCCCGTAGACCGGAATCTTCATCTCCCGCCCCATGATCGCCTCGTGGCCGAGGCGGGTGATCCCCAGCCGGGGAAAGGTCACCTTCAGGGTCCGGTTGAGGGGTGTTTTGTCCACCGCCACCGAGAGTTCCGGAAAGACCAGTTGGAAGAAGAACTGGAGGGCCGACGGCGACCGGAGGTCCATCATCCCGACATACCGCTGTTTCATGCCGTCCGGATCCGGGAAATAGGCCGGATTGAGTTCCGGGTAGAGGTTGAGCAGATAGGTCCGGATCAGGTGGTGGTCGAAGAAGGAGAGGAAATCGATGAAGGCGACCGTGTCGATGCTCTCCTCGTCCATCTTCTTGAAGAAGTAGCTCGGCAACTGGTTCTGGGCGCTCAACAGCCCCAGGTTGAGGATGATGGCGACCCCACGGGACGGACCGGCCGCAAACTCGATGTCCTCGATCAGGGCGACCTGGGAGGTGGTGGTGATGTGGCTCCGGAACCGGATCTCCTCCTCCGAATACCCCATTTGGTGGAGCAGACGGAGCAGGGAGATGAGATCGAACTCCCTGACCCGGGAGCGGATCCGGGCCTCAACGGCGACCTGTGCCGACTTGACGGCCATCCCTGCGGATTACCTCCCGCCCCTTTGTTCCATCTCCATGGCCTCCGTAAGATCCTCCATGTCGATGATCCGTTCCTCGATGGCGAAATTGAGGGCGTCCCGCTCGTCCGGAGAGACCTCCGCCTCCCCCGGCTCCGGAAACCGGAGCCGGAGCAGCGCGTCCATTTCCGACAGAAGGTTCGCCAGCGGCGTCCCCCGGTCCCCCGGATACCGCTGCCGGATAAAGGCGCCGATCCGCTCCACCGTGGCGAAGAGATCGGGCTTCTCCTCCGGCGATGCCGCAACCGGTCTTTCCGGAGGTTCCGGGACGCTCGGCGCCCCCGGGGCGTCCGGGGTCCACCGCCCCCGGTGGCGCTCCGGGGAGAAGAGGTCGTCGAGCCGGTCACCCATGGATCATCGACCAGTACTTGAGAAGCCCGTAACAGAGGAAGAGGGCCGCCACGGCCCCGCCGTAGTAGAGGGCGGGGGGCCGGTGGCTGCGGATCCGAGGGGGCGGCCGCCACTCGGAAAAGCCCATGCCGCCGCCGGCGTCCTTGACCGGGATCTTCTCGGTGAGCTTCCGGATATACTCGTTGATCTTGACCTGGTCGTCGTTGTACCGCCCCCGGAACCCGGAACCGAGGCAGAAATAGAAAACCTCGTAGATGAAGGGCAGGGTCTGGGGCTTCCGGAGGATGTCGTCCAGGGTGTCGTAGAAGAGGACCCCGCCGTCGTCGATCTGGTAGAGTTCCTTCTGGAGGGCGGGCCACTGGAGCCCCCCCTGGAGGTACTGGGACTGGACCAGCTCGTCGAAGTAGATGACGATGGGAAAGAGGACCAAATAGGTCTCCCGCTCGGTCAGGGAACCGGACAGCTTCACCCGCAGCAGTTCCAGATGGGTGCGGATGTCCGAGCGGACCCGGACGATCTCCGATTCCATGCCGCCGGGTCCGGCGGGATCCCCCCCCGTCGGGGTCCGGGCGAGGCTCCGGCACAGATCCTCCATGTCGAAGAAGACCTCGTGGATCGCCTCCCACTGCTTGTCCTTCATGGGCCGCTCCTTTCCGGGGACGGGGTCCCGCCCCCACCCGATACGGTTTCGATCTTGGCCGTCACGATGGCGTGGGAGAGCCAGGCGTCCAGGATCCGTCCGGCGTGGTCGGTGAAGGCCTCGGCCAGGGGCCGGTCGGCGAACTCGATCCCCGAGAACCGGAAATGGTGGACGAGCCGCTGCATCCCGGGCGGGTCGCCCTTCCGCGGCGGCGCCTTCTCCACCCGGAGGGTCTCCAGGCGCCGGCCGATCTCCTTGAAGACCCCGGACATGGGGCTTCCCAGGGACCGGAGGAGGCTCGACAGATCGTCAAGGTCGAGGATCGCCTTGTTCTTGAGGGTGAACAGGTGCATGAAGTTGTCCATCCGCCCCCCGAACCGGTTGACGGCGTGGGGGGTGATCTCCCCGAAGACCTCCCAGTCGAGGCCGACGGTGGACCGGTCGTAGGGGGCGATCCGCAGCCGCTGGCCGGCGGCCTGGGAGAACCCCGGCTGGAGCCAGAGGGCGTCCACCGAAACGGTCCGGGGTTCGTCGAACGCCTCGGGAAAGTTGAGGATCAGCCAGTGGGACCGCTCCTTGAGATCGGGGGAGGTCGTCTGCTCCGTCTCGTAGGTCCCGCTGCCCCCGGCGAGGATCCCCGGCCGGAGGTTGACCAACCCTTTTCCGGTGGAGATGTAGACCCCCTGGACCGAATGGAGTTCGAAGCCCCGCCTCCTTTCGGGGTACCGGATCGGATACCGCTCCTTGAGCCCCTCGCAGATCACGGGGCTCGCCATGGACCGCTTGAGATTGATCACCGGGACCGTGAAGAGATGGAAGTTCTCCCGGTTGATGATCAGGTTCCGGGGCCACTTCTCGTCCAGGTCGAGACAGACGGTGAACCGGGACCAGTTGCGGGGAGGGGAGGGCACCTTCACATGGAGGTAGAGATCCTGGCGGGGATAGTGGAAGTAGCGCCGCTCCCGCTCCAGGGGGTTGAGCCAGTCCTCCTCCGCGGCGGCCCCCCTGCCGAAGGTGACCTCGCAGTGCTCCCCCCGGCTCTCCTCGCTCGCCTTCTCCCCGAAGACCACCGAGGCCCCCTTGAGATGGAGGCGCAGCTGGTGGAACAGGAGCATGGAGGCCTTGTCGTCGTTGAGGTGGTCGGTGTGCAGGCCGAGGGTGCCGATCTCCTCGTTGCGGGGGTAGGGGGTCGAAAAGACCAGGCGCACCCGGTACCCCTTGGCGGGGAGGAGGATCCGGTCCGCCTCCTCCAGCCGCAGGGGGAGTACCCGAAGTTCCTCCAGGGTCCGGAAGATCCCGCTCTCCCCCTCGGCCGGGGTGAAGGCGAACTCGCACCCCTTGGGGATGACCAGGGGCTCGATGAACTGGCCCGTGGGCCGGGCCTTGAGCAGCCCCATGGCGGGCAGGGGGGTGAGCAGGTACCCGAAGCACTGCTGGAACAGGCGCAGGTGTTCGGTGACGATGTTCCGCATCCCGGCCCGGTGGGTCCGGGCCGCGAAGAAGGCCACCGCCTCCAGCAGCCGCTTGACGTCGGGGTCGTCCCGGTCGAGCGGAGCATCGGGATGGGTGGCGGCGTAGGCCATGCGGAAGCTTTCCAGCTCCTGCAGGTGCTCCAGAAATGATTGGTGCAGCGGATCGTTGTGTTCCATCGAATCCGTTCCAACCTCCGGATCGAACATTCAAGTTCTTTACCGCCCCGGAGGTCTCATTTTGTTCTTGGAACCGGGAAGATCTCTTTCCGCCCGCCATTTCAAGGCGGCGGGCATCCCGGATGTCCCGCCGTTCGCCGGATCAGCCGAGCTTCACCATGCTCCCCTTGACCTTGACGATGCCGGTCCCGGTGACGTCGACCATCCCGCCCTTCACCTCGGCCTTGCCGGAGCCGTTGACCGTGGCGTTGGCCCCCTTCATCTCCGCGTTGGAGGAGGCCGAGACGGTCACCTTGCCGCTGCTCGACAGGCTCATGTCCCCCGTGCTCTGGGCGGTCAGCTTCTGGCCGCTCTTGTGGAGGGTATCCTTGGTGGACTTGCAGGTGGTGGTCTCGGTGTCGAGGACGAAATCCTTGCACTTGATGGTGATGTTGTCCGGCTTCTGGACGATGGTGCTGGTGTTGCCTCCGCCCTCGCTCTTGGTGGTGATCGACTCGCCGTTCAAGACGGTGGTCTGGGTGATCCCGGCGGCGCGGTCCTCCACGGTCAGGGTGATCCCCGTGGTCTTGTCGAGTTCGATGCGGCAGATCAGGGTGCCCATGTCAGAACCGGTAGAGGACGCCCGCGGACAGGTCGATGTAGGAGACGTGGTCTGTGTCGGCGAGCCCCTTGACGAAGGCGAGTTCCCCGCCCACGGACATCTCGGGGCCGAGGCGGTATTCGAGCCCCAGGCCGAGCCGCGATCCGAGCCCCCAGGAGGTCCCCGAACTCTCCTCGTCCTCGAAGGCGACGGTCTGGTCGGCGTACATCAGCCCCAGGCCGACGAGGCCGTAGGGCTCCAGGTCGCCGAGATAGATCAGGGCCGCCTTGAGGTTGACCCCGGCGCCGATGACGCTGATCTCCGCCGTCTTCCCCTCGCTGGTGTCCTCGAAGGGGGCCAGGTACTCGATCATCACCTCGGCCGCGAGGTACTCCTTGAGCATGATCCCCGCCCGGGTCTGGACCCCGAAGGTGTTTTCGAAGGCGACGCCGATGGGGTTTCTGAACTCCTCGGTCACGCTGCCGTCGTCAAGGTTCTCCAGGGCGTAGCCGAGGTATCCGCCGAGGTAGTAGAGCTTCTCCTGGGCCTGGGCCTGGGTCGCCAGGAGCGGGGTCGCCAGGAAAGCGCCCAGAAGGATCGATGCGATGAGACCTCTTTTCATGGTTTTTCTCCGCTTTGTGTACCGGGATGGTCTGGATGTTCAAGGGATGGAAACGGATCCTCGCTGGAACCGAAACTCGTGGAGAGGAAGCAGGAGCTGCCCGACCCGCCGGAGGTCAGGCCCTGCTCCTCCTCGGCCGGGACCGCCGCGAAGAACCCGTAGACCCCGGCGCCGTCCACCCGGAAGGTGACCTTCCGGGCGTCGATGAAGGCGATGCGGTCCGCCGGAAGGATCGCCCCGTCCCCGTCGAAGAGGGTCTGTACCGTCTCCCCCCGGAGGATGGCGTCCGACCCGTCCTCGATCCCCTCCCGGGTCAGGGGCGGCGCGTAGCCGAGGGTGATGTAGAGGCTCCGCAGGGGGGCGTCGGGGTTCTCGGGATATCCGCCGAGGGGCAGGCCGTCCGGGTCCGTCGCCTCCACGCGGACGATGGGGCCCACCAGGTATCCGGAGCCGGCGTCCGTGTACTCGGTCAGGACCAGGCGGACCTCCTCCGGCACCAGGGTCCCCTGGAGGCCGTCCGCCGGAACCGCCACCCACGCCAGGGAGTCCTCGTCCGCGCTCTGGAGGATCAGCGGATACCCCGGGGTCACCTCCAGGGTGTCGGAGGTGGTCGCCACACCGGCCGACCCGGGGACGGCGGAAAAGGAGATCTCCCGGGTCAAACCGTAGGACCGCGTCGCGTTCCGGTCCTCGGAGGTGTCGGCGTGGAGGGTCAGGGAGAAGCTCTCGTAGGGCGCGTGGGTGATGATGTACGCCTGATCGGCGAGGGCGGCGTTGGCCGGCTCGTCGATGATGAACTCGTTCAGGTCGCCGTTGAAGGGGGGGACCGCCGAGACCTGGATCTCCACCACGTTCTCCTCCCGGGCAGCGGTGTGGGCCTCGGTGGTGGCGGGGCCGGCCACGGTGATCCGGGTCTTCTCCGTCAGGACGACGTTCACCGGCTTGTCCGTGGGGAGGACCACCTGGGCGGTGTTGGGGACATATCCCTCCTTGTAGATATCGAAGTCGTAGGGGAGGGCACGGCGGTCCACGGCGATGGTGTACCGCCCCTCCCGGTCGGAGAAGGCGACGGCGGGAAAGTCGACGCTTTGCAGCTCCACCACAGCACCCGCGACCGGGGTTCCCCGGTAGGAGGTGACCGTGCCGAAGAGGATGTCGTACCCCGAGGGATTCTCCCGCTCCACCAGGACCACGTTGCCCAGCTCCTCCTCGCCGGAGAACCGCCGGGAGATGGTGACGTACCCCTCCTTGGCGAAGGTGAGGAAGTAGACCCGGCCGGTGGCGTGGAGGGGGGCGTAGGTGAAAAACCCCTCCTCGTCCGTCTTGGCCTCGTGGGCGGTGGCGTCGGAGGTGACCCGGACGTCGGGGAGGGGGGCGCCGTTCTGGTTGACCGCGTACCCCACCGGCGCCACCGAGGAGACGTTGTAGAGATCGAGGATCCGGGTGACGTGGACGATCCGGACGACCTCCGAGGCGGCGTTGCCCGATTCATCGGCCACGTTGTAGGCGACCCGGTAGGTCCCCTCCACCTTGGGATTGACGTTCTCGTCCACCGTGATCCGGTCGGTGATGTCTCCCTCCAGGTTGTCGGTGGCCACGGCCCCGGGATCCTCGAACTCCCCGCCGAAGGGGACCGTGAGGGGGTTGTCCCCGATGAGTTGGATGACCGGCGGGATGGTGTCGAGGTCGTTGTCGGTGATCACCACCTCGTGGACGATGGTCTCGCCGGCGGCCCCGCTCACCGGGGTCCCCATGGTCACCACCACGGTTTCGTCCGCCTCCTTGAGGGCATCGTCGTTGAGGTTGAAGATCAGGGGGGCGCTGGTGTCGCCGGCGGGGATGGTGACGGCGCCATCGGCGAGGTCGTGGTCCACCCCGTCCCCGTCGGCCGTTCCCGAGACCGTGTAGGGGGCCACCACCGGTTCGTTGCTGGCCCGGTCGAGGACCGCCGTGAGGGTCACCGAGGGGATGTCCTCGGGGACGGTCTGGTGGTCGGTCTCCCATTCCACCACCGGCTGGGCATCATCGTTGACGATGGAGACGGTATGGACGGTGATCAGCCCCAGGGCGGCGTTCTCCGGGGTTCCCATCACCACGATGACGGTCTCGTCATCCTCGAAGAAGAGGTCGTCGGTCACTGTGAAGATCACCGGCGCGGTCGTCTTGCCCGGGGCGATGACCACCTCGCCGCCGGAGAGGTCATGGTCCTCGCCGGCCACCGCCGTCCCCTCCACGGTGTAGGGGACCACGATGGGCACGTCGGCCATGGCGCTCACCACCGCCCGGAGGGTGACGGCCCCGGCCCCCTCCCGGACGCTCTGGACCGACGTGGCCCAGGAGACCGTGGGCATGGCCTGGGGGTCGTTGTCCACGATGGCCACGGTATGGACGGCCGGGGTCCCCAGCCCCGCGTTGACCGGGGTCCCCAGGGTGACGACGATCACCTCGCTGATCTCGTAGAAGTCGTCGTCCACCACGGCGAAGGTCACCGACCCGAGGGTCTCGCCGGCGGGGATGGCGACCGCGCCGTCGGCCAGCTCGTGGTCCTCCCCCACGGCGGCGGTGCCGCCCACGGTGAAGGGGGCCTCCACGTCGAGGACGCTGGGGACGCTCAGGGTCGCCGTGATGGTGACCAGCCCGCCGTTTTCCGCCACCTGCTGGGACTCGGCGGCCCAGGAGACCACCGGGATGTCGTTGTCGAGGATGTTCACCTGGTGGGTGGCGATGGCCCCCAGCTCATAGGTATCTCCGGGGATCAGGGTCACGACCACCGACTCCAGCTCCTCGGCCAGGCCGTCGTCCACCACCACGAAGTCGATGGCGCCGCTCACCGTCGTGGTCTCGATCACCAGGTTCCCGTCGAAGAGGGTGTGGTCGACGCCGCCGCCGGTGGCGGTGCCGTCCACGGTGAAGGGGACGACCTGTTGTTCCCGGTCCGCCGCGTCGATGCCGTTCCAGTCCACGGTGTACTGGAGGTTCACCACCCCCTTGTCCTCGGAGACGGTCTGGGACGCGCCGCCGAAGCCGATGATGGGCATCGGGTCGGCGGCCCGGACGGATGGGGCCGCCAAGGCCATGGCCAGGACGGTCGACAACAGAAGGGAGGGGACGGCTCGGATCGCCGACGTCATGAACGCAAGTATCGATGGGGGTGAGGTGCGGGTCAGGGCTATTCCTCCTTGGTCTCCAGGATCATCCCGCCCTCGGTGATCCGAAAAAGCTGTTTGTCGCTTCCGCTAACGCGGTTGACGTTGAACTGGGGCTTTTCGTCCACGTAGATATGGGCCATGGACGTCTTGCTCTCCGGGGTTTTTCCGAAGAGGATGTGGTTGCCCTGGGTCTCCATGGGCAGACGGCCCTCGGTGCGCCAGTCGAGAAAGTCGATGATCCGGGCGGTATGGAAGTCGAGGCCCACCAGGACCCGTTCCTTCTTGTAGGCCGGAAAGTAGAAGTGGCCGGAGAGGAACCGGGGCTCGAAGGGGACGATCACCTGCTGGTTCTCGAACAGGGGGATCTCCACCCGGTAGCGGTCGCGCTGTTTGTAATCGTCCTGGTAGATCTGGTAGGTCTCGGCCTTCTCCTCCCCTTGCTCGCTCACGATCCGTCCCTCCACACGGAGGGGGAACCGGGGGGCGACGTAGGGAGGCAGGCTGGCCCGGACCTCGGCCTGGCTCTCCATGCGGGCGATCAGATCGATGTTGTACCGGGCGTGATCCATGTTGTGGTCGGCGGTCACCTCCGGGTCGGCCGATACGGCCTCCAGGGAGAGATCCCGGAGCCGGTAGGTCTTGTTGTACGTAAAGAGGCTCGAACTCCACTGGTACCCCGCGATCTGGATCAGGGAGCCCGGCCGGATGGTCATCAGGGGGAACCGGCCGAAGGCCACCTCGATCTCCGGCTCCCGGATGGCGAGCCGGTCGGTCTCCAGGCGGTGGCGGGCATCGAAATCGGAAGCGACCGGAAACCTTCCGATGAAGTCCCGCCGGATTCCGGTCTTGGCCTGGCTCTGGTCGATGGCCTGCTTCCGGGGATCCTCGGAAAAGGCGTTGAGGAGCTTGCCGCTGTTTCGGGGGGTCTCCGGAAAATGGACCGACAGGTCGGCCACCACCTGGTCATCCAGATGGACGGCCCCGCCCCCGGAGCCTTTGTCGGCGGAGAAGGTGTACGTGTCCCCGGCGGCGTCGTAGATCCAGACGCCGTTCAAGGCATCCACGACCCAGACCACATAGTCGTAGAAGCTCGCCTCGTTCCCCTCTTGTCCCAGGGGAAGGGTGTTGATGGGGTGCTTGACCTCCAGGGGGGGCCACTGGTAGTCGAGAGAAACCCCGGCCCGGTGGGCCTCGATCAGGTCCTTGAGGGTCTTGTCCACCATCAGGTCGCAGGGAAAGTGCTGCCGCCACAGGACCCAGGCCGGATCGGCGAAGTGGATCCGATAGTGGCGGTAGAGGACCGGATTGCCCGAAAGATGGACGTTCTCGATGGTCCGCTCCGACAGAAGCGCTTTCTCCGTGACCGGCCCCTGGAGGATCAGCGGGTCGAAGGCCTCGTCCTCGGGTCTCTTTCGGGGCGTGATCTCGATTTTCGCCTCCATGAGGTCGGGCTTGACGAAGGCGGGGAAGAACTCGTCCTTGCGCTCCTCCTCGGAGATCCAGAAGTCGGCCGCGCACCGGTGGCCGTAGGGACGGACCTCCGCCTTCACCCCCTTGACGTTGGCTCCGGGGATCTCGAAGGATCGGCCCGCCGTGATGGTCAGCTTGAGTTCGAGGACATCGGTGAACATGGGCTCAGTTCCACTGGTTCACTTCAAAATTGTTGAAGACCGAGTCGAAGATCATCCGCAGGGACTTGGCGGTCTCCCGGACCCGGCATTCGATCTTGAAGGAGATCTTGAAGATGTTGCCGCTCTCCTCGGCCGTGATCCGGACCAGCTCCACCCGGGGCTCGTACCGGGCGATGTTCCGTTTCACCTCCGCCATGACCGCCTGGAGGATATGGTCCTTGCTGGTGTATTCGTTCAGGTCCCGGATCCCCATGTCCAGAAGGGAGGAGCCGTAATCCTTCCGGGTGTTGAGGATGTTGTTGAGGTTCTCGATGATGGAGGCCAGCTCCCGTTCCGCCGGGTCCCCCCGGGCGCGGTCATCGAACTTCGCGAACAGCGCCATGGACGGCTCCTCCGGTGGTCATCACGCAAACCGCCAGTAAAGGTAGAACTGGAGCCCCTCGAAGGCGGGCAGGTGGTAGAACCCGATGTTGAGTTCCCGCAGGGCATGGTCCCATTCCTCCCCCTCGTTGATGAGATAGAAATCGACCTCCGATCCGAAGGTGTGCTGGAACGGCGGACGGTCGATGCTCTTCAAGGGCACCCCCTGGAGGGCCAGGGTGTGGACCAGGGAGACCCGGGAAAGGCTCGCCAGCTTGATCTCCCGCAGGGAGACGGTCTGGCTCACGTGGCGCTTCTGGATCAGGAAATAGACCTCCCGGGCCTCCCGGGTCCGGGGGGGCAGTTCGATCCGCCAGAGATTGTCCCGCAGCTCGAAGGGGAGATAGGGAGACGGCGCCGCCACCGACTGGAGGTGGCGCTTCAACGGCTCCAGGATCCGACCGAAACAGGCGGCGAGCTGGTCGTTGTCGAAGGGGTCGGTGGCGTGTTCCGGCACCGTGTTCTCGTAAAAGCAGACCTCGGTATAGAACTCCTTCAACGCCTCGTAGACGTAATACGGATGGGGATGGACCCGATGGAAGAGGTTGGCCAGGAACCGCTGGATCCGAAAAATGCTCTTCAAGCACTGCTTGGCCCCGGAGAGGCTGTCGCCGCTCAGGTGGCTGGCCGCGATCTCCTGGGTGAGCCGGTACTGGAAGCTGCCCAGCAGTTCGTTGAGTTCGGTCAGTCGATCCTCCAGAAACGGCGTGGTCCCCACCTGGAGAAGCGGCGGGATGTAGGCTTCGGAGAGGCGCCAGTTGCCGTCGGGATCCTTTTCGAACTCGGCCAGTTTGAGGGTCTCGTGGGCGTCCGGGTACGACTGGTCGGAGGAGAGCGCCGTCTGGTGGACCACCCGGGGGACCTCTTCCTCCTCCTCCCCCGAGGCCGAGGCGGCCCTGGTCTCCTCATCGGAGCGCTGAATCACGTGGAAGTGGACCGGCACCCGGGTGGCGCCCGGAATGTTGAGGTTGAATGGGGAGGCGGCGGCGTTTCCGGGGATCTGGATCAGAAGCCCGGACGGCATCACCAGCCGCAGGCTCCGGATGGAGAAGACCCCTTCGGCCAGGAGGCTCTCGTTGAGCTTCATCTCGGCCACGCCGGCGTCGGGCAGCCCCCGCGTCCGGAACCGCATCTGGGACTCCAGAGAGAGCGATTCCTCCTGTAGGATGAAGTGGTCCGGCAGCAGGGCCTGGCCCATCCGCCACCGGACCCTCGCGATATTGACGGTCATGGTGATTCAACCCCCGATCATTGGCATTCCCAAACGGAAAAAAGCGGAATGAAAAAGAAGACCCGCCGCGCGGGAGGGGTGCCTCCGCGACGGGCCATCCCTATCGGCTATTTCACTTCCACGCCCCACTGTTTGGCGAACTTCAGGTTCACGGAGGTGGCCATCTGGAGGGCCTGGTTCGACTCCTCCACCGGCATCACGCCGAGGTTGAAGGCGAAGTTCTTGGGCGACGTCACCTCCATGGACTGGTCGGCGTCGATAGTCATGTTCAACTGTCCGCCGCTCTTTTCGATCAGTCCGATGACCGGGGCTCCGTCCGTATGGAAGCACTTGTAGTATTTCTTCTGGACCGGGTCGTAGTCGTAGATGGTGAAAGTCACCTCCACATTGGTGTTGCTCAAAGTCTTGTGGGTCATCTCCTGGATCTTCGGCTTGTTGTTGATGGAGACCTGGCAGCCGAATTCGATGGGATCGGCGTACCCCCCCGTCCAGTAGATGTGGGAGACCACGCCGAAGACCTTCAATTTCCCCTCCATGTTGGCGCTCTCCGGGTCGGTGACGCTGATATCGGCGGCGAGGTCGGTGCCGGCGATCTTGATGGCATTGATGTACCCCAAGGTTACCTGGGCGTCCTTTTCGAAGTTGAATCCCTGCCGTACATCACAACTGTAACTGGTTTCCGCCATGGTCCTCCTCCTTCCTTGATCCCAATGGTTGGTTGTTCCTTATCATTATAGCCGGGCATCCAGCCGCAGCTCCACGTCCATCCCCTCGAACTGGATATGGGGGAGGACGGCGACGCTGCAATCGTACCAGCCGATCATCCCCTCCCGCTCTTTCACCTCCACCTCCGCCGCCTTGAAGGGGTAATACCGGAGGGTGAGGTCGTCCGGGTTGACCACCTTGGTCACGTACTGGAAGATCCAGGTGGAAAGGGAATCCTTGATGTATGCCGCGTCGGCGCTGCTGCCGATGTTGTCCCGCATGATGCACTTGACGTAGTGGGCCAGCCGGGTGACGGAGAAGGTGTAGGAGAGGTTGGTCACCAGCTGGGCGTTCTCGGAATCCTTGGGGTCCTTGAACTTCTTCGCCTTCTTGATGGACTGGACGCTGAAGAAGCAGGCGTCGCCGGTCCCCTTCCGGTAGACCAAGGGGATGAACCCGGCGTTGGCGAACTCCAGCTCCCGGTAGTCGGGGATCGCCATCTCCACGGGGATCTTCATCTCGTCTTCTCCCCGGATGTTGAAGGTGTGGACGGGCAGCCCCGTGACCAGCCCGCCGCCCTTGGGGCCCCGTAAGTACTGGCACCAGCCGCTGGTCTCGAAGGAGCGGACCATGTTCTGGGCGAAGAGGAACGCGGCGCTGCCCCAGAGGTAGTCGTCGTTCTTGTCCCCTTCCACCTTCTCCTCGAAGTTGATCTCCCGGCAGGGGTTGGTGACCGGGTTGTAGGGGAGCCGGAGGACATACTTGGGCAGGGTCAGCCCGAGGTAAGCCCCCTCCTCGGAATCCCGGAGCTTGTTCCAGGAGCTGTATTTCGGGTGGTTCATCAGCCCCTCCAGATCCTTGATGGAGGCAAGCTCCTCGATGGAGTCGCACCCGAAGAACCTGGGGGAGACCGAACCGATGAAGGGCGCGTGGCTGGCCGACGCGATCTTGCCCATGATCTTGAGCCAGAACTCGTCCGCCGGCGTGTGGTCGAACTCGTATCCGCTGACGATGGCGCCGTAGGGCTTACCGCCGTACTGGTCGTACTCGGAGACGTACATCTTCTTGAAAAAGGCGCTGCCGGTGATGTCCACCGCGTTGCTCTCGAAGTCCTCGAAGAGTTCGTCCTTGCCCACGTCGATCATGTCGATCATGACGTTGGCCCGGAAGTTGGTGTTCTGGATCAGGTTGTTGAGGGACCGCCAGTTCGACTCCAGGGTCTTGAACTGCTCGTGGTGGATGATTTCGTTGAGCTGGTCGTTGACCATCCGGTCGATCCGGGCCACCACATCCTGGATCTTCCCCTTGTCGAGGCCCTTTTCGGAGACCTCGATGTTGAGGAGCAGGGCCGCCAGTCCCGAAACGAAACGGTCCTCGTCCCGGACGTCGGTGGCCACGGTCTCCAGATCGTCCTGGATCATGGGGACCGGCTCCCCGGCCTCGGTGCTCAGCCGCATGCTGGAGAGAAAGCGGTTGAGGTCCAACGCCTGCTGCTCTTCGGTCTTCTCTTCGGTCTGGGTTGCTTCCGCCATGGCTGCCTCCTATTCTAATCTTCCCGTGGATCTCTTGGGAAAGCCTGTGTTTGGTCTCATTCCCCGCCCTCGGCCTTGGCCTCCTGGGAGGGAAGCTTGAAACTCTCGAACCCCTTCAACTGCTCCTTCATCTTGGAAAACGCCTCCTCGTTGCTGATCAGCTCGCTCAAGAGCTTCCGGAACTCCTTTCGGTTGTCGACGTTGGAGACGACCTCGTTTAGCAGTTCCTTGAGCATGAGCAGGCTCTTGACCTTGGGGACGTGCTTGGCCACCTCGTCGGGGGAGAAGGCCTTCATGCCGTCGATGGGGATGTCCACCTGCATGTCCTCGGACTTGTCGGGGTCGATCTTGTTCTCCACGGCGAAGTTGAGCTTGATGCCCATGTCCTTCATCACCGAGTCGGTGTTCTTCCCGTCGAGGTTCCGCACCCGGCGTTCCTCCAGATCGACCTTCCGGTCCTTGGACGACCCGAGGGAGAAATCGTTGGTCACCATGAGTCGCAGGGGCAGCACGATATCCTCGGGCTGGCCGCTGACCTCGGTCTTGTACCGGAGCGTCAGCCTCGATTTGGGAAT
>CAYSLC010000050.1:0-9600 GCA_964431545.1 uncultured Desulfobacteraceae bacterium | reverse complement strand
GGGCCCGCCGGTCCAGCCCTCCGGAGAGAAAATGGGCCTCGCACCACCGGTCGTCGAGCGCGCTGTCCCCCCCACGGGCGGCCCGCAGGGGGTAGACCCGGATCCGGTCCGGAAGATGGTCTTCTCCGAACTCGCGCGCCAGGAACTCCCGCAGGATCCGTTCGGCCGCCGGGGGGTCGATATCGCCCTCGGGGCCGGCGAACGCCAGAAGGGTGATGGCGTGGTCGAGGCCGTCGGCCCCCGGGGCGGCGACGACGGAGAAATCCCCCGGCACGATCTGGCGCGCCAGCGCCGCCAACACCTCCTCACGCGGATAGGTCCTCCCCCCCCTGCCGGGATGGACGGCCCCCGCGTACGCCCATTCTCCGCCGACCCGCATGAGCAGCGTCGGAAGGTGCAGGGGTTCCTCCGGATCCCCCCAGGGCACGCCCACGGAGAGGGCCCCGAAGTGTTCGACGGGGGGGATCCCCCGGTCCCGGAGATCCGTGGGCCGCCAGGAGAGGCCCGCCGAGGGGAAGACCCCGGCGGGGGGAAGCCCCTTTCGCCGGGGGGAGAACAGGGCGCATCCGCCGACGGCGGGGGCCCACTTCAGGTTCCCGGCCCACGTATTTTCGAGGCCCGCGCCGCCGACCATCGACTGCCAGGCGACGGCCTCCATGGAAAGGGCCGGTTCCCGGAACCAGAGATCGCAGATCTCGGAAAGATCAACGGGGTTCCGGCGGAGGCTCTCCCGGACCGCTTTCGAGATCCCCAGCGCCTTTACGGAATGGGCCGCCAGCAGCTCCGGCCGCTCCGCGGCCCGGCCGCCCTCTATATGAATGAAGGTGGCGCCGGCCATCAGGGCGGCGGCCAGGAGGAACGGCTGGGTCTCCAGAAAATGGAAGCCGGGGGCCGCGACAGCGCCTCCGATCCCCAGGCCCAGGGCCAGGGGGCCGTCCCGTAAGGCCCCGAAAAAAAGGGCGTCCGCCGACACGTCCACGGGCAGGTGGGGGTGCCGGGTTCCCGGATCGAAGCACCGGAGGGCCGGTTCCCCCGAGCCGTATGCCGCCGGGCGATCCGCCGAGCCGACGGTCGGCCCGCCGGGCGGGGCATCGGGGAGGAGCCGGTCGCGCCATTCGGAGAGGTGGATTTCTTGGGCCGCGTCGGCGGCGATGTGGTCCGGGGCCAGGCTCGTGAGGCGTCCCCGGATCAGCGACCGTCCCCCGGGCGGCAGAACCGAGACGACCATCCCCATCCGGAAGGCGGCCAGGAGGGCGACGGCGAAGGAGGCGCCCATGGGGAAAATGATGCAGACCGTCCCCCCCCGGCCCGCCCCCGCCTCGGTCCAGGCCAGGGCCTGGCTCCGGGCCCGCTGGTCCAGTTCGGCGTAGGAGATCTCCCGCCAGCCGGCGCGCCCCCCGTGCCACCGCATGGCCGGGACCTCGGAGGTCCGGTGCCGGCCCACGAGATCCTGGAAAAGATCGTACCGCTTGAACGGTTCGCTCCGGACCGGTCTGGCCGACCGCCGCTCCAGGTCCCGGAGGAGGCCGTCCCAGAAGGGACCGGGGTGGCGCCGGCTCTCCGCCAGCCAGTCCGGCTCCGGGGCGGGGGCCCCCTCGGCGGTGCGAAGGCTTTGCCGCATGGCGCCGAGGTCGATCCGCGGCTGCCCGTCGTCGGCTCCCCGGTCCGCCGGGGGACCGGTCCCTGTCGGGGCCTCGGCGCTCACTGGTCCCCTTCCTCCTCTTCGTCCGAGAAGATCCGCTCCAGCAGGCCCCGCCGCTTGTGGAAGACCTTCTCGGTCTCCAGGATCCGGCTGTCCCGGATGGAGATGGTGTACCGGGCGTGGAGGGGCGGGTTGAGCAGAATTTTCCACCGTTCCCCGGGTTCGGTGAACAGGCAGTAGACGCCGACGCCCCCCTCCTTGGGCTGGGCCACGACGACCGCCTCTCCGATCCCCGGAAGGATGGGGACGGCGGTGAGAAGCGCCGGATCCGGCGGCAGGGCGTAGACCTTGGCGGCCACCTCCCGGTAGCTTTCGGTGAGGAAGGTCTGGGGGTCCACCGTCCGGACCACCAGGTGGAAGGGCTGCCCCTGGTTCGCGCCGGGCGCCGGATTCACGTCGAGGATCATCTTCGGCCCGGCCTCCCCCCCGGCCAGGGCGCAGCCGAGCAGCCCCGAAGCCATGAGAAGGAGCGCGATTCCGCGGACGGTTCGGCTGATCGTAACGAATCGGGATCTTTTGGAGGACAAGGGGATCACCTCGACAGCCTGACGGTTTTCCAGGGATCGGGTCTGATGCGGAACCGGACGACGAACGGCCGGGCGGAGGCGTCGTCACGGTCGGCAATCTCCCATACCATCCCTTTCTTGTCAATCGATTTGGCCTTCCGCATCAGCCGGTGGAAGCTCCAGTAGGATTCGCCCACGGTGATCACCCGATGGGCCCGCAGGGAACTCCCCGAGGCCGCGAACTCCACCCCCACCGCGGCGGTTTGGCGTTTCCACCACTCCAGGGGGAAGGGCTCCCAGGTGGGCTGCTGGTTGAAGGCGAAGGCGGAGGCGGTTCCGCTTTTCAGAAAGCCGAGGACCACGGCGGCGCCGTCCCGGTCCACCGACGGCAGCAGGGCCGGCTTGACCTCCAGCCGGATCGGCTTCGGCTCCCCCTTTTCATCCCAGAGGGCCCCGGTGAGGGACTCGATCCGCCCGACTCCCTTGACCAGGCCGCCGGGGAGATCGATGGTGGACAGGGGGGAGGAGATGACCCGCCACCCCTCGTCGGTCCTGCGCACCAGGGGGGCGATGAAGTCGTTGAAGGTCCGCCAGAACACCCCCTCGGTGTGGATCAACCCCTTGAGCCACTCCGGCTCGGCCGGATCCTCCCCGTTCATGTCGAAGGGGAACCGGGTCGAGACCGGAACGAGGACTTGTCGGTCCAACCGCCGCCAGACCTCCTTCACGAAGGTCTCCACCTCCTTGATGCCGATGGCGTGGGCCTGGTGGACCGGCTCCAGAAACAGCCGCTCCCATTGGTAGGTGATGCCGATGTTGTCGAGCCACATCCGGATCATCCGGAGGTAGGAGTCCTCCTCGTTGCGATGGATGGCCAGGGACATCCGGCCCAGGGGACCCAGGCGGCGCTTCAGGGCCGCCGCGGGATCGCCCTCCTTCTCCTCCGGCGGATCGCCGTCCTCCTCCAGGTCCTTGAGCATCAGCCCCATGATCGACTTGTACTTCTCGAGTTCCGGATAGACCCCCTTCTCCTCCCGCATCAGGCGGCGGAAGGAGGCGAACTCCCGCAGCCCCAGGGCGAAGGGCCGTAAAAACGGGTCCTCCTCGATCTCCAGGGCGGTGTTCTCCTCCATGATCAGCAGGAACTCCTGAAACTGGGAGGCGGGCTGCTGGATCTCGCGGAGGACGTACCGCAGGGCCCCGGGAAACTCCGCCTCCACGTGGAAGGCGTCGTAGAGGTTCTTGAACCCGAAGACATACCGCTTGGTGTAGGCCTTGACGCCCCGGAGGACGTAGTTGCCGAACCGGACCTTCTCGCCGCCGGCGATGGGCAGGTCCTTCATCAGTTTCGACAGGTGGAGCAGGGGCGGCCGGACCGCTTCGTCGAAGGCCTTCCGGGTGAACTTGCCGTCCACCCGGGCCTTGCCCACGAAGAAGAGTTCCCCGCTGTTGCCCGGATTGAGCAGGATGTCGGGGTAGTCGCTCTCCTCCCGGAAGAAGAGGAGCCCCTCGTGGGGATCGTTGAGACCGGAGAAGTCCCGGATGAGCAGGGTGACGCGGCTCCGGGTCATCAACGCATCCACGTCCTCGCTGGCAAAGGAGTAGGACTTCCCGGAGAGGAAGAAGCTGAAGAGGCGCCGCTCCCCCTCGCCCTTGATGCCGGCCATGACCTGGAGGTTCTCCAAAAGCTGGGCCAGGTCCATGCCGGCGGGGGAGGGGTACCGGATGTCCTTCTCCCGGACATAGGCGAGAAGATCCCGGATGGGGTTCTGTTTGAGCTGGTACTGCCGGATCTCGCCGATCCACGGCCCCCGGAAGCTCAGGGGCGACTCCGTCTTGAGCAGGTCGATGATCCGGAGGGAGAAGTCCCGGTTCTCCAGTTGATCGTAGATGTCCAGGAGGGTCCGGGCCTTCTCCTGCAGGTCCTCGAGGTAGCTTCCGGTGATGAAGTCCTTGCCGACCGCGTTCTCCAGCTCGTTGAAGAAGATCATCCAGGGCTGGGGATCGGTGGAGACCGAGACGGCCAGGCGGAACTTCCGCAGATCCACCGGCACCCGTTCCCCCCAGGCGCGGTGGCTTTCGTTGATATAGTCGCGCACCAGCATCTCGGGGAGATCGAGGCGGGTGATCCAGTTGTCGATGTTCTCCCGGATCAGGGCCCCCAGCCGGTTGCCGTCCGAGGCGTAGAGGAGCCCCAGCAGGTAGAGGGATTGTTCGGCGCTCGCCTCGTCCTCCAAATTCCGGAGGCTGTGGTACCGGGGGAGCAGAAAGAAGTCCCGGATGTCGGCGAGGAGCCTTCGGCGGATCGACCGGCTCGCCTGGGGGAAGTAGTCGGGGAGAAGCGTCATCAGGGAATCGGTCCGGAGTTTCCCCACCGAATCCGGGAACATGGCGTGCATCTCCCGGCTGTAATGGGTGGGCCGGTCCGCCTCCAGCAGATCGAGGCGCCGTTCGGTCTCCATGAGAAGGTTCCGCTGGTAGAAGTAGCCGAAGAGCAGGTACCCCAGGCCGAGGAGGAGGAGCACGCCGGCGGCCGCCTGGTGCTTCCGGACCGGGTTGTACCGGCGGAGTTCCTGGTAGGAGATGCTCGCGGCAAAGGGGTTTGCAATGGCCACGTCCTTCTTCCGGTCGGTGGTCAGGCTGAGGCCGAAGATCTCGGGGTCGGCGGAGAGGGGATCCGGATGCTGCAGGACCTTGACGAACTCCGACAGGGGGGTGAAGATCTCCGGGATCTGCCGCATGAAGGTGATGATCTTGAGGTAATCCTCGGCCGGGAGGGTCAATAGGGCCCTGGAGAGGTACTGCTCGTACGGTTCCAGGCATCCGGCGAGGTCCTCCGGATCGGCCGCGTCGATGTCGATGCGCAGGGGGATCTGGTTTTCGATGAGAAAATCGAAGAACTCGGCGCACCCTTCGATGTGGTTCATGAAGGTCAGGACGATGCAGACCTGGACCGGCCGGTTCCGCCGCATGGAGATGAGGTTGAGCTTGCCCCGGATCAGCTGGGCCAGCTTTTTCAGCGAGTCCGGGGATTCGGCGGAGAGGGTCTCGCTGTTGAGGGCGACGATGACGGTGGGCATCCGCTTTTTGAACAGCCGCCGCCAGAGGCGGCTCAGGGCGGTGCGCGCCTCCTCCGAGGTATCGTTGAGCAGGGTCGAGGAGATCTCGTGGACCACCACCCGGGAGCCGAGGTAGAACTGGATCAGGGGATCGCCGACGTAGCTCGGATAGAACTGCCGGGCCTGGCCCTTCCAATCGGTGTAGTTGTCGATGAGAAACGATTTGCCGGCGTCCGATTCCCCCAGGACCAGAAAGTGCTCGTAGAGCTTGATGTAGGGGCGGAACCGGCGCGGGATGGCGTCGACGAAGGCCTTCCACGACCGGACCAGGGCCTTGGGGCCCACCGCCGGCGGCTTCACCTTCGGCTCGGCTTCGGCGGCCGCGGCCTCCGCCGCCTTTCGCCGTCGTCGCTTCCGGATCATCCGCACCAGAAGATAGACCAGAAGGAGGAGGACCAGGAGGGCGATGACCCAGAGGATCCAGCTCTCCTGGCCCAGAAGCTTCTCCCCCAGGCGCTGGAGCTTTCCCAGGAGCATCTTGATCTTCGAATAGAGGCCCTTCAGTTGTCCGATCATGGCGGTGGCGTCATCCGGCGGTTATGGGATTGTGGATACGTTCTATTCCTCGGTCTCGGGGGCCTCGGAACCGGTCGCCGGGGAGTCCCCTCCGTCGGGTTCCGAATCCGTCTTTTCCGGGGCCTCGGCTTCGGCCGGCGCTCCGGGGGTATCCTCCCGGTCGAGGGCGGCCATGACCTCGTCCGGATCCCCGATGATCAACTCGTCCGCGCCCGCGCGGACAGCCACCGTCCCCCCGTCCCGGACGCTCCCCGCGATGATCTTCTCCGCCAGGGGGTCCTGGAGATCACTCTGGATGATCCGCTTCAGGGGCCGGGCCCCGTAGAGGGGGTTGTACCCCTTCTCGGCCAATAGAATCCGGGCGTCCTCCCCCACCTCCAGCCGGATCTCCCGTTCGGCGAGGAGCCGTTCCAGCCGCCGGAGCTGGATGTCGACGATGGGCTTCATCACGTCGAGGGTCAGCTGACGGAAGATGATGATGTCGTCCAGGCGGTTGAGAAACTCGGGCCGGAAATGGGACCGGACCGCCTCCATGATCCCCTGGCCCATGGCCGCCATCTCCTCCTCGGTCTCGGCGGGCTGGATGTGTTCGGCCCCCAGGTTGGAGGTCATCAGGACGATGGTGTTGGTGAAGTTGACCTCCCGCCCCTGGCTGTCGGTGAGGCGGCCGTCGTCCATGAGCTGGAGAAAAAGGTTGAAGACGTCCGGATGCCCCTTCTCCACCTCGTCGAAGAGGATGACGCTGTACGGCTTGCGGCGGACCTTGTTGGTGAGGATCCCCCCCTCCTCGTACCCCACGTATCCCGGGGGCGCCCCCACCAGCCGGGCCGCCGAGTGCTTCTCCATGAACTCGCTCATGTCAATGCGGATCATCGACCGCTCGTCGTCGAAGAGGAACTCGGCCAGGGCCTTGGCCACCTCGGTCTTGCCCACGCCGGTGGGGCCGAGCATCAGGAAGGAGGCGATGGGCCGGTTGGGGTCCTGGACCCCGGCCCGGGAGCGGCGGACCGCCTTGGCGATGGTGGTCAGGGCGTGATCCTGGCCCACCACCCGCCGGAGGAGCAGCTCCTCGAGCTGGAGGAACTTCTCCTGCTCCGAGGCCATCATCTTGGCCACGGGGATCCCGGTCCACTGGGAGACGGTGCCGGCCACGTCCCCCTCGTCGATGAACTCCTTGAGCAGGCGGCTGTCGGAGATGTCCACGTCGGCGTATTCCTCCAGGACCTTCTCGCACTCGGGGATGATCTTGTACTGGAGTTCGGCCACCCGGGCGAAATCCTCCTTCCGGATCTTCTCCTCCATCTCCTGCTTGGCCGCGTCCAGCCGCTTCTTGGCCTCCTGGACCTCGGTGATGGCCCCCCGCTCCCGCTCCCATTTCCGGGTGAGTTCCGCGCTCCGTTCCCTGAGTCCGTCGAGTTCCGTCCGGAGTTCGCCGACCCGGGCCACCGTCTTGGGGTCGGTCTCCCCCTCCAGGGCCTTGATGTCGATCTGGAGCTGGATGATCCGGCGGTCGATGGTCTCGATCTCCTCGGGCTTGGAGGCGATGCCGATCCGGAGGGAGGCGGCGGTCTGGTCGATGAGGTCGATCACCTTGTCCGGCAGGAACCGGTCGGTGATGTACCGGTCGGAGAGCTTGGTGGCCGAAACGATGGCGGAATCGAGGATCCGGACCCCGTGGTGGACCTCATACTTCTCCTTGATCCCCCGGAGGATGGTGATGGTCTGCTCCACGGTGGGCTCCTCAACGGTCACCACCTGGAATCGGCGCATCAGGGCGGCGTCTTTTTCGATGTGCTTCCGGTACTCCTCCAGGGTGGTGGCGCCGACGCACCGGATCTCCCCCCGGGAGAGGGCCGGCTTGAGGAGGTTGGAGGCGTCCATGGCCCCCTCGGAGCCGCCGGCCCCGATGATGATGTGGATCTCGTCGATGAAGAGGATGATGTTCCCGGCGTCGGTGACCTCCTGGATCACCCGCTTGAACCGCTCCTCGAACTCCCCCCGGAACTTGGTGCCGGCCACGAGCTGCCCCATGTCCAGGGCGAGAATGGCCATCTCCTTGAGGTTGTCGGGGACGTCCCCGTCCGCGATCCGGTGGGCCAGCCCCTCCACCACGGCGGTCTTGCCCACCCCGGGCTCGCCGATGACGATGGGGTTGCTCTTGAGCCGCCGGCTCAGGACCTGGACCACCTGCCGGATCTCCTTGTCCCGGCCGATCACCGGATCGATCTTCCCCGCCCGCACCCGCTCGGTGATGTCGGTGGTGTACTGGCCCAGGTACTCCGACCCCGACCCGGCGCCCCCGACGCCGGCGGCGCCGGTCTCCTTGGACTGGCGCAGCAGCAGGGCGAAGGCCTCCTTGTCGGCGCCGGCCTCGACGAAAGCGGCGGCCAGCTCCTCCTTTTCGAGCATCCCCAGAAGCAGATGGTTGATCCCGATATACTTGTCCCCGAGGCTCTCCATCGCCTCCTCCGCATGGATGAAGATCTTCTCCAGGTCGCGGTTGATGGGGGTCTGCTGGGAATCGACCTTGGCCCGGGGCTGACCGAGCAGCCGGCTGTCCACCCGGCCGCCGATGGTCTCCAGGTCAAGTTTGGCCCGGGTCAGCAACGCCTTGGCCGGACCCTCGGGCTGTTCCAGCATGCCGAAGAGCAGGTGCCACGGGGTGATGTGCTGGTGCTCCTTCTTGACGGCGAGCCGGGAGGCGCGTTCGATGGCGTCCTGGGCCTTTAGGGTAAACTTTTCGATGATCATGCGGGTCTCCTTTCCTGGGGAGCGAATCCAAACGGGGGTAGGGGTGCATCGTCCGTCTATTCCTTCTTTTTCTTCTTCTCTTCCTCCTCCTTCTTTTTCTCCTCCACCTCCTTGTCGATCTCCTTCTGCTTGGCCTCGGCTTTCTTATCGGCGTCCGCCTTGATGGCGGCGAGCTTGGCCCCCATGTCCGGAGCCCCGGCCCCGGCCGGAAACTGGAGCTGCGTCTTGGTCTGTCCGGGAGAGATGATCTGGATGATCCCCATATAGGAGCAGAGCAGGATGCTCTCCTTGTTGAGGGCCGGGAAGGTGCCGATGAGGACGTTGGGCTGACCGATGATCCAGGGCGCGGCGGTGGCCGGCGTACAGGGCATGGGCGTGAAGACCCCCAGCTTGGCGGCGGTGGCCGAGGCCACCGTCGGGTTGAGGATGGAGTTGCACATGCCGAAGGTGGCGATGTTGACGAAGGGCTTGTAGTCCATGATGGTCGCCGCCGGAAACGCGGGGGTGCAGCTCACGGTTCCGGGTGTCGGTTGCAGCGTGCAAGGGGCGGCCCCGAAAGAGCATTGGAGCATGGCCCCGGCGCAGACGAGAAGGCCCATGATCTTCCTCGGTATAATTTTTTGTTTGTAAAAGCGCGTGAGTCTGTCTCGTCGAGACCCCTCTCCGGGCTTGGAAAGGAAATGAACCCTAAAATATTATGGCGGCTGTGTCAATGCGACAATATTTGTGCCAAACGCAAAAAACCGAAGCCCGATTCACCCCCTGGCGTCGAGGTGGTCGATCAACAGTTCCATGGCCGAGACCTCGTCCCGCTCGGCCAGGGCCCGTCGGATGTCCACGACCTCCTTGAGTTCCGGTTTATCGAGCAGGAGGTGTTCCTTCCGGGTCCCGGACTGGTGGATGTTGATGGCGGGCCAGACGCGCTGCTCGGCGCATTTCCGGCTCAGGGCCAGGTCCATGTTGCCGGTGCCCTTGAACTCCTGGAAGATGACCTCGTCCATGCGGC